>NZ_JFHM01000007.1:0-311461 GCF_003664935.1 Mesotoga sp. H07pep.5.4
AAGCTTCATCCAGAGAAGACCCGTATTGTCTACTGCAAAGACGATAAAAGGAAGGGCGAGTATCCAAATACAAGCTTTGACTTTCTAGGATACACCTTCAGAGTCCGTAGCTGCAAAGCCAGAAACGGGAGGATCTTCTACAGCTTCACCCCTGCAGTGAGTGAACAGGCAAAGAAGGCGATGAGACAGAAGATCCGGAGAATGAGACTTCAAACCAAGTCATACCTGAGTATTGAAGAACTCTCAGAAAGAATCAACCCGGTAATAAGAGGTTGGATAAACTACTATGGACACTTTCGCAGATTTGAGATGTATACAGTACTGAGTCGGCTAAACAAAGCCTTAGTTCAGTGGGTAAGAAACAAGTACAAGAAAAGGAGAGGTCGCACAAAAGCGGGTAAATGGCTAGAAACTCTTGCTCGCAGGGAGCCTCGTCTATTTGTACACTGGACGATGGGGATATTCTATACGGCTGGATAATGGGAGCCGGATGAATCGAGAGATTCAAGTCCGGTTCTGAGAGAGCCTGGGGGTGAAATCCCCCTGGGCTACTCACCAGCATAAGAACCGCTGTACGCTGGGAAGATTAAGAATCCGTTGGCTTTTGCGGGTTGCTGTTTTCTGGGAAGAGAGTGAGAGAGTGAAGAACGGTTGTTTGTTGGTCCAGGATCATGTCATGCTTGAAATTGTTTCAGAATCCGGTTCCTGCATTGTGATTTTGGTTCCCATTCTTGCAACTTGGAACTGTTCCTTTGCTCTTTCCAACCCCCTACCCGCTATCCCGAACCTCGTTTCATAAGCCCAAATCCTGAACAGGAGCTTTTCAGGCAGAATAGGTTCGTTCAACTATTGAGGAGGACGATCTCTATCCTTGGGAAGACTGATCCTCAATAGCGGGCGTGCCGCCGCACGCCCTCACATCCGTTTGAATCGAATTTATTCGCACATGCAACTACAACTTGGAACTGATCTTTTGCTCTTACGAACCCCCAACTTCCGACCGGAGCCACGGCCTTACAACTCATTCAAATGGAGGACCAACGTTGATCGTGAGCCAGTAATCACCAATGGCCCTGGCTACAACGAGGAATTCCTCGAAGTTAACCGGCTTGACTAGGAAGGAGTTTACTCCACTGTCGTAACAGATAGCTCTGTCTCCTTCTTCTCGGGAAGAAGTAAGAACTACAACCGGTATTCTTTTCGTTAGTTCGCTTTTCTTCATCTCTTGAAGAACCTCATGCCCGGAAATGCCGGGTAGTTTGAGATCTAGCAGAACAAGATCAGGCAGTGGGAAAGCCTCTCTATCACTGAAGGGTCCGTTACCGAATACATAATCGAGCGCTCTTTCCCCAGTCTTTGCGATTTCGACGTGATTAGTGAGCCCCACCTGCCTGAAGGAATCAAGAGTCAACTCAATGTCCATCAGATTATCTTCAACCAGAAGTAAGATCGCATTTTTCAAGGCTAAACCCCCTTAATCTTCAAAGTGAATTTCGAGCCTTCCCCGGGTATAGATTCCAGAGAGACGTCTCCCCCCATTAGCAAAACCGATTTCTTTACAATCGAGAGTCCAATACCAGTGCCTGGAAACTCCTCATCAGTGTGTAGCCTCTGAAACACATTGAAGATTCTTTCGTAATACCTGTCTTCTATTCCGATCCCATTGTCTTCTATCGTTAGAAAGACCCAGCCGTTCTGATGCTTGGAGGATATTTTTACTATGGGGCGCGACCCGGCTTTGTGATAAGTCAACGCATTCTGAAGGAGATTAGTTACTGCTCTTTTTAGAAGAGATTGGTCTGCATAGACCGTTGGCAAATCCGTAATTATGCTTACCTCTGCCCCTTCCTCTTCAATTCTCCGGTTCAACGTAGATATGCAGTCGTCAACGATACTCTTCAAAGGTAGTTTGTTCAGGTGAATCGATGATCTACCGATTCGGGAGTATTCTAGAAGGCCGTCTATGAGATCGGACATATCTCCTCCAGCTTTCGATATAAATCCGAGATACCTTTGTCCCTCTTCGGGAAGGGAGGACATATAGCGATCTGAAATGATCTTTGAAAAGCCGTTAATAGCCCTTAGAGGAGCTCTCAAGTCATGTGAAACCGAGTAGGCAAAGGACTCCAGCTCTTTATTAGCCGCTTCGAGCTCTTCTGTTCTATTTTTGACTCTCCTTTCTAGTTCCTCGAGCATTAGTTCTCTTTGAGTTACATCTTCAAATATCGCTACGACTTCATGTGATCTGTCTGGATAGATATAATTATCGGCCCAGAAGTCTATTCTTTCATCTTTGTAGCGCATTACTGGATGATGCAGTGGACGGCCGGTCTTCCAAACCTCGATGAGCTTCTGGTAAATTCCTAGCTCTGTAACTGATGGAAAGATTGCCTTGACACTTCTTCCAAGTATCTCCTCTCGATTTACTCCAGTAATTCTACAGCCAGATGGATTCATATCCAAGAATACGACATCGTCACCTTCATTGATTACTCTATATATGGCCACTCCAATGTTCATGTTCATATATAATTTTCTGAAGCGAAGTTCACTTTCTTTGAGAGCAAGCTCTGCCTTGTGTTGTTCTGTCACATCCTCAAGTATTCCGAAGATTCCTTCAAGATTTCCGTTTTCATCACGAATTGGGGCGTTGTAAACCTTTATGATGACTTCTCTTCCATCCTTTGTCCTCCGTGTGAATCGTTTGCCCTTAACGGGAAGGCCTTTCAGAGTTTCTACGTTCATTCTCTCGTGTTCTTCCTTTTGCGTTTCTAGAATGTAAGGCAGAGGTTTGCCGAGGACCTCTGAGCATTTCCATCCAAATATCTCTTCTGCCGCCTCATTCCACGATGTA
The DNA here is from genome assembly GCF_003664935.1 of Mesotoga sp. H07pep.5.4. NCBI lineage: Bacteria > Thermotogati > Thermotogota > Thermotogae > Kosmotogales > Kosmotogaceae > Mesotoga > Mesotoga sp. H07pep.5.4. Next base: position 2,855 of record NZ_JFHM01000007.1, read on the forward strand.
ACATTATAATCGAGATCAAGACTTACCATAGCTACCGGTGAATTCTTCACAATCACCGCGAGCTTCTCACTCGTGGAAGCAAGTTCCCTTTCTGCTGCTTCTCCCTGCTTGCGCGCTATTTGGCCCGTCATTGCCCAGCCCACTATCATCGTTGCCGCCGGATAAACTATCATCACGGGCAACGCTGCCATCTCAAAAAAAGTTTCTCTGCTTTGAGAAGGAAGAAGAAGCATGCACAGAAGCATAAATATATGTACTACGATTCCAAATAGATACAGCTCTAGTAGTGAACAATCACCTGGATCTCTTCTTCTATAATGTCGCCAGATGAGACCCACGGAAATCGAACTAAGTATTGTGCTTATTCCCGGAATCGTTCCCTCGCCGCCCATCAATATCCTCAAGCCAACGGCCATCGAGGCCGAAATCATGGAGGGAATAAATCCGAAAAAGAGACCTATTAGACCCAGTGCAACCGATCTGGTATCGCAAACCACGCCGGGAGAGAGCTGCCAAGAATTAAGCATGACACCAACTGTAACCAATCCGAGAAGCAATCCAGAGTTGATTTGCCTTGGCATTTGTCTGCTTGGTGTTGACTTAACATAGAAGGCGGTGTACAAAACCACAAAGGTAATAAGTAGTGCTGCGTTATTGACAAGCGCAAGCAGTACTTCTTTTCCCATATTGACTCCTTTTGAGGGTTGAATGATGAAGCCCTAGAGAAAGTATAATCTGCGCTCTTAACAAAAGAATCTATCAGTGAGAGTGTATCACTCACAGGTTTTCAAATTACGCTGAAAAGGACAGTATCTGCTCGTTCGAACATGGCAGTCCTGCATGATATTATTGTTGGGTTATCGGGAGGTGCTTATGGACAATACCGTTGATGGAAATTTCTCTGATTTTTCGTCGATAAAGATACTTCTCGTAGAAGATTTGAAAAGTGATGCGGAGCTCGCGAAACTAGAAATCACAAAAGGACTTTTGGATTGGTGCGATTCTGTTGGTTTCTTGAGGGTAGATAATCGTGAAGAATTTCTCCAGTCAATCTCTAATTACAAGCCCGACATAATCATTTCCGATTACATGATGCCTCACTTCAGCGGGATGGAAGTAATAGATCTTGCTTTGAAGTTCTCTCCCAGTACGCCTATAGTCATTCTTACTGGCTCCATGAACGAGGAGACTGCCGTTGAATGTATGAAGGCGGGCGCCTCAGATTATGTCATAAAGGAACATATGGCAAGGCTCCCGTTCGCAGTCAAGGAGGCAATAAAAAGAAAGAAGGAAGAAAGACTCAGGGCCGCAGCTGAAGAGGCTCTTGAAGAAAGCGAAAGGAAGTTTCGGCTTATTGCAGAAAAGGCGAATGATCTGGTATATAGATATGAATTATTCCCAGAGAGAAAATTCTCGTATGTCAGCCCTTCTGCCACAAAGATTACAGGCTATACACCGGAGGAGCACTACTCAAATCCAAATCTTGGTTTCGAACTGGTCCATCCTGATGACAGATGGAAACTTGACGGGCTTTCAGAGCAAGTGAATCAATCGCCGATTCTTTTGAGATGGATCAGAAAGAATGGGGAGATTATTTGGACAGAGCAGATGAATGTGCCCGTTTATGACGATGAAGGAAATCTTATTGCAATTGAAGGAATCGCCAGAGACGTTACTGAACGCCAAAAAACCAGCGAAGCGCTGAAGGCAGCCTTCAATTCAATTGTTACTGTGTTGTCTGATGTGCTGAATCTGAAGGATCCATACACTGAATTCCATGAGAAGAACGTCGCAAAACTTGCCGTGGAAATTGGAAGAAAAATGGATCTTGACGAACAAACGATCGAAGCTTTGAGAGTTTCGGCAATGGTTCACGACATAGGAAAGATTATGATTCCCACCGAGATATTGTCGAAGCCCGGAAAACTGAGCGATATAGAGTTTGAAATAATAAAGAGGCACTCCGTGACAGGTTTCGAGATTCTTAGAAAAGTCGAACTGCCCTGGCCCGTTGCCGAAATCGTTTATCAGCATCATGAGCGCCTCGACGGTTCCGGTTATCCCAGACACTTGAAGGAAGATGAAATTCTTCTCGAAGCCAAGATAATTATGGTTGCCGATGTTGTCGAAGCGATGAGCTCCCATAGACCGTATAGAGCCGCACTTGGTTTTGATGCCGCACTAGAAGAAATCAGATCGAATGCCGGAAGGCTTTACGACCCGAAGATCGTTGAGATTTGTACTTCGATAATAGAAGGAGGATTTACCTTTTTAGAATCAGATCAGTAGAAAACCTCTGCCCTCTTCAAAAATCCACGCAATTTCAAAACCGATCATTTTCTAGATGCTTGGGAAGGGAAAAATAATTCCTCAACCGCTGTTTAATTAAAAAGCAAAGAGGAAAAAATAGAAGCCGCCTCTAATGGGCGGCAAAGAACAGGAAGTGCTAAAGTGAAAATAATAGGCATTGAATTATGATAGCATAGCATCTGCGAAAACTCATTTCCTATAGAGACAAACAGATTAATAAATCGATAAGAATTAGTTATGCTCTGCTTCGCTATTTGACTTTTCCTTTGTAAGGCTTTTGGATAATATGCTGGTTGTATTTTCTAGCTGGTTCACATAGAGATCAGTTGTTCTAGGTTATAAAAGTGTCTAAAGAAGGCTCGCAATCAAGACAACGCGAGCGAGAATAGAGTTCTTTGCGATCAGCTATTAAAGGGAAAGCAGAGGGTTGAAAGACATCAAAGGAACCCAGAACAAAAAAGAGCTCAAAAAGCGAAAATCTCCCAGCTGGGAGATTTTCAATGGAACTTACGCCGATGGAGAACTAAAATGTTGGCAGCCCCACGGGGAATCGAACCCCGACCTTCGGACTGAGAATCCGGTGGACTAGCCGTTATCCTATGGGGCCGAACAGAAATAATATTATCATGCTCTCTGGCTTTTGTAAACACCCCTGTTGAAGAGATATAATCAGTTTGAGGAGGTGTTGCGGTGTTTGTTAGAAGATGGTTTTCTTCGGGCAAAAGGGCAAGCGTAGTGATTTGTCACGGAATTGGTGAACACAGTGGAAGATACGACGGTTTTGCTACTTATCTTAACGGAAAGGGATTCGATGTGCTTGCGGCGGATTTTCCAGGTCACGGCATGCATTCGGGAACTCGGGGTTTCATTAAGTCATTTGACGACTTCACGTCGCTTGTAAAGGAAGTTGCCGATCGAGTGAAGAAGATTCAGCCCGAGCTTCCCCTCTTCCTTTTCGGGCACAGTATGGGAGGACTTATAGCTACAAGAGTCATAGAGGAGCATCCAGATCTTTTCAGTGCCGCCGCCCTCAGCGCTCCCCATCTCTTTTCCGCAAAGGATTCCGTCAAGAATCTGCTTCCGTTGATTTCGATTATTAGACGAGTTGCACCAAAAACTACATTCAGTAGTTCTTCTCGTTTCACTCCCGCTGACTTGTCAAATAATGAGAGAGCTGTACAACGATACATTGCAGATCCTTATGTGCATGATCGAGTATCACCGAATCTCTTTTTCGGTCTTGAAGATAGTATCAAGCAGGCATTGGAAGAGGCGGATAGAATAACGACACCTACGCTAATAGTCTATGGTTCCGCGGACAGGGTTGTTGATCCAATAGGAGGAAAGGAGCTCTACGAAAAGATTAATGTGGAGAAGAAAATGCTGGAAATCCCGGGGGGAAAGCACGAACTGTTTGCCGACGAAGAAAGAAGGTCTCAATTCTTCGGGGCGATTTCATCATTCTTTCTTGAGCATATTTAGGTGTATCTCCAGCCAGCGACGGGCAACTCTTTCATCATGTTTTATCTGTTCTATTAGCTCGCCCAGAGAGTCGAATTTCAACTCGGGCCTTATAAATTCAAGGAACTCCAGTTCAAGGTTTCTATCGTAGAGATTGCCAGAATAGTCAAAAAAGTATACTTCATACTTGACTTCTTCCGATGTGTTTACTGTGGGTCTGAAACCAACATTTAGCAAACCAAAGTAATCTCTAGAGTCAATCGTCGACATAATTATGTAGACACCCGATCTTGGTATTACTAGCCTTTCATCTCCCCGATGTATGTTTGCAGTCGGAAAACCAATCTTGGCGCCAAGCTGCTTGTCTTTGTAAACCTTGCCTCGTATCGAGTATCTCTTTCCTAGAAGGGAATTCGTGAGGCCGATGTCCCCTTTAGCTATAGATTCCCTTATCCAGCTGCTGCTAATTCTGCGCCCATCATATAGCGCGTCGGGTACGATCTCAACTCTCAAGTCTCCTTCTTTTGAGATCCTCTCCAATAGCTCGATATTTCCCTTTGCACCGTTTCCAAAGGTGAAATCACTTCCGACTACAATTGCTCTCATGCCTTCACTCATCAGCCTGGAGATGTAATCTTCCGGTTCAAGATACCTGATTTCTGACATGTTGACAGTTACTACCCTTTCAATTCCGGTAGCCAGAATCAGTTCAAGTCTCTGTGCAACAGGATAGATTATCCCCGGGAAGTTTGGAAAGTAGTATCCCCAGGGATAGACAATTGAGATTGCTGTACTCTGCAAATCTAGATTGGCTGCTATGTTTACCGTCTTTTGCATGATCGCTCTGTGACCCAAATGGACGCCGTCGAAATTTCCTATGCAGGCAACATACATATCAAGCACCAAGAACCTTTTCCAGTTTTGCAACTCTCTCGAGCGAATTCTTAGCTAGGAGTGTCTTGATGAATGAAGAAGTGCGCTCTGATCTTGCGACTGCCAATAGTCGTTCGTCGCTACCGATTATTCTGATTAAGTCGTTCTTCGCAAACTTTCCCATAACACCTGCCACTCCGCTGGCATAGATCTGTTTGCCAAGGAGGACATTGCTGCTCTCAGAATCGTTTAGCAGAAGACCTGGAAGGAAGTCAATCGAATCTTCGAGTGAAATTATTGAGAAATCAGACACATCGTCGATCTGGTGTGCAGAATCAACGGAGAAATTACCCTGAGAAATCCTTCGTAGTTTAGTAGCCGTTGCGCCGCAGCCAAGTTTGTACCCAATATCCATAACCAACGATCTGATGTAAGTTCCCTTTGAGACCTTAGCTGTAAAGGTGACTTTCTCATAAGAAATGCCAATGTCATCGATAGAATAGATCTTAACCGGTTTTGGCGGAAGGTTGATTATTTTGCCCTCTCTAGCGAGTTTGTAAAGCCTCTCTCCGTTGTACTTCTTTGCAGAGTATGCGGGAGGAACTTGAAGATACTCTCCTTCAAATGATTTGAGTGCATTAAAAACCTCATCGAAAGAGAAACCCGGCACCTTCCGCTCTTCAACAGTCCTGCCCGTAATGTCAAATGTATCTGTAATTCTTCCTAGCACGAGCTCGGTCATATATGTTTTGTCCATTTCAAGAAAGTACTCGAGAATCCGAGTTCCCTTGTTTACCCCAGAGATAACGAGCCCACTGGCAAAAGGGTCCAGTGTTCCCGCATGGCCTATCTTCTTTGTCCCCAGTCGACGTCGAAGGAGGTTGACAAGATCGTGTGAGGTAATTCCGACCGGTTTGTCTACAAGTATAATCCCATCACTCATCTTTCGTGTTTGTCCTCTCCCTTTCGATCTTCTCCAGCAACTGAGCTACTCTCAAGCTTGCTTCTATTCCAATGTCTTCTTTAAAACGGATTTCAGGGGCTTTGAACAGACGAATGTTCTTTGCAATTGCAGTCCTGAAGATTCCCTTATCTTCATTCAGCCTTTTAACCAGCTTTTTCTTGCTTTCATCTGGTCCCATAAGACTTACAAAGACCGTTGCAAAACGCTTATCTTTGGTAAGTTCTACCCTGACTATTGAAACCATTCCTAGCGAGTCGTTGTAACTTGTGTAAGATGATAGAGTTACCGTGAGAACCTTCTTTATCTCAGACTCCAACATCTCTTTCCTGTAACTACTTGCCATGGCTCTCACCTCCGGGATAATTATAACCTACAACGGAGCTAAGAGGGAGTTCCTTGGGAAGTAGCGGTTTTAGCGAAATGTACATCCATTATTAGCTGCAATTTTACTTAGAAACGGTTTTCAGTAACTTGTTGACTGAAGGACAAGAATCCACCAAGAAATTGGATGATATTGAATGAACGATGTATTAAACGCAATTGATATTTATTGGGCGGGCATGACACAGTGCGCGTTCTGTTGTTAGATCAAAAATATGATTCCGATAATTGGAGAGAGTGATTGTGCCTCCCTGAGCTTGCATAAACGGAACTCTTTGCCGATAGCTTAACCCGATTAATCTGTAAAGAAGTTATAATCTGTAGTGATCAACAGTTAGGAGTGATTCTATGTGTTCAGAAAGAAGAAAGTTTGTCGTTATTCTTGCTCTCTTTTTTTCCACATTTGCTTTTTCGCTTACTATCTGCATCGACCCCGGTCATCAGAAAGAAGCGGACCTGACTCTTGAACCTATAGCTCCAGGTTCGGAAATGACTAAGGCAAGGGTTTCCACTGGGACACGCGGATCCTCGACCGGTATTCCAGAATACGTTTTTAATTTGGAGTTCTCTTTCATGTTGAGGGATAGGCTTCTTCAGGAAGGGTATGAAGTTGTCATGACCAGAGATAGTCACGATGTCAACATAAGCAATGTTGAAAGGGCGAAGATAGCAAACGAGGCGAATGCCGATCTTTGTATTCGAGTCCATGCTGACTATAGCTCCGATAGCAGCCTCAAAGGATTCATGTTACTAATTCCATCTGAAACCTCTGCTCAAAGTCCATTGATCTATTCGGACAGCAAAAAGGCCGCGGAAAAGATCATGGCAAGTCTATTGCAGATCGATGGTATAGATTCACTTGGAATTAGGCCACGCGACGATATTACTGGATTCAACTGGTCAGAAGTTCCCGTACTAATCTTCGAAGCGGGCTTTATGTCAAATCCCGAAGAAGATGTCCTTCTCTCTACCAGAGATTACAGGGAAAAGCTCGTGGAAGCTCTCGTCACAGGAATTGAGGATTACTTTCTGACGAAGTAATGTGATTCAAAGGTCGAACAGAAAGGATCTTTTGTCATGGTTCTTTTCTGGTTGTTCCTCAATAAATAAAAATTGCTGCCCTTTTCGAGGGCAGCGAAGCGGTCTGAGGGTTACTTCAGCAATTAGATTATACAACTTTCTTCTCGATATTCCAAATCAAAGCCACTCCTGAAATCATCTTTCACCTCTTGACAGACATCTACTTTTCTTTTTCCATTGTTTGAGCAGCTTCCTTCATCTTTCTATGAAGGTGATCGATGTCTCTTGGGAAAGCTAATGCTGCAGTAAGCAGTATCAGCCCGCAAGGCAGCCAGAATAGAGCGGAAACATTCATAGCAACTCCAAGAGATCCTACTGCCGTGGCTAGAGTTCCAGCAAAGAACTGTCCAAATCCCGTTCCAAGAGAATCTGTCAAGTTAAAAATCGAGAATATCCTTCCTCTGTTCTCAGGAGGATTGACATTCATCAGCATAGTCTTCATGTTTGGTCCTGTCATTGAAGCGGAGGCTGCGGCTACCATGCCCAGGGCTCCCAGCATCACAAATCCGCCTGCTCCCTCGATAGGTGGGAAGTTCAGAGCCAATAGAGCAACAAATGTCCCTATGACAGTCATTATCCCGCTGAAGAGCGGCATGTAGGCAGGTTTCTTCTTGTAAAGCAAACCGCCGATGAGACCACCGAAGAATATCCCGAGTACGTTTCCGACTCCGAAGAAAATGAATATTAACGTGGCCGATTCCTTTGAAAGATTCTTAGAGGTTTCGAAGAAGTTTACAAGGTAGTACGGTATTGCTCCCCAGGGAATCGTTCCAAGAATTCCCTGAATGAAGAGAATGAGATTGGTCTTCACCTTGAAGAGATTCTTGTAGTCAGACAGTCTGACTTTTCCAATGTAGTTTATCCCTTGATCCACGAGTTCGCCGACTGCAACTTCGGCGGCTCCTCTTTTTGGTTCTTCGGCAAATGCAAAGAATAGAAATGCTAGAACAATGTTTGGAAGAGATACGATGATGAACGGTGTTCTCCAGCCAAGTGATGTTCCTGTGAATCCGGCGATTACCATTCCCACAATGGCTCCAAGGGAAATTGCCGTAGAAAGAAAGGAATTGACCTTTGCTCTCTGAGACTCTTTGAAAGCATCTCCGGCGTAAGAAAAAACGACTGGGAAGAGCGCTCCTACGCCTATACCAGTTAGGGCCCTTGCAAGAAAGAGCTGCGGAAAAGTCTGTACGAAGGCGGAGAGGAAACAGGGTATTTCACCGACTAGAACACTGAAAAGAAGCAGAAGCTTTCTGCTGTACTTGTCTGCCAGAAAACCCCAGAGAAGAGAAATCAGTGCGCCCACTATAGTGAAAGAACCTTGTATAAGGCCGATATCTGCCTTAGTTATTCCGAATTCCGCCTCGATTTCGCCGATGTTGGGAGACATCACCATCTGATCAGCATTAAGAAAGACCATCATGAAGAGCAAAAGAAAGAGGACAAAAGCTGCCTTTCCCTTTTTCATCTGCATCACCCCGATTTAATGAAGTTCGTCTTTGAGGTTAGTAAACTCCTGTATCATGGAATCTTTGTCTCTCCATTTTTCTCTAACTTTGACAAACAAATCCAGGAAAATCTTTTGATCGAAAATATACTCAAGATCTTTCCTCGCATCGGTACCGATTTTTTTTATCATCGATCCTGCCTTACCAAGGATTATCGGCTTCTGACTGCTTCTCTCAACAATTATATCTGCCCTGATTTTCAGTATAGTGCCGTCGTCTTTGAACTCCTGAACCACAACGCCAATAGAGTGCGGGATCTCCTGCCGGGTATTCTCAAGGATCTTTTCGCGAACGACCTCCGATGCCATAAATCTCGAAGACCGGTCAGTTATGACATCCTCGGGAAAAAGTAACTCTCCCTCCGGAAGGAAATCGAATATTGCTGAAATCAGCTCATCGACTCCCATAGCCTTTATCGCTGAAATGAAGAACGTACGGCTGATATTTTCGAAGAGCTGTTCGGCCTTTTGTCTGAACTCCTCTATGAGTCTCTTGTCTTCGTACTCATCGATCTTGTTTATGGCGAGGAAGACAGGAATGTGACTTTGGTTCACATGATTCGAAACCAGCCTGTCCGATTCTCGAAGGCCGTCGGTTGGGTCAACAATGACCAGCAGTAGATCAGACCCTACTAGCGATGAAGTTGCAACTTTCAGTATGTATTGCCCGAGTCTGTGAAGCGGTTTGTGAATTCCAGGTGTGTCATAGAAGACTATCTGGCCGTCATCAGATGTCAGGATCCCCCCGATTCGATTTCTAGTTGTCTGAGGTTTATCAGAAACAATAGCGATCTTCTCGCCGATGATGGTGTTTATGAGGGTTGACTTCCCCACATTGGGTTTTCCAACAAGAGCAACGGTCCCGGACTTCATTGACGGTTCACGTTCTTTCTTCTTCAAGAAGAAGCGAAAGGTCGCCTATCTTCAGGAAGAGCAGATCCAACGATTTAAGAAAGCCGAGTCTGTTAAGGCGAATATCCTCCTGGTCAGCCATTACAAAGACATCGTCAAAATATCTGTCTATTTGTGGCTTGAGAGATGTGAGAAGCTCAAGAGACTTCTCGAAATTATCTCGCTCTAAGGCATCCATTACATCGTCATAACACCTCAGATAGTCGTTCAACAGATCACGTTCGGCCTGTTCCACAAACTTTGAGCCGTCGAATATATTCTCCAGGTGATTTTTGCTTATGTTGTGAACCCTCTGATAAGCAATAAGAAGATTATTGAAATCTTCCTTTTTTATGTACTCTTCGATTGCTTCTGCCGCTCTTACCCCTAGATATGGAACGTTCCACCACTTGTTCACGGATCGAGATATATTGATTGAAAAGCCTTTCTCAATAAGAAATGCTTCGAATCTAGATGAAAAGAAGTCCCGAATCAATTCATCGGATTCTTTAGAAATCGTTCCGAGATTTTCCATGGCTTTGCTTATTAGACTATCCAGGGAGATCTTCCAGCCGAGATGATGCATAGTCCGGAAGATGAAGCTAGCTTTTCTCCTCAGCGCATAAGGATCCTTCGAAGCGGAAGGTATATTTCCTATCATGAAGTTGCCTACAAGCGTATCCAGCCTATCTGCAACCCCTACGACTGCGCCAGTCAGTGTTGTGGGAATGGAGCCGTCTAGATAGTGCTCTTCAATTCCCATAGCAACATCGTGACTCTCTTTGGAATACAACGCATATATCCTTCCCATTATGCCTTGGAGCTCGGGGAACTCCTGAACGACTCTGGTGGTTTGATCCGCTTTAGCAAGGAGAGCCGTTCTCTGAACCTCCAGAAGTTCGTCGTTATTTGCTCCGAGCATCCTGGAAATCTCTGTGGAAAGCTTAACTGTTCTATCGGTTTTGTCCTTCAGCGAGCCAAGACCACGTTGAAACAAAATTCCCTCCAGCGCATTGACGTACGCTTCGAAAGGTTTCTCTTTATCCTTGATGAAGTAGAAAAAAGCATCTTCCAGCCTTGCATTGATGACCTCTTCATAACCCTGTCTAATATTACCCATCGGATCATCTGGACCATCCTGAAAAGCCACGAAGTTATTCGTCAACTTGCCATCCTTGTCAACCGGGAAAGTTCTCTGATGATGCTTTATGGTTACGATTATTACTTCAGGCGGGAGCTCGAGGTACTTCTCCAAGAAACGCCCAAGAACAGCGGAGGGATATTCCGTCAAGGAGACTACTTCGGCAACCAGTTCTTTATCGACAGGAATTTTGCTTTGAAGATTCGATTCAATTCTTCTGATTTCTGAGAGAACTCTCTCTTCCCTATCGCTTTCTCGAGCGATTACCAGAGCTTCACTCAATTTCTCGAAGTAATTGTAAGGTGATACTTCAACTTCGTCAAAGAAGAACCTGTGGCCCCTTGACTTGTTCGATGACTTCTTTCCAAACAGTTCCATCTCAAGCGTTTTGGAATCAAGCATCGCTACTATCCATCTTACAGGTCTCACGAATCTGTAAATCCCATCTCCCCAGCGCATCGGTTTCTTGAAATCCATGGACTTCAACGAGTCGGAGAAGATCTGAGGCAAAAGAGCTTCAGCAGTCTCGCCAGTTATTTCTCTCTCAATGTAAACATAGCTGTCCTTTACTATTACGTCCTCTAGCTTCGCATTGCTTCCTCTCAAAAAACCTAGAAGCGCCTTTGTCGGCACACCGTCCTTATATGCGATCTTCTCGGACGGTCCTTTCCTCTGCTCCATGAAATCGGCTTGTTTTCCATCGATACCGTGAATCAGCACTCCGAATCTTCTGCTCGCAACGAATACTTCCAATCTGTCAAACCGCAGATGATAGTTTTCAAGAGCCTCTCCGATCTTATCATTAAGTTGGTCTCTGATGCCAGTCACTTCACTTGATGGCAGTTCTTCAATTCCGACTTCTAGCAGAGCTTTGTGATCACTCATCTGAATCGCTCTCCTTTGCTACGTATGTTTCTGCAACTGCCTTTGCCATCTCTCTAATGGATTTTATGTAGCTCTGACGCTGTGAAACGCTGATTGCATTTCTCGCGTCAAGCAAATTGAAGACGTGAGAACATTTAATCATGTAGTCGTAAGAAGGTCTGACAAGACCACTATTAAGGCAGAGCTCGAATTCTTCGCGATATAATCTGTACAGCTCAAAAAGCCTTGAAGTCTCGGCCACATCGAAATTGTAAGCGGAGAATTCTTTCTCGTTTTCGAGAAAGACGTCTCCATACTTGAATTCTCCGTTCCAGTCTATATCAAATATGTTCGCTTTTTTCTGAAGATACATGGTGATTCTTTCCAGTCCATAGGTGATTTCCAGAGAAACTAAATCAACGTCTATGCCACCTACCTGCTGGAAATAAGTAAACTGACTGACTTCCATTCCGTCTAGCCAGACTTCCCAGCCTACTCCCCAGGCGCCGAGAGTCGGAGACTCCCAGTTGTCTTCAACAAATCTAATGTCATGTTCCTCAGGATTAATGCCCAGTGCTTCTAAAGAACCGAGATAAAGTTCTTGCGAGTCTTCGGGATTTGGCTTTATTATTACCTGGTACTGGAAGTATCTTTGAACTCTCATTGGATTCTCGCCATATCTTCCATCTGTTGGTCTTCTACTGGGTTGAATGAAAGCTACCTTCCAGGGTTTCTTCCCAAGTGACCTAAGAAAGGTCGAAGGATGGAAGGTTCCAGCCCCCATCTCTAGATCATAAGGCTGATCTATGATACATCCCTGCATAGACCAGTATGAGTTAAGCTTCCCTATCACGTCCTGTAAGTACATTCTTCCCTCCTGAGCTACTAGTCTATTCAATTGAGATTAAGTAGTAATAATAGGGCTGTCCACCACTATGAATTTCGAATTCAAGATCTGAGAAACTTCCTGAAAGGGATTCTAGAAGCTTTCCAGCACTTTCCTCAGTTACTTCCGATCCATAAAATATCGTTACGACTTCCTTCTCACTGTCCTTACCAATAGTTGCCTTGATCGAATCGTGAACGAGCTTCTCAAGTTTCCTGCCAGAGCTTATCAGGCCGTCTCTTCCTATTGCAATGTATTCGCCTTTTCTGATCTTCTTTCCTTTCATGCTAGAATCTCTCACAGCATAGGTAATCGAAATCGGCGAAATCGAGTCGGCCGCTTCTTTCATTTCTGCAATGAGTGCTTCACTATCCATTTCATCGTTATATACAGTCATAGCCGCAATGCCTTCTTGCACAGTACGAGTTGGGATTATGTAAACCTCTTTCCCGGGATTTTCGTCCTTAATAGCATTAGCAGCCTCTTTGGCGGTTAGAATGATATTCGGGTTATTGGGGAGCACAATCACCTTATCTGCAGCTATTCTATTTATGGCTTCGTAAAGGTCTTTTAGGCTCGGATTCATTGTCTGACCGCCCTTAACTGTGTGATCTACACCAAGGCTCTTCAGAACGTCGGCAAGACCTTCACCAGGGGAGACGACAATTACTCCATGACGCTTACCTTTACCATACATTTCTGGTCCTTTCGACTGAATATCAACTATGTGCTCATGTTGAACCTTCATGTTGTCAATCTTAACCTTTTGAAGTAATCCCACCCCTAAGAACTTCTCGATCACATCTCCAGGGTGGTCGGTGTGGACGTGGATCTTAATAATATCATCTTGATGAACCATAACTATCGAATCTCCCATTGCATCAAGATAACTCTTCATCTCTTCTGATACTTCTTCAGGGTTTTCTGAGTCGTTGAGGCTCACAATTAGTTCCGTGCAATATGTAAATTTAAGTTCTTCCCTGACGATCTCAACTATCCGTTCCGTTGACGACCCCATCGCTTGAGGCATCTGCTGAATAGGACCTTCAAGCTCTAGATCGCCCTTCACTGCAAGCACAAAACCTTCGAGAATATAAGCCAGCCCCTTTGCTCCAGAGTCAACAACGCCAGCTTCTTTAAGTTTGGGAAGTAAAGTTGGAGTCTTTTCCACTGCATCGAAAGCGACATGAATTAGATTTTCGAAGTATTCTTCAAAATCCTCAATATCTCCGAATTGTTCGTTTGCGGTGTCGGCCGTTACTCTCATTACGGTGAGCATGGTGCCCTCAACGGGTTTCATTACGGATCTATAGGCAATTTCCTTTGCTTTAACTAGTCCTTCAGTGAAGGCTTTGGTGTTTACGAATTTTCTGTTTCCAATTCCCTCGGCAAATCCTCTAAAAATCTGTGAGAGGATAACGCCAGAATTGCCACGGGCGCCCATAAGCATTCCGGTCTTGACTGCTTCCAGAACGCTCACCAGATCATCTTTCTTCAATCTATCCAGATATTCACAGGCCTCTATCATTGCAGCGGCCATATTAGATCCCGTGTCTCCGTCTGGAACGGGAAAGACATTCAGCGCGTTGATCTCATCTTTATTTGCAAGAAGTCGTTCAGCGGCTTTCCGGAAGGCGGCGACAAAAAACTTGCCGTTGATACGTTTCATATCTTGAGCCTCCCATCAATCCTGCAAGCCGACAACATGAATGTTCACTTTTATATTGGTAGCTTCAGTAAGTTCCTTAAGCTTGTGAAATACGTTCTCCTGGATATTTTCTACAACCGTTGGTATTCTTACGCCATACTCTAGAATTAGATCGATATCGATTTCAAGGGTGCCATCGATTTCTTCTGTCACTTTGATACCTTTTTTCGAGTCTTCTGTCGTTCCGAATAACTTTGCCAAAAAACCCGTTTGGGGGGATCCTACATTGACCGGTCCGTAAGACTCCGATACAACCTTCTTGACTATTGAAGAAATGGCCTGAAGAGAAATATCGATCTTACCGAATTCTGTAGTTACTTGCATTCTTTTCACCTCTCAGTTTAGAGATTCTATTCTCTATTCCCCTGGCATCCAACCCCAGCTCGTTTAACACCTCTTCTCTTGTACCGTGAGAAGAAAAGGCATCATCGATTGCAATTAAATCGATTCTACCACTGTAGTTATGTCTGATAGCTTCAAGTACCACATTTGAGCCGAAGCCTCCGCTCTTTATTCCTTCTTCTACTGTGATTATTGTCTCGTAATCCGAAAAGATTTGCCTTAAAGTCTCAATGTCCAGTGGTTTTATTGAACGACAGTTGAAAAGGGTACATCCGTTGATGTAAGCAGCCTCTCTGCTTCTGGAAACCATAGAACCTGTAGCGAGAATTGCGATTTCATTTCCGTCAATAAGCTTTTCCCACTTAAAGATTTCTATCTTCTTCAAGCTGGATGTTATCTCATCAATGTCTGCGAGTTCTGTTTCCCTGGGGTACCTGATGGCAGTCGGGTGAGTCAACCAATTCTGGTCAAATATGGTGAATAGCATGTTGGCGAGCTCTTTCAGTGAAGCGGGAGCAAGAACACGCATATTCGGAATCATCGAAAGAAAAGAAATGTCGAAGATCCCGTTGTGAGTCGCACCGTCCTGACCGACTATGCCCGCCCGATCAATAGCAAATAAGACGGGGAGATCTTGAAGAGCTACGTCATGAATTAGCTGGTCAAGAGCTCTCTGTAGAAAAGTCGAGTAGACAGCGAAGACGGGTTTTACACCTGCCGCAGCCATTCCACCTGCAAAAGTAGTACACAGCTGTTCGGTTATTCCAAGATCGAAAAACCTTGCCGGGTGTTTTTCTGAGAATTCGGTAAGTCCTGTCCCGTCGGGCATCGCTGCAGTGATAGCCGTTATCGAGGGATCCTTTTTTGCCAGATCGGTTAGGACCTTTCCAAAAACCTCGCTGTATGTCACTTCTCCATATTGCGAGATCTTTTCTCCATTCTCCGGATCTATTCTACTCACACTGTGAAACCTTGTAGGATTACTTTCGGCATACTCAAGACCCTTACCCTTCTTCGTAACGACGTGTACTAAGAAGGGTTCCTTAAGATTCTTAACTGCAGAGAAGACAGCTTCCATTTCTTGAAAGTCATGTCCCTTCACTGGACCAACGTAGTTCAGTCCCATATCCTCGAATAAGTTGCCTCCGAGAATAGAGGCTTTCAAGCCACTCTTGATCTTCGAAAGAAATTGCTCGAGACTGCCGAGCTTCATTGCTTCCAGTGCGTTTTTCAGATCGCCTTTCATCTCTCTGTAAACTGGATTGAGTCTCAGCTCTGCCAGAGAAGTGGAGAGACTTCCAACATTCTTTCCAATGCTCATTCCATTATCGTTGACAATCACTTTTATCTTCGATCCGATGTCTTTCATCTGATTAAGTGCTTCGAGTGCCATTCCAGAAGTCAGTGCTCCGTCTCCGGCTACAACTATTATGTTCTTTGAATTTTGGAAGATGTTCTCGGCTTGCTCCATACCTAAGGCTGCTGGTAGTGATGTGCCCACATGGCCCGCACCAAAAAAATCGTAAGGACTCTCGTTTCTACTCAGAAAGCCACTGATCCCGCCTTTCTTTCTTAGAGATTCGAAGCACCCATAACGACCGGTAAGTAGCTTGTGAGTGTATGCCTGATGCCCGGTATCCCAAATTATGATGTCCTCATCTGGGTCGAACACGCGATAAAGTGCTATCGTCAGTTCCACCGTGCCCAGATTAGAGGCTAGATGACCGGTATTCGACGATACAACTCTTGTAATCGTTTCTCTCACTTCACTTGCGAACACTTCCAGCTGTGTATAGGAGTATTCCTTAAGTCTTCTGTAGAGTGGCTGTTCATTCATTTGTTATGACTCCATTCTTTCAAGAGACTTCATATAGTGTTTGAAGAGAAGAGCAGTCGTAACACTACCCACCCCTCCGGGTACGGGGGTTATCGCAGCGGCAATCTGGCTTACCTCGTCGAAATCCACATCGCCTACTAGTCTGCCATCTACGAAGTTGATTCCCACATCTACTACAACTCCACCTGGCCTTACCATCTCTCGTTTAACGAAACCGGCTATGCCAACTGCACTGACTACTATGTCCGCGTTGAAAGTCTTCTCGGATATGTCTCTGCTTCTTGAATGGCAGACGGTTACGGTTCCGTCCACTCCTTTTTTCAGGAATAGAAGGGCCAACGGCTTTCCCACTGTGTTAGATCTTCCCACAATAGTAATGTCCCGACCCCTAATCTCGATTCCGTAGTAGTTGAGAATTTCCATTACTGCTTCAGCTGTGGGAGGGGCAAAGAACTCCTCATCGTTGATAATTCCCCCGAGGTTCGATACAGTTCTCCCTTCCAGATCCTTTTCGGGACTTAGAGCAGCTAGCACGGCCTTTTCATCAGCATTCTTCAATGGGTGCATAACCATGATCCCCGCGACGGTTTTGTCTTCATTTATTTGTAAGATTTCTTTGACAGGACTGCTGCCGCTATTTCTTACTATGACATCTATACCGAGCTTATCTCCCTGTCTGTTTATCGATTTCATGTAAGTTCTGTTGGATGAATCCGGTTCATCGCAGAACAAAACAAGGGAGGGTAGCCCTTTCTCTCTGCTCTTTAGAGCTTCCCTAATTTCTGAATAGATGCTTTCAGCAACTATCTTTCCGTCAAGTATCATAAGTCAACACCTCAAAAGAGCCCGCTTATCTTTCCGTTCGCATCGACATCAATATGCTTTGCATTAGGGTCTTTACCAAGACCGGGCATCAACATTATCTTACCGGCAACTACAACTATAAATCCCGCTCCGGCAGAAAGGTTCAGATCCCGTACCTTGAATGTGTAACCCTCGGGAGCTCCAAGTTTCTTTTCGTCATCCGAGATTGAGTACTGGGTCTTTGCAACGATTATCGGAAGGCGATCTACTCCCTGCTTCTTAAAAAGGCTCAGTTTGCTCTTCGCAGCCGGTTCGAGCTCGACTTTTCCTGCTCTATATATCTCTTTTGCGAGTTTTTCCAGTTTTTCTTCAAAGGAGAGATCCGCTGATAGTAGGGGTTCGTAATCGTTTGAGTCTTCTACTAGTTCTATGAGCTTATTTGCAAGCTCGATTCCACCGGCTCCACCTTCTGCCCAAACCCTTGACAGCTCGTAAGGAATAGAATTCATAACGCAGAGACTGTCGAACTTATCTCTCTCATTCCGAGTATCTTGCGGGAATTCATTGAGAGCAACAACCACAGGGATACCATACTTGCGAAGGTTTTCATAATGAACTTTCAAGTTATCGAATCCGAGTTCAAGAGCCTTGACATCCTCTTCCTCGATATACTTCTTAGGCGCTCCACCATTAAGTTTAAGTGCCCTTATAGACGCCACGAGTACTACCGCGCTCGGCTTGAAACCGCCTACAGGAGAAACAAAGTCAAGGAATTTCTGCGCACCTAGATCGGCTCCAAAACCAGCCTCAGTAACAACGTAGTCGGAGAGTTTAAGAGCCATCTTTGTTGCAGTCAATGAGTTCGTGCCGTGCGCGATGTTGGCAAATGGTCCTCCGTGAACAAAGGCAGGCGTGCCTTCAAGTGTCTGAACTAGATTTGGATCTAGAACATCTTTCAACAAAGTTGCCATAGCTCCTTGAACACTCAGGTCTTTTACCGTTACGAATTCTCCGTCGTAACTTCTTCCAACAACAATTCTGGACAGTCGTTCCTTGAGGTCGACAAGGTCTTTGGACAGACAGATAATTGCCATTATCTCAGATGCCGCAGTTATTACGAAACTGTCCTCTCTGGGATAACCGTTTGCAGACCCGCCCAGGCCCACGATGATTTGTCTCAAGGCTCTGTCATTCATGTCCATGGTTCTTGGCCAGTATATCTGGGTAGGATCGATTCCCAGTTCATTCTTGAAGTTAATATGCGCATCGATAACTGCAGAAAGAAGATTGTGAGCGAGTGAGATGGCGTGAAAATCGCCAGTGAAATGAAGATTTATCTCTTCCATCGGGAGCACTTGAGAATAGCCACCACCAGCCGCTCCTCCCTTGATTCCCATAATTGGCCCAACAGAGGGTTCCCTAAGAGTCACGAAGGCCCTTTTGCCGATTCTGTTGAGGGCCATAGCGAGACCAACGGAGGTGGTGGTCTTCCCTTCACCTGCACTTGTTGGACTTATGGCGGTAACCAGAACGAGTTTTCCGTCTGGTCTATCCTGCAGCTCCTTAAGATACTGGTGGGATATCTTCGCAACATATTTTCCATAGCTTCTAAGATACTTTTCAGGGATCGATAAAGATGAAGCGATCTCATCAATCTTCCTAAGCTCCGCCTTCTGTGCTATGTCCAGATCAGTCAGCATGTACGACCTCCTTATAGATTCTTTTTCTCCGTTGATGCGCACTCTCGAGCAATTCTGTCGAGAACGCCATTTACGAACTTACCACCTTGCTCTGAACCATACTTTTTTGCGATGTCTATCGCTTCATTAAGAGTTACTTCAATTGGAATGTCAGGTTCATAAATTATCTCGTATGCTCCGAGTCTGAGGACGTTCTTATCGGTCGAGGCAAGTCTCTCAAAAGTCCAGTTCGTGAGGTGTTTTCTAATAACGCTATCTATCTCATCACGATACCTCAAAATGCTATCAAAATACTTCCTTGTCCTAAGCTTCATCTCGGTTTCCATTGAGAAGAAACTGAGCTCTCTCTCGAGATATTCAGACGAAGTCTCCATATCTTCATTGAAGTCAAACTGATAGATCGCGCTGAAAACAATCTCCCTCATTTTTCGTCTGCTTTTGTTTGGGCCTGCCGTCACCTTTTCAACCCTCTTTTTCTCTATCTTCTTCTTCTACGGTAGAATCTTGTGAAGCCATTTCTTCTAACTCAGGTTTGGCTTCTACGCTTTCAAACTCCTCTTCTTCCTCGATGACAGCAGGCTTCTGGGCTTCTTCGTAAACATCTTCAATTGTAATCGACACGTCTTCAACCTTTATGCCGCTGAAGCTTTCTACGTCGTTCTTAAGTTTCTCCTGCATTTTTCTGGCGTACGAGGGTATCGAGACACCATACTTGATTTTTGTGTTTACGTTAATCTTGACGGTCTTGGTCCCATCGACCTTTTCGTCAAGATCAATGTCAACTGTCGACTTGGCTTCTTTTCTTGCTTTCCCTTCCTTTGGATCGAACTTGAGGAATTCCATGTAGGAGTGAATAGCAATATCCCGGATTACAGCCTCCGAGATTTCGATTCTTCCGAGATCGGTCTCTTCAAAATCCATCATTCTCCCTCCTTTCCACCTATGCTCTTTCGATATATTCGCCTGTTCTTGTATCTACACGGATCAGCTCTCCGTTCTCGACGAAGAATGGGACAGAAACCTTCAATCCCGTTTCGAGAACAGCCGGTTTGCCGCTTCCAGAAACTGTATCACCTTTATAGGCAGGTGCGGTATCCGTTACTTTGAGGACGACAGTGTTTGGAAGTATAACGCCTATAGGTCTATCTTCATGGAACTGAAGGTCCACTTCCTCGTTTTCCTTGATGTAGTCCAGAGCATCTCCCATCTCATCTACACCAATTGTATACTGCTCGTAGGTCTCAAGGTCCATGAAATGAAAGAGCTCATCCTCCGAGTAAAGATACTGAACATGTCTGAATGAAAGCGCAGCTTCTTCAACTTTTTCGCTTGCTTGAAACGTGAACTGCCTAACAAGACCAGTTTTCAGATTTTTCATCCTGGTCCTTATTATACCGTCCCCTCTTCCCATTGAATGTTTGTTAGCTTCTGTTACAATGTAGATCTCTTCTTCAATTATTAGGGGCATTCCCTTTCTAATCTTTCCAACTTCTATCATCTAGAAGCCACCTCCGGATCGCTAAAGAATCTTCAACTCTCTATCTAGATTAGTCAAAACATCAATTCCATTTTCACGAAAATAACAATCGTCTTCTATTCTAACCCCAAATTTTCCGGGAAGATAGATACCCGGCTCAACTGTTATGACTGCTCCGGCAGGAATAGGAGCAGAGTTCTTTGGAGACAGACCTTGACCATCGTGAGTGTCCATTCCCAGGCTGTGCCCAAGACCGTGTCCAAAGTAATCTCCGTAACCAGCCTCTTCAATTATACTTGCCGCTAACTCATGCAGGTAACTGCCAATTACGCCTGCCTTAGCGGCTCTTTTGGCTTCTGTTTGAGCCTTAAGGACTGTCTCGTAAACCTTTATCATTTCATCCGTCGCATTGCCTATACTGTAGGTTCTTGTTATGTCTGAGTTGTAACCGTCTACCCTTGCACCGTAGTCAATCAAGAGAAACTCTCCCGTTTGAAGTTTTCTCTTGGAAGGTCGCCCATGCACTATGGCGCTTCTCGGACCGCTACCTACAATAGTTTCAAAGGCCAGATAACCTCCGCGTTTTCTGATTTCATATTCGAGGGTGGCACAAATCTCTTCTTCCGTCCTTCCCGGACGAATGAAGTTGAGAGTTTCAGTTAGTGCATCTTCTGCGACTTTGACAGCGGCTTTTATCTTCTCTACTTCATCGGCAGTTTTAACCATTCTCATATCTTTGAGAATAGAGTCTGCGGGTTCCAACTCCACTCCAAGGTGAGAGAAAACCCTTTTGTATAGGCCAAAACTAATAGTCTCTTCCTCGAATCCGACGTGATTGGCTCCATCGTCGAGTAAAGCGGCCTTAATTATATCCTTAAGCTCGTCTCCGTTTTTGTAAGGAATAAGCTTGAACTTTGATTCCATTTCAACTTGAGTGAAATACCTGGAGTCGGTCACTATGTACTCACTCTTAGGTGTTATGATCAGAACTGAAAAGGAGCCCGAAAAGCCAGATAGATACCATGAACTGGAACGGTTGCTAGACTCCATGTTGTACAGCACAAAACCATCAAGATTTCTCTCCTTAAGCTTTTCACGAAATTGCTCAATTCTCGACATGATCAACCTCCGGATTGCCAAATTCTTTGTGTACCCTAAAACAAACTGATTTGGTTCCTGTTCATTTTCCCTTTCTTCGATTGTCTGATTTCCCTGAGGTCTTCGGCGCTTAGCACTCGCACTGCTTTGTCCAATGCCGATTGTTTGGAAATTACCCTTAGAATCTCTTTAGCTCTCGAAAGGACGGTCTCGGGAACACCGGCCAGCTTCGCCACTTCTATTCCATGAGAACTATTCGCTACACCGTTGATCACCTTATGGAGAAAGATAATTCCCTTTTCCGTCTCAACTATGCGAGCTGTCTTGTTCTTTATACCAGGATACATGCTAGAGAGTTCAGTCAGTTCTGTGAAATGAGTTGCAAATATCGTGTGGCAACCAATCGCTTCATATATGAATTCTGAAACTGCCCATGCGATTGAAATCCCATCAAACGTGCTTGTGCCTCTACCAACTTCATCCAGGATTACTAGGCTATCTTCAGTGGCCTTAGATAGAATTGTTGCTGTCTCCATCATTTCAACAAGAAAAGTTGATTTGCCGCTGGCAAGTTCGTCTCTGGCGCCAATTCTGGTGAAGACCCTGTCGTAAATCGGTAGCATCGCATCTTTTGCCGGTATGAATGAACCCATTTGAGCCATTATTGAAAGCAAGGCTACTTGTCTAATGAAAGTGGACTTACCGCTCATATTTGGCCCAGTTACGATGAAGAAGTTCTCGGAGCTATCCATTGATATATCATTCGGAGTGAAATCAGGCACAAACCTCTCAACTATGGGATGTCTAGAATTCGAAATCCTTGCACTTCCGTCAACGGAAAAGCGCGGCCGGCAGTAATTGTATTTTCTGGCAACAAGGGATAGTGATTGCAGTGCATCGATCTCAGACAGAACTATAGCTGCATCTTTGAGCCTTTGCAACGAATTCATAAGCTGCGAGCAGACACAAAGAAAAAGTGCTTTCTCAAGAGATTGTATTTTCTCGTTTGCACTGAGGATCTTGTCTTCGAATTCCTTGAGCTCCGGAGTTATGTATCTCTCTGAATTAACCAACGTTTGCTTTCTTGTGTAGCTTTCAGGGACCTTTCCGGACTGGCTTTTTGGAACTTCGAGAAAGTATCCGAAAACCTTGTTGAATTTCACCTTCAACGAAGGGATTCCTGTAGATTTCTTTTCGCTAGTTTCAATTGCCCTGATCTTTTCAACGGAGTTATCGAGAAGATCACGGAGAGAGTCCAGCTGAGCGTCAAACCCCTTTCGGATAACATTTCCGTCTCCTATGGAGGAAGAGGGTTCATCAACAATACTGCGCCGCAGCAATTCCAACTCATCGGGAAAAAGTTCGAATCTTTCGCAGAATCCTTCAAATGCCGTTTCGTTAGAAATCAGCTCTTTTATGTATGGGAGAACAGCAAGAGAGGTTCTGAGAGATTGAAGGTCTCTCGGTGTTATCCTTTCCGTCGAGAGGCGACTCGTTATCCTTTCGATGTCATAAACACTGTGAAAGTATTCTCTCAACTCATCGAGAAGGTGACGATCGGAATAAAGGGCTTGAACTACGTCTAGCCTTTCATCGATTTTATGCCTGTCAGTCAAGGGCGAAAGCAGCCACTGCCTCAGCCGTCTTTTTCCCATCCCTGTGATCGTCTCATCAAGTATTTCCAAAAGAGAACCCTTTCTCTCGAGACGAAAGAGATTAAGATTTTCAACTGTAGAAACATCTAGCTGCATCGAATCCGTTTTTCTGAGAATTCTTGGGAGTGAAAGATGCTTCAGGGGAGAGAAATTTATCGTTTCAAGGTACTTAAACAAAGCGCCTAGAACCTCAACTTGCTTATCATCAAGTTCGAGATGGTCGATAGAGGCAATCGAATAAAACTCCTTGACATAGTTAATGCCTGAAGATAACGCAAAATGCCAATCCTCAATAAGTTCAACCATTGATGATGTAACGCCGGCGATTTCCTTCTTCAGATCTTTCAAGCTTTCTCTTAAGAGAACCTGAGAAGGTTGGCTCGCCACAATAAAGTCCTTGAGCGAAATTAGGTCC
The DNA here is from genome assembly GCF_003664935.1 of Mesotoga sp. H07pep.5.4. Classification (NCBI taxonomy): domain Bacteria; kingdom Thermotogati; phylum Thermotogota; class Thermotogae; order Kosmotogales; family Kosmotogaceae; genus Mesotoga; species Mesotoga sp. H07pep.5.4. The sequence goes on from NZ_JFHM01000007.1 coordinate 26,249, forward strand.
TCTGCTTCGGAAATTATGACTTCACCTGTCGATACGTCGGCCAATACGATTATGAAAAACTCTCCAGACTTGCCAATAGCGATTATGTAGTTGTTTTCGGCTTCGGGGAGCAGTTCATCTTCGACTATCGTTCCCGGCGTAACTACTCTCGTCACTTCTCTCTTAACGAGTCCTTTTGCAAGGGCTGGATCCTCTGTTTGTTCACAGATGGCAACTTTATGGCCAGCATCTACGAGCTTTTTCAAATAGCCATTGATTGAATGGTAAGGCACTCCCGCCATGGGCACGCCATTTCTCGAAGTAAGAACAATCTGCAGTTCGTTTGAAACAAGTTTTGCATCGTCTAGGAACGTCTCGTAGAAGTCTCCAAGTCTGAAAAGAACGAGACAGTCTTTGTAGTTGTTCTTGACTTCCAGATATTGCTTCATCATCGGTGTCATTTCCGCCACTTCGTTCACTCCGGACACATCAAAAGCCGGCGCTCAGCGCCGGCCGGTTGTTTTCTCTCTTATTCTTTCGTCTTTACTTTTGCCTTCTGCTCAATTACCTTATCTATCATTCCGTATTCTACTGCTTCTGTCGAACTCATGAAGAAATCTCTGTCGGCATCTTTTTCGATTTTCTTGATTGACTGCCCCGTATGCTTGGCAAGAATCTTATTGAGTTCGTCTCGGAGATAAAGAATCTCCCTTGCTCTTATCTCGATGTCTTTTGCTACACCTTCGGCACCGCCAAAGGGCTGATGAATCATCACCCTTGAATTTGGCAGTGCAAACCTCTTCCCTTTCGTTCCACCGGCCAGAAGGATCGCACCCATAGAGGCAGCCATCCCGATACAGATTGTCGAAATATCAGGTTTAATATACTGCATCGTATCATAAATTGCCAGCCCAGAAGTAATAGAACCACCGGGGCTGTTTATGTAGAGATTGATATCCTTCTCAGGGTCCTGGGATTCCAGGAAGAGCAGCTGAGCAACTACAATATTGGATACTTCATCATCAATCGGCCAGCCAAGAAAGACTATTCTTTCAGAAAGCAGTTTTGTGTAGATATCAAAAATCCTCTCTCCCCTGCCCCTGTCTTCAACTACGTAAGGGACGAAAGGCGCCATGTTTATGCCCATAATGCCTCCTAATTTCTGAAGAGTTTTTCTATAATTCTCTTTGGTGGAAGAAAGGAGAAGATGACATGACCACTGTTTGTTATCAGTATGGCCTTTGTTCTCTTACCAAAGGTTAGGTTAACTATCTTTCCAGTTTCCATACCTAGCTGTTTGAGCCTTCGAACGGCCGAGCTTTCTACAGGGAGCACAGCAAGAATCCTATCCTTTACCACAAAAGACTCGAAACCGACGTTCACAACACGATCCACTTCTACTTTCCCCCTTCCAATATCAATGTTATTATAACATAATGGAGATACGGCGGAGGTGTCCCAATGCTAGCTAACGATCAGGAAAGCCTCGTTGATACGGGGCGGATTTATGTTAAAGCGGGAGATGGCGGTAACGGATCTGTCTCCTTTAGGAGAGAGAAATACATTCCCTATGGTGGTCCCGACGGTGGAGACGGAGGAAGAGGTGGCCATGTCTTCTTGAGAGCAAGCAATTCAATAAACACACTTTACGGCTTCAAGCACAAGAAGAGATTCCTCGCACAGAGTGGTGAGAGTGGTCAGGGTTCAAATATGGCCGGGAAGAAGGGGAAAGATCTGGTTATTAGAGTACCGGTAGGGACTATTGCGTATAATGCTGATTCTGGAGAGATCATAGCAGATCTTTGCAACCCTGGGCAGACGATCGTGATAGCTAGAGGAGGAAAAGGCGGTAGGGGAAATGCAAGATTTGTCTCTTCGACAAATCAGGCCCCTAAAGCTGCTGAAAATGGCGAGCCCGGAGAGGAGCTCTTCGTCAATTTGGAACTTAAAATTCTTGCCGATGTCGCGCTTGTTGGATTTCCAAACGTGGGCAAGTCGACTCTCATCTCCACGATTTCCAATGCAAGACCTAAAATTGCCAATTATCATTTCACTACGCTTTCCCCTAATCTTGGTGTTGTAATGGTGAGCGACTCGCAGGGATATATTGTGGCGGATGTTCCCGGGTTAATTAAAGGAGCTCACGAGGGCATTGGACTTGGGCATACATTCCTTAGGCACATCGAAAGGTGCAAAACAATCGTTCATCTTCTGGATATCTCAGAGAGTGAAGAAAGAGACTTCATTCAGGATTACATAGATATCCGTTACGAGCTCGAATTCTATAAGAGGGAGCTTGCTGATAAGCCTGAGATTGTAGTTGCAAACAAATGCGATCTCATTACACAAGCAGAGAGGCAGAAGAGGCTTCAACTATTCAAAGAAAGCACCGGCAAAGAAATAATTCCTGTTTCTGCCGCTACTCATGAGGGTACTCAGGCTTTGAAAGAAGTGATATGGAGAACGATTGAAGGAGACAGTTCATACCTATCGTCAATGAAAGGGGATGAAGATACCCCTCTACCGCAGGTCGAGCCAGTCGTCCTCACGGCACCCTACCCCGAGGATTTCAGAGTGGAGAAGGACTCTTCTGGAAGGTATGTGGTTCTGGGGCCGGCAGTCGATTTCTACGTGAGAAAGATCAGGGCGTTCAAGTATAGGGATCGTTTTATCATGGATAAATTGGAAAAAGGAGGATTGTCTTCAAAACTTAGAGACGCAGGAATCATGGAAGGAGATACTGTCGTAATAGATGATAGAGAGTATGTGTTCAGGGAATAGGATTGGGATCTTTGGGGGTTCTTTCGATCCAGTGCACAATGGACACATCATTGTTGCAATACTAGCCATAGAACAGCTGGAGCTTGAAAGGCTGTATGTAACTCCTGCTTACATACCTCCTCATAAGGTATCTTCAACGATTGCCCCTTACGAAAAGAGAATGAAGTGGCTTGAAATAGCGTTTGAAGGTGTTGAATGCGCCCACGTTTCGGACTACGAAAGAGATCGAGGCGGGGTCTCGTATTCTCTTTTCACAGTTAGGCATTTCTCTAGAGTTCACAACTGCAAACCCTTTCTAGTTATTGGCGAGGATAGCCTTGCTTCGCTTGACAGCTGGTATGAATACGAATCACTACTTCGCGAAGCAACGATCGCTGTTTACCCCAGAAATTCGATAGAGGTAGAAACTGCTTTGAAAGCAGAAATAGTTTGGTTAGATGCTCCGCGTTTTGAAATATCATCCACTGAAATCAGGAGAAGACTTTCAGAAGGTAAGTCTGTTAGGGGAATGGTTCCCGATTCAATACTTGACGAGGTAGAGGACTTCTATGGATAAACAGATTGGGCTTTCTCCCATGGCCGGTTACACTGATGCCGTTATGAGAGAGCTTTCAGCTGAATGGGGAGCGGATTTTGTCTTCAGCGAGATGATTAGTGTAGAAGGTGTGCTTAGGGCGTCGGGAAGAACAGAGGAGATCGTTCCGGTAACTCCAACGCGAATTCAACTATTCGGCTCGAGCGCTTCTAGAATGGCTAAGGCAGCGATGAGGCTTTCGGAAGTCGCAACCTGGATAGATATAAACGCAGGGTGCCCGGTAAAGAAGGTTACACGAAAAGGCGCCGGAAGCGCCCTATTAAGAACGCCCGAGAAAATTGCGGAAATGATCACCGCTCTAAAGAACAGCATAGATGTGCCGGTTTCTGTGAAGATAAGATTAGGAAATGACGCTACTGATACTGAAAAGATAATCTATCAGATTATTGAAGCTAAACCTGATGCGGTTTTTGTTCATGGCAGAACAGTTTTACAGGGGTACTCTGGAAAAGCTAACTGGGATGAAATTGAAAGAATAACGAAACTGCTTCATTCAGAAGGCATACTATCTTTTGGATCGGGTGATATGTTTAATCCTGAGGCAATTGCTTACGCTTTGGAAAACTATTTCATCGATGGTGTACTAGTTGCCAGAGGGGCGATTGGTAGCCCCTGGATCTTCAAACAGGCGAAAGACCTCATCAAGTTTGGTTCATATGAGGAGCTTGCTCCTCACGAAAGACTTGCTCTCTTTCTTAGACACTTCAGAAGACTTTCCGAGGCGGTGGGTGAAGACCAGGCAGTTAGAGATCTCCGGAAATCTTTTGCGGGTTACACGAGAAACATCAGGCATGCCGCGAGTCTTAGAACCGAATACATGAAGTGTAACTCTTTTTGCGAAGTAAAGAAGCTATTCGAAGATCTCATTCCAGATTACAAGACTTCGGTATAACGAACCCTTGCTGAAGAAGCGCGAATACGAACTACATTTCTGAGCCCTCTATACTCTTTTGCTCTCCCCGCAACTTAGTCAAAGAGATGGATAGAGCTACATGTCCTAGATATTTCAGGCTTATCTTCAGAAGAAGTAACCAAGGGCACTTACTTACCATCTCATGCATAGCCACTTGCTTGAAAAGGCCAAATTCAGGCGACCGCTATGTATCGCAGTCAGCGGGAACCTTGGTTGTGAAAAGTCATCGAGGAAGCACATCGATATAAAGGGCTGCTTGGGGGTTACCATGTCGTTTTATACTTTATGATGATTTTCTAGAGAAAAGTTATTTGAATGACGGGTGTTCCAAGAATACTTATGGATATGAAATTTCACCATTGTTAGCACGCGGTGATTTCTTGGATCATCCTATAGATCAGGCTGTGAAAGCAGCATATGGTTCATATCTAAAAACTATCCTCCAAGATACGATTTTTTCACCAGGTCGTCGCTAAGCAAGTCTTCTCCTTTTCCCTGAAGAACTATTCGCCCTGTTTCAAGTACATAAGCATAGTCGGCCAGTTTCAGCGCAGCGAGAGCATTCTGCTCTATCAATAGAATCGTCTTACCCTCCTCATGAACCTTTCGAATAACCCTGAACACTTCACCCACAATTACTGGAGCAAGTCCTAATGATGGTTCGTCCAGCATAAGAAGATCAGGTCTAGACATTAGTGCTCTGCCTATTGCAAGCATCTGCTGCTCTCCACCTGAGAGAGTTCCGCCCTTTTGGTCTTTTCTCTCTCTCAATCTTGGAAACAGGGTATTAACCCAGTCAAGATCCTTCTCGATTTCTTCTGAGTCTCTTCTCAGGAATGCCCCTAGCATAAGATTTTCAGTTACTGTAAGGTTAGGAAAGATTCTTCTACCCTCAGGAACCAGAGTCATCCCAGCCTTCACGATATCATTTGTTGACTTGTTTGTGATGTTCCTCGATTTGAAAAGTATCTCTCCATCCTTCACTTTTTTAAGACCACATACGCTTCTAAGAGTTGTCGATTTTCCGGCTCCATTTGCTCCAATAAGTGCAACTATCTTTCCTTCTTCAACGCTGAAGGAGATTCCCTTCAGAGCATGTATACCACCATAAAAGACATTCAATTTTTCCACCTTAAGCATACAAATCACCCGTTCCAAGGTAGGCGGTTATTACATCAGGATTGTTCTGAATCTCCTCTGGAAGACCCTCTGCAATTGTAACACCGTGATCTAGAACAATGATGCGCTCGCATATCGTCATAACCAAACTCATGTCGTGTTCAATCAGCAGTATCGTCAGTTGGAACTCCTTCCTAATTTTAAGGATCAATGCCCCCAGAGCAAGTGTCTCTTCTGGGTTCATCCCTGCAGCAGGCTCGTCCAGCAACAACACTTTTGGTTGAGTTGCCAGAGCCCTTGCAATCTCGAGTTTTCTCTGCAGCCCGTAAGGAAGCGATCCAGCCTGATCTCTCTCATACTTCTCCAGACCAAGTGTCTTGAGCAAGGATCTAGCCTTTTCGTGCATCGCCAGTTCTTCTCTCTTATATTCCGGGAATCCGAAGACCGCAGAGAAAACCGAGGATCTCAGTCGCAAGTGGCAAGCCGTAAGAACATTTTCCAAGACTGTTAGCTCTCCGAAAAGCCGGATGTTTTGAAATGTTCTTACGATACCCGCTGCGGCGATTCTGTCTGTCTTCAAACCCGTTATGTCTTTGCCTTCAAAAAGGATTTTTCCTTCGCTTAGATAATACGTATTCGTAATAAGATTGAACACAGTTGTTTTTCCTGCTCCATTAGGCCCTATGAGTCCTACCAGCTCTCCTTCTTGAAGATCAAGATTGAAATCCGAAACTGCAGTAAGTCCGCCGAATCTCTTAGTTACTTGCTCAAGTTTAAGCAGACTCATTTGCATTCCTCCCCTTAGATCTGAAAATCCATGTCCATGAGAACTCTTTGTGACCAAAAAGGCCTCTCCTGAAGAAGATCACTGTAATAACGAGGATAAGCGCAAAGATTAGCATCCTCATGCCGGGGATACCGGGTATAGTGAAACCAAAGATCGTCATAGGCGATTCCACGAACCTGAGCAGTTCCATCAAGAAGGCAACCGAAATGCCCATAACGACACTTCCAGTTATGCTTCCCAGCCCTCCAAGAAGGACAATCATGACAATTTGAAAGGTTAAAGCGATGTTGAATGAATTCGGATCGATTGTCATGAGTAGACTACCAAGCAGGCCACCACCAATGCCGGCGAAGAAGGCTCCTATTACAAATGCCAGGGTTTTGTGTTTGAAAAGATTGACTCCCATAGCTTCAGCCGCAACTTCGTCCTCTCTTATTGACTTCAACGCACGTCCATAGCTGCTGTCTACTAGTTTCTTTATGAAGAAGACGGTGAACAATGCCCAGCCCCAGCTCCAGTAGAGGTTTGTATATGTGGGAAGTCCTTTCAATCCAAGAGGCCCATTGGTGATACTTTGAAGGTTGTTGAGTATCACGCGAATTATCTCCGCGAATCCGTAAGTTACTATAGCGAGATAGTCTCCCCCTACCCGAAGACAAGGGGCTCCGACAGCAAACCCCGCAATTGCAGCAACAGTACCCCCTATGAGTAACGCGAAGAAGAAGGGAATCTCTATTTCGCTTAGTGGCCATATTATGGGTTGAATAAAAAAATTCATCGCTTTGAGAGAAGGAGACATGTACAGCAAAGCCGATGCGTATGCACCAAGCGCCATAAAACCAGCGTGACCTAAAGAAAACTGACCAGTGAAACCGTTTATCAGATTGAGACTGACTCCAAGTATAACGTAGATGGCAGCAACATTCAGAATTCTCTTGATAAATGCGTCAATATAATTCTCGGCTAGCCAGAGCAACAAGATGAAAACAAGAAGTCCAATAATGGTTATGACCAACTTCAGTTTGCGATCCATTACACTCACCTACTTGTCTTCTCGCCGAATAGACCTGTTGGCTTTACTAGAAGAATCACGACTAGAAGAACGAAGATTAATGCGTCTCTATAACCCGCGGCCTCAGGGAAAAAAGCGACCAGCATGATCGTAACCATACCAAGCATGAATCCACCGACCAGAGCTCCCACAATACTTCCAATTCCTCCGATTATAGCCGCAGTAAAGGCTCTCCAGCCAGGAAAAACTCCCATAAAAGGCCATATTTGTGGATATCTGAGCGCCCAGAGAATTGCACTTAGCGCTGCGAGTGCTGAGCCTATAGCAAATGTGAATGCAATAGTCCTGTTAACGTTTATTCCCATCAGTTTTGCCGTATCGAAGTCGACAGAAAGGGCGCGCATCGCCAATCCCATTTTCGTGCGCTTAACCAGAAAGGTGAGCAAAAGGAGTACGACTATTGAAACCACAATAGTGGTTATTGTTATCGCCTGAATTCTGACCCCTCCTACGACAAATGTCCTGGTCAGCGATGGGGGTACATAAAATGATTTCTGCCTTCCACCGAAAACAACCGTCGCTATGTTCTGGAGAAGGAAGGACATGCCAATTGCTGCACAGAGCGAAGAAATTCTTGGCGCGTCTCTCAGAGGTCTATATGCAACACGCTCGATACCAACTCCAAGTAATATAGTTACTACGATTCCGAACAAAACTGCTAGCCACCATGGCATCATAAAGAGAGTGAATCCGTAGTAGACAAAGAAAGTAGCCATCATAAAGACATCGCCATGAGCAAAGTTCACAAGTTTGACTACTCCGTAGACGAGAGTATAGCCTATTGCAATCAGCCCGAATATGAAACCCAACGAAATTCCGTTAACAAGGTGCTGCAAAAAAACGCTAGAGCTCATCCTGCCACCACCTTCATCTTAGCTATCGTTCTTAATAAGGACGCAGGCGTTGGCCTGCGTCCGGCACCTAAGATTCTGCGGATAGATGCCCTTTGTCTTATTTATTCGGCAGGTTTCACAACACTTACAAACTTGAAAACTCCGTTCTCCACTTTTCTGACAATCGCATCCTTAATGGCATCTCCGTTTTCGTCAATTGTTATGTATCCTGTAACCCCTTCGAAAGCTACGGTTTCACTCAAAGCGTTCTTAATGTCCTCAGGAACGGCTGAGCCAGCCCTTTTAATCGCGTCTACAGCCAGCATAAACGCATCGTACCCCAATGCCGAAAATGCGCTCGGTTCGACGCCATACTTTGCCTTGAATGCCTCTATGAATTCCGCTGCTTTCGGAGTTGGGGCTACCGACACATCGAAGTGAGTGCTGAAGTAGCTGCCTTCAACGGCGGCACCACCGACCTGCAAAAACTCAGGAACTTCCCAGGTATCTCCGCCAAGGAACTGAGATTCAATTCCAAGTTCGCGTGCTTGCTTAATGATTAGTGCTGCCTCTCCATACGAAGCAGCAGGGATGAATATTACATCGGGATTCTTTCCCTGAGCATATGCAAGCTGAGCGGTGAAGTCTTGGTCCCCCGTCTGATAAGAAATGACACCGCTTATCGACTTGTTATCCCCGGTAAGTGCTTTGAATGAATTTTGGAAGTAATGTGAAAGACCTACAGAATAGTCTGAAGCGATATCTTGAATAATCACGGCTGTCTTTGCTCCGAGCTCATTAACAGCAAATTTAGCCATCACGCTTCCCTGGAATGGGTCGATGAAGCAAACTCTAAAAGCATAGGGTTTTCCCAATGTGACCAGCGGGTTGGTAGGCGAGCATCCGATCATCGGTACTCCTGCAGCATTTGCAACTTCGCTGCCAGGTATGGCTACAGCACTTCCATAGCTGCCGATTATTACAGATGCTTTGTTGAACTGGATCAATCTGGAGACGGCGTTTGAAGCTTCCACCTTTTCGCTCTTGTTGTCGACGAGAACCAACTCAATCGGTCGGCCAAGAACCTCTGTCACTTGTTCAGCTGCGAGATTAATACCTTCCATGGTAAGCTGACCACCGGCCGCGTAGGGTCCGGTCATTGGTTCAAAGACTCCAATAACGATCGGTTCAACAGCAAACAGTATAAATCCCATTAACAGAACAGAAGCTAGAACCAGAATCCTTTTCACTTCCCTCACCTCCACAATTGTGATCATTCACAACCGAAGTGACCTCAGAAAAAGCAAAAATACTCGGAGCACAGCTTTGACTTTACCGAAAGCACCGAGACAACTGTGCAGAATGAGAACATCAAACGGGTGAAAATCATAACTGCAGCACTGGACTTCATGAACAACTGAGACCCAATAACCGCTCAGGAACGCGAAAAGTCTTGTGGTACTCATTAAGATTGAAAGACAACAAAACACCGAATTACTCAAAATGATAATACCATGTGAATCAACAACAACCTCTTCTCAAAAAACGCCTTCATGAGGAGATTTGAGCAAAGAAAGCTGATAATCGCTTTCTATCTATCTGGAGACCAAAGACGGGCGGTCAAAGATCACTAACGTTTTTGCTATTGATCGAGTAAGATGGAGAGTTGAGAGAGTGTGTTTAGTAACTTTTTTGCAGATTGTTGACATGTGATGTCAAGGGGTTTCAACAGGAGTTTGTTTGAAAACTCATCTGTTTTCAAAATCGTTCGTGACTCGTCAGATCATTTCAATGGAAAGTGTTTCTTGTAGAACCTAGCCGTTCGGTACGCTATAAGAAGTATCAATCAATTCAAGAGCTGCCATCAACAACATTTGTCCATAAATAGGTGGCTGTCTATTTTATGAAACAATACGATCAACTTACAATTACAATGTGGAATCATAAATGAAAGGAGGGAATTTGATTGGAATCAGAAACTATGATTGCAATAGTTAAGGAAAGACCCGCGCCGGGATTGACTCTAAAAAGAGTTCCTGTTCCAAGGGAGCTCGGTCCTCATGATGTACTGGTGAAAGTGAAGAGAGCGTCGATATGTGGCACAGATGTTCACATCTATAACTGGGATGCGTGGTCACAGGAGAGGATTCGTCCCCCTCAGATTGATGGCCACGAATTCACTGGAGAGGTTGTAAGCATCGGTGGAGATGTTTCCACCGTTAAAGTGGGAGATTCAGTTGTATCCGAAACACATATACCGTGCCAGAAGTGTCTTCAGTGTAGAACCGGTAAGATGCACATATGCAAGAACATGCAGATTCTCGGTGTTCACAGGGACGGAGTCTTCGCAGAATATGTGAGGGTCCCCGAGGTTGTCTTATGGAAGGTAGATCCTTCGATCCTTCCGGAATATGCTTCGATAATGGAGCCCTTCGGCAATGCCGTTCATACAGCGCTAGTGACTGATCTCACCGGAAAGAATGTCCTGATTACCGGGGCCGGACCTATCGGAGTGATGGCGGTAGCGGTGGCGAAGGTTGCAGGGGCGGCGCAAGTAATCGTCTCTGAGATCAAGGAGTTCAGAAAGGATCTGGCGAGAAAGATGGGAGCCGATATAGTGATCGATCCGTCAGAAGAGGATCTTCCTTCCAGAGTGAGAGCCCTAACCGAAGACAACGGAGCCGACGTGCTTCTCGAGATGTCGGGAAACTCTACGGCCTTCATTCAGGGTCTTCAGAGCCTTACTAACGGGGCCGTCGTTTCTCTTCTCGGAGTCTTTCCCGGTGAGTTATCATTTGATATAAACGGGCTGTTCACTTTCAAGGGTCTGACTATGTACGGTATCACGGGGAGAAAGATGTTCGAGACCTGGCAGGTCGCGACTCAGCTGCTTAAGAACAGCAGAATCGACCTTTCGCCTGTCGTCACTCACATTCTTCCCGCAGATAGATTCGAAGAGGGTTTTGATGTCATGATGAGAGGTATTTCCGGAAAGGTAATCCTTGAATTCTGAATTGACTTGTCGGAGGTGTTTGGATGTTTGATTTTGATGTTCTTAAACGGGAAATGGAGGAGCTTGAGGAGAAGGGTCTGCTCGTCAAGATAAGGACGCTTGAATCGCCTCAGGGCGCCTGGCTGAACATCGAGGGGAAGAAAGTTCTTAACATGTGCTCAAACAATTACCTTGGACTGTGTTTCGACGAAGAGCTCAAGGAGGCGGCGATCGACGGCATAAGAAAGTGGGGAGTTGGACCGGGTGCAGTTAGGTCTATTGCCGGGACACTTGAATTACACAATGAGCTTGAGACTGAACTTGCCAGATTCAAAAAAGTTGAATCAACTCTAGTCGTTCAGTCGGGCTTCAATGCAAACCAGTCGGTAATTGCGCCGATCGTTACTGAAGAGGACGCTATTCTCTCCGATGAACTGAACCACGCAAGCATAATTGACGGAGTCAGGCTGACGAAAGCCATGAGATATGTCTGGAAGCATAAGGATGTGAACGACCTGGAGACTCAGCTGAGAAAGGCCGAGTCCGACGGGGCCAGGAGAAAGCTGGTAATAACGGACGGCGTTTTTTCGATGGATGGAGATCTTGCTCCGCTTCCCGAGATTGTCGAAAAGACGAACAAATACGGAGCGATTCTGATGGTGGACGACGCTCACGGCGAAGGTGTTCTCGGAAGCCATGGAAGGGGCATAGTCGACCACTTCGGATTGCATGGAAGCGTAGATATCGAGGTCGGAACTCTTTCGAAGGCCTTTGGAATAGTGGGAGGTTTTGTCGCCGGCAAGAAGACACTGATCGATTATCTGAAGCAGAAGGCGCGTCCATTCCTCTTCAGTTCATCACTGTCTCCGGCCGAAACCGCAGCCGCCATCGCGGCCGTAAGGAAGCTTTCTTCATCTGACGAACTGGTCAAGACGCTGTGGAGCAACGCGGGCTATTTCAAGGATCAGCTCAAGGCGCTCGGTTTCGATACGGGACATACTGAGACTCCGATAACTCCTGTTATGCTTTATGACGCGAAGCTTTCCTCAACATTCTCAAAAAGACTCTTTGAAGAGTCCATATTTGCAAGTTCGATCGGCTTCCCAACCGTTCCCAAGGGAAAGGCCAGAATAAGAGTCATGATAAGCGCTTCCCACTCGAGGAAGGATCTGGACTTTGCGGTCTCCAAGTTCGAACTGATCGGGAAGGAACTTGGCGTCATAAAGTAAAAACACGGCTTTAACTTCAGTTGAATATAATCTTTGTTGTTGCAGCGGCAATGGCCGCTGCTTTTCGTGGAGGTGAAACGCTTGTTTGTTTCGTTGCTGATGCTGGCCGCTGGATTTGCTTTGCTCATAAAGGGTGCCGATTATCTGATCGAGGGATCTGTCGCAATAGCCAAGAATCTGGGAATCTCCGAACTGCTCATTGGCCTCACGATAGTTGCTCTGGGCACGTCGGCGCCGGAACTCGCAGTGAGTATCCAGGCGGCGATCAAAGGTTCAGACATCGCTCTGGGAAATGTTCTGGGGTCTAACATCGCGAATATTGGTTTGATTCTCGGTGCGACCGCCTTGCTCACTCCGCTGGGAGTTAACAAGACCACCATGAGTTACGAAATACCTTTCGTTATTCTGATCACCGTCGCCAGTGGAGCGTTGATACTGGGAAACGGCAACGGTCTGAACAGGAGTGACGGCATAGTCCTGATTACTTTTTTCTTGATCTTCATGATGTACGTGTTCACAATGGCTAAGAGGGACAGGAATATTTCGGACATCGTCGAGGTAGAAGGAAAGCGAGATATCGAGATTCTCGAAAAGAGTCCTGCGCTCGCCTGGGTAGCCACTATCGGAGGAACCGTAGCCGTCATTCTCGGAGGAAATTTCGTGGTCGACGGAGGTTCTTCGATTGCACGGATATTCGGAGTGAGCGATATGCTGATTGGTACAACTATTGTGGCGATCGGAACTTCTCTTCCGGAGTTAGTGACCACAATTTCGGCAGGAAGGAAAAACCGCAGCGATCTTGCCATAGGGAACGTGGTAGGGTCTAACATCTTCAATCTGCTCCTCGTTCTAGGGATTTCGGCCACCATCTCGCCTATCACGGCACAGAGATCGCTTGCCGGGGAAATCATCTTTGCATCGCTTCTCGCGATAGTCCTGCCCTTGCTTCTCTTTAGAAAGAAGGAGCTGGACAGGCCAAGAGGCGCTCTACTCCTGATAATCTACACTGCATTCCTCGTTTCAACAATAGTCAGCGGCTAGAGATTCTGGAGCAAATTGAATTAAGGTCATTTGATGTATGTGAATTACTGTATAGATGTCTTTTTGCAGACTGGCGGATGTTGAGAAGAGAGACTTCCTGAATGCCTGCATTTGATCTAGAGAAGATAGTGAAACTCGAGGCGGACCTCGCGTCTTTCAATATCTTCGTTTGAATAACAGGCAGTATCGAAACCGGCCAATTCGAAACCGTATTTCAGGTAGAAGGAGATGGCCGGATAGTTGCAGCTTTGAGTCTCGAGTACCAGGCGTCTCATGCCAGAAGTGATTGCGTAGTCTCTTGCTGCATCCATCAATTTCCTTCCGACTCCCATTCGTCGGCACTCCTCCCAGACCAGAATGTCCCAGATGCGAAGCGAATTGTTCCACTCTCTTTCGAAGAGAACTAGGCCCAGTTCCTTGCAGCCGTCGAAGGCTCCGTACGCTATCGGATGCTCTTTGAAAGGATCGAGGAGATTGTAGGATTCCTCTTTCACGAATGGGGCCGGGAATTCCTTCAATAGGAGATCAACCGTCCATCGGTCTGAATCGTTTTCGATAACGAGATCGTAGTATCTCTCGCTGGAATAGCTATATCTTACGGTCCTTCTGGAAAGCGATTCGGGATCAAGCGCGATTGTCTCCAATTTTTCCTCCTATCATGAGTCTCCTTCGTAAAGGCGAAAGGCGCGAATTCGAATTCTGTTGCAGTCGAGTCGGATCAGTAAGGGAAGACCTTGCGCCCGTCTTCGGGCAAAGGAGGATCCACGACACTGACTCCTGCAATTTTCGCGAAATTCTTTATAAGCTGCCAGCCTGGCGGATTCCGCAGAAAGCCGCCCTGTGTCTCCGGGTGAAATTGAACACCGTATATCTCCTTCTCTTTGTGCTTCATCATCTGGATAGGAGTGACATTTCCTCTTGCGAAGAGTTCAAATTGATCTGGAATGTAGGCTACTGCATAGGCATGGTTCTCCCATACGAGAAGGCCGTTGTCGAAGCCTTCAAGGATCTTATCGTCTTTCAGAAGAGTCATCTCGTGCCAGCGGCGTTCATCGCTGTAGTAGAGAACCGAGCCGAAAACCCTGGAGATTATCTGGTGTCCGAGGCAAATACCCAGTATCGGGACCTCGCCTCTGAGGATTATCTCTCCGCCCTGGTAAACGTTGTCGTTCCAGTCAATATAGTTCCGCATAGAATCGCCGCCGGCAATAATAACGCCTGCGTATTCTTTTTCATTTTCGGGAAGCTCATCGTTGAATATCTTGAAGATCCTGTACCTGATACCCTGTTCCGCAAGAGAACGCTCTATCGGTGATAGCTTGGCTTCATATGCCGGGTCGTTCAGAAAGAGGGCAACGACGCCTCTATTATCGTACGAAGCAGTAAGCATAGTTGGAAAGAAACATGCAAACACAACCAGTGCAAACAAACGTATTATTGACAGAACAGTCTTTTCCTCCATTGACTCTTGACACCTCTCACAGCGAATGATAAACTACTATTTGTGCGATGCCGGGGTGGTGAAATTGGCAGACACGCATGATTCAGGTTCATGTGGGCATACCGCCTGTGCGGGTTCAAGTCCCGCCCCCGGCACCAGATATTCAATAGAGGACGAACGACGTCCTCTTTTTTGTTTTTCTCCCGACTCGAACCAAAAAAATCGCTTGTCAAATCCCACTTCCTCCTAAAGGCTGTTCAGATGATCATTTTGCAGTAAAGAACACGTTCTAGAGGTTCGACAGTCCCGCTTTCCTGAAGAGAAGTCTTCTTACGTCGGAAAACTCCTTTCCGAAATAACGATCTTCCTTATGATCGGGAACTATCTCCTCGATATCTTTGAACAGACCTTCAATTACCGCACTGGACCTTTTCGGGTGTCTGAAAGAGAGCGCCCTGAAGGCCAGAAGCGCCTCTATGGAGATCAGAGTCGCAACGTTGTCTACTATTTTCCAGAGCTTTCTTGCGCCCCAGGCTCCCATACTCACGTGGTCCTCCTGAAAGCCCGAAGTGGGAATAGAGTCTGCGGATGCGGGGTGAGCGAGCGTTTTGTTTTCGGAAGCGAGTGCAGCCGCAGTGTACTGCCATAGCATGTAGCCGGAATTGAGGCCTTCCTCTCCGTTGGTCAGGAAGGCGGGGAGGTCGTTGAGCTTCGGATTGACAAGTCTATCTATCCGCCTCTCGATCATGTTGCCCATGTCTGTCAGGGCGATCGAGAGAAAATCCACGGCCAGCGCGACAGGTTCTCCGTGGAAGTTGCCTCCGGAAATAGCGTCTCCGTTCTCGAATATCAGGGGGTTGTCCGTTGCAGAATTTACTTCTATATTAAGTACCGACCCAACATAATCGATAGTGTCTTTCACCGCCCCGTACACCTGAGGAATGGTCCTTAGCGTGTAGGCGTCCTGAACGCGGTCACAGTCCAGATGGGAAGTCCTGATCTCACTTCCTTCCAGCGTCTCTCGAAGTCTTCTGGCAACGTAACTCTGCCCGGGATGCCTTCTTGCCTGCTGAACTCTCGCATCGAAGGGTGAAGTGCTTCCCATGAGGGCATCGACGGACATCGCCGCAACGAGAATTGCCTGTTCGAAGAGCTGCGTCGCGGTGTGTGTAGCACAGGCGCCGATTCCCGCCATGAAGGCAGTGCCGTTGAGAAGGCTTAGCCCCTCTTTTGATTTCAGTACGAGAGGCTGGAGTTTTGCCCTCTCCAAAGCCTGAGAGGAGGAAACCACTTTCCCGTCGAAAAAGCACTCTCCTTCACCTATCAGCGTCATAGCGATGTGCGCAAGGGGAGCCAGGTCTCCGCTGGCTCCGACGGAGCCTTTCTCGGGGACCATAGGGGTGATTCCATTGTTGAGAAGGTCGAGAATCCTCTGAACGACGCACTTTCTCACTCCTGAATATCCCTTCAGGAGAGAATTCGCCCTAACCAGCATTATCGCCCTTACGAGTTCTCGTTGGACGGGCTCCCCTACACCAGCCGCGTGAGAGAGCACTATGTTCTTCTGAAGGGCGTCGACATCGTCGGGAGAGATGCGATGATCGGCAAGAATTCCGAATCCAGTGTTCACTCCGTATATTGTCTTCTCTTTGCTGATGATCTCAAGGGATCTTCGCCTCTCGTCCAGAAGCCCGGCCGCGGTTTCTTCAATACTACATGGCTCATTTTCGAACGCGACACTGAAGATATCCGAGAGCCTCAAATGTTCTCCGTCTATTTGCACTGACCCACCTCCGGGAGAGTCCATTTTATCGGTAAAGATTATATTGGATAAACCTTAAGCTGGCAAGTCTGCAACGACTCTCGATGTACGGCAGAACGTGCCTATCTAACCCATTCAAGACCGGGAATCTCCACTTTTTTCTCCAGTATGCTGAAAAGCTTTGTGAAGAAGAGAACCACCACGAGATATATGATCGCGACAACGAGATACACTTCGAAAAACTGGAAGTTTCTCGAAGCGATGAACTTCGCCTGTGCCATCAGTTCAGGCGCACCGACTATATAGGCCAATGAAGTGTACTTCAGCAGGTAGATGAATTCATTAGTCCAAGCCGGGATGACTCTTCTGAAGGCCTGAGGCATTATCACCTGCAGTATCGCCTGTCTCTTAGTCATTCCAAGAGATCTGGCGGCCTTCATCTGGTTGCCGGCAATCGACTGTATTGAGCCCCTGAGGTATTCGGCCTGGTAACAGCCGCTGTTGATAGCAAAGCCGATAATCGCCGCCGTGAAGGGCGACAGGTTCACTCCAAGTGGCGGAAGGCCGTAATATAGAATGAAGAGCTGAACGAGGAGCGGCGTGCCCCTAATCACCTCTATGATTGCCGTCGAAATTCCGTAGAAAAACTTGTTTCCGTACACTCTTGCGATCGCCAAAACCACGCCGATCACAAATCCAATCACCACGGCGATCATTGTCATCTCAAGAGTAACACCGAGTCCCTCAAGTAGTTTCGGCCAGTTGTCTACAACTATCTTCCACATTCTCTCCAATTCATTCACTCCCCGTAGAGCTCGTTGAGCTTGAAGAGAAATTCCTTCGTTCTGGGATTCTTGGGATTCTTGAACATCTCTTCGGGAGAGCTCTGTTCGACTATATGGCCGTGCTCCATGAAGATGATCTCATCCGATACGGTTCTGGCGAATCCCATTTCATGAGTTACTACGAGCATCGTCATCCCGCTTTCGGCAAGATTCTTCATAACAGAGAGAACTTCCCCGATCAGTTCCGGGTCGAGTGCCGACGTAGGCTCGTCAAAAAGGATTATCTTTGGCTGCATTGCTAGAGCGCGCGCGATACCCACTCTTTGCTTCTGACCGCCCGAGAGCTGTGCGGGATACATCTTCGCCTCTCGCTCCAGCCCGACTCTCTTGAGTTCCTTCATCGCCAGCTCTTTTGCTTTCTCCTTCTCCACCTTCTTGACCTTGGTCAAACCGACCATGACGTTCCTGAGAGCTGTAAGATGATTGAAGAGACCGAAGTCCTGGAAGACAAAACCTATCTCCTGGCGAATCCTGTTTATGTTCTTTGCAGAAGTCACTTCTTCCTCTTCCAGCCATATTTTGCCTTCATCTGGAGTCACGAGCATGTTTATGCAGGAGAGCAAAGTGCTCTTGCCGGTGCCGCTGGGGCCGATTATCACCTTGGTCTCGCCTTCATTCATATCGAAAGAAACGCCTTTGAGAACCTCCTTGTCTCCGAAAGATTTCTTAAGGTTCTCGACTCTCAATACGACTCTGTTTTCGCTCATCTTACCGTCTCCTTTACATCGAATCCAGGTATAGCAAGCCGCTTCTCGACGCTTCCCAGAGTCTTGTTGATAATGATCGTCACTACGAAATACATTACGGCAACCGTGAGATAGATAAGCATCGGTTCGTACTTCGTAGCGATTATGTATCCACCCTGGCGAAGAAGCTCCGTGACTCCAAGCGCATAAGCCAGTGACGAATCTTTAAGTACTATCGTGAACTCGTTTGTCCATGGCGGCAGGGCGATCCTTACTGCCTGGGGAAGGACTACATTTATGAATCCCTTAAGATTGGTCATTCCCAGTGATCTGGCAGCTCTCATTTGAGCCGAGCTGACGGAGTTTATTGCTCCCCGGAAGATCTGAGACTGATAGGCGGAAGATCTAAAGCCCAGTCCTATCACTACCGCGACAAATGGGGAGAATCTGATTCCAATTCTCGGAAACCCGTAGAATATTAGAAAGAGAATTACCAGTTCCGGAATGCTTCTGAGGATCTTTTCATAGCCTGCAATGAAGGCCTTGATCCACTTGTTTCCGTAGACCTGGCCAAAAGAAATGGGGAGGGCCAGAACAAGGCCCAACCCCAGAGTCAAAAAAGTGATTTGAAGTGTTACCCACATTCCTTTCAAAAGAGCGGGCAAAGAATCAACTATTAATCCGAGTTTATCTATGACTTCCTCCGCCCTTCAATCAGAAGTGCTTGAGGTTCAGTTCATTGAGCTTTCCGGACTCTTCAAGTCTCGAAATGCCTTCGTTTATGAGATTGAGTAGATCCTTGTTCGCCTTGTTTACTGCAATACCGTAGTCTTCGTAAGTCTTGATTACTCCAACGATCTTTACCGGTCTGACCTTTGCAAAGCTCTCTGCTACTGGTGCGTCGAGAACAATCGCATCGATGTTCTTGTTGACCAGGTCGGTCATTGCAAGAACGTATGTGTCGTATCTCTTGAAATCACCCGTGAGAATCTTTGTCTCGACAAGATTTTCCTCGACCCAGAGATCGCCGGTTGTACCAGTCTGGACACCGACGTTATGCTTTCCGAAGAGAACCGTCACGGTCATTTCGCTGTCTTCTCTCACAACTACGCTTTGATCGGCTGTCCAGTAGGGTTTCGAGAAAGAGACAACCTCTTCTCTTTCAGCAGTAATCGTCATTCCCGAGACGACGAGATCGAGATTTCCAGATACGAGAGCCGCAATAAGAGAATCGAAGCTCATATCTCTTATTTCGACCTCAAAGCCCATCTCCTCGGCGATCGCTTTGATTAGATCGATGTCGAACCCCACGAACTCTCCGTTCTCTACATATTCAAACGGTGGAAAATCTGCGCTTGTGCCGACCACATACTTGACTCCAAATGCAAAGCCAACGGAAATCAGCAGCGCGAGCAATACTAGCAAAGTTTTCTTCATAATACCCCTCCTTATAGAAGATAAAGTGATTGTATATCAAGATGCTTTCATTACCAAGAACCTCTCTTTCAGCTTCTGCAAAGAATTGATGCAAAGTGATGTGAGAGCTTCGATTATCGTACCCAAAAAACCTCTCTTAAAAACCGGCCGGAGCAAACCATTTTCAACGCTACCGGCACCCAAACTACAATGCGATCCACCGACTCGAAGAGATATTGCCCACTGACATTATACCCTTTAGAAACACTTGAGCCAAAAACAACTGTTAACATAGTGATGGTGATGGAGATGAAAATTGGTATTGCATTGAGCGGCGGTGTCGACAGTGCCGTCGCGGCAGCTCGATTGATTAGACAGGGAAACGACGTAATTGGTTATCACATGATAGTTCTTGAGGGCAACCCGCTCGCGAATGCGGCTGTCGATGATGCAAAAGCCGTTGCCGACCATCTCGGCATTGAGCTGAAGATTGTAGATTTGCGCGAGGAGTTTAGAAGGATACTCTATTACTTCGCCACTTCCTATATGAGCGGGGAGACGCCAAATCCATGCGTCGTATGCAACGATTCGATAAAATTCGGATTGCTGCTCGAGCAGATGTTCTCTTTCGGTGCAGAGAAGATAGCTACAGGCCATTACGCAAGACTTGTCTCCCTGGACGAAAAACTTTTTTTGGCGAGAGCACTTGACGGAGCGAAGGATCAGTCGTATTTTCTTTCGAGAATCGCGAAGCACAAACTGCACGACATTCTCTTTCCTCTGGGTGAAATGACGAAGGAGGATGTCAGGCAAGAGGCTTCGGGGATTGATCTTCCCGTCCATTCGAAGAAGGACTCTCAGGAGATCTGTTTCATTCCCGACGGAGACTACAGAAGCTTTCTGAAGTCGCGGGGAATCGATGGTAAGCCGGGATCTATAACGGATGAAAATGGAAATCTGTTGGGAAGACATACCGGACTGTCGGGATACACCGTCGGTCAGCGAAAGGGCCTAGGAGTCTCCGGGGGGGAACGCTATTACGTCAAGAGGCTCGATCTGGAAAGAAATAGGCTCGTTCTGGCGCGTAGAGAGAGCCTGATATCGGAGTCGCTGACAGCGAAGGATCCAAACTGGTACATTGATCCGGGTGATGGATTTGAATGCCTTTGCATGATAAGAAGCTCGATGAGAGCCGTTCCTGCCAGCGTCAACGTTCTGGCGGACAACAGTCTTAAAGTGCACTTCCCGGAAAAAGTATGGGCAGTGGCCCCCGGCCAGCTGGCCGTCTTCTATATTGAGGATCGCGTGGTTGGCAGTGCCTTCATAGAAGGGAATTCCGTTCTTGAAAGTGGAGACGACACGTGATAGAATTTTCCAGACAGGAAGTAGTTCAGTTGGTAGAACGCTGGTTTCGGGAACCAGAGGTCCGGGGTTCAAGTCCCCGCTTCCTGACCAGAGCAGGCCCATTAGGGTCTGTTTCTCTTTTTTGTGGGACCAGGGGCAATCGGCTGACTCTCCAGTTGATCGTTTGTTTGAGTTGATCTGCTAGAATATTCTTACAGAGAGTAGTTCTCTTTGTCTTCTCCTCTGATCGTCGATCTGGAGGTGGATTCCATGAAAAGGATAGGCTTCCTGTTTCTATTATACTCACTTCTTCTGATCACAACCGTTCATTCGAGAACGCTTGAACTGAAAAGCTGGCAAATATGGGATTTCAGCTACAACGGCATTCACGAAGTTTGCTGCGCCGTCAGCGTCAAAGACGGAGAGATCCCCGTCACGGGACTCTCAATTGAAGACTTCACCATAACCGAGACTCTCGTAGACGAGTACGGGAATGTCTTGTCAAAGGCCGAAATTGCTCCGGAGCAGAGAGAAGACCAGTTTGGCGGCATTGGATTCTGGGAAAGATCAGTATCTTCCTCGAAAATCGATCTGGTCTTCTTGATCGATGCGACTGGCTCAATGGCGGATCAAATCGAGTCGATCAAGTCAGAACTGAAGGAATTCGTGAATCGACTCGAAGAGGATGCAAGTGATTTCAGGGTGGCGGTTTTGCTCTTTGAAGCATCGTCACTGGAAGAGCCCGGAAGAAAATCACCGGACCATCCATTCTACGGAGTTATGGAAAGGGACGAACTTCTTCTCGCCATCGAGGAAATCGAAACGGCCGGCGAATGGCACATAAACACCTGGAGTTATGACGCAATCCTCTTCGGAAGTCAGCTTGAATTCCGTGAAGACTCCAGGGCAGTTATCGTGGTCATTACAGACACTCTTCCAGAGACTGTTTACGGACCATTCTGGTACTTTTCCGGAGGCAGTGTTGCCACGAAAAGAGCCGTGGAAATCGCGCTGGAAGAAAGGGGCATCGAGCTGAAATACTTCCAGCCCGAGGAGTCTGCACTGGCGCACATGGAGAATTATGACAGGCTTATAAACCCCGAATTGAGCGAGTCGAATTTCAACCATCTGGCAGGGGCCGTTTCTCTTGGCTGGCCATTCAAACAGGATCTCATCGACGTCGATGCTCTGCCCGTTTCTGAATCGATTTATTACCTCTCATGGAGTTCCGGTCTTGATGAGATTACAGATTACTATCGGAAAGAAGGTTTCGAAGTTGAAGTGGACGTGAAATGGGGTGATGAACATGCCTCTTTGGCGTATTCGCCATTTTTCGATGAAGAAGGCTATCTCCAGAGTTCAGAGGACTACCATCTTCCCGTTCTCGACGAAGAGGGCAATGCGTTGCCCGACAAGGCCTTGGAAATGGATTTGCTGAGAGAGTTGGGCGACCTGAAAGCATTCGGCGAAACCTATATTATGAAGGATGGGGTTCTGCAACTGCGGTCGGTCGATCCGGGAGAGTACCTCTACAGACTCTATGGATATAGAAGAAGCTCTTACCGCTATTCCACACTTCGACTAGATGGTTCAGGAAAAATTTCATTCGTTCAGGGAGAAGCGTTACCGGATTTTGTTGTTGCCCGTACGGGCGATGCATTTCTCGAGTCGGTTAAGATCAGAGGCCTCATGGATGAATTTGTAAGCAACGAGATCGCAGTGAATGAATCTAAAGAGTTTGCAGAAAAGTCGTTGAAATGGATGGGTACGATCGCTTCTGACGGACTGAACCTAAGGGAAATGGAAGCTATGAAGAGATTCTACGTATCCGTGGGGGCATTTCTCAATGGAATGTCCTATGCGGCAATTGAATCGGAGAGAGTAGAGAGTGATCTACTGCAGATGGTGCGTGATACGAGGAGCATAGTTCAGCATGCAGAGGAAGTGGCCGCAATGATATCTTCTGCAAAGAACATAATACTCTCCACCGCTTCGATCATCGCCGACATTATCTCGGGTAACTGGAGCGGCGTGGCACAGCAGATATCAATCGAAGCACTGCTGGATGAATTCGTAGATTATGTGAAAAACGACCTGCTCGACGATGTGCTTGAGGCCGTGAAAGATAAGCTCAGGGCATACCTTTCCGATCCTTCAAAGGCCGAGGAGCTTCTGAGTCTAATAAAGGGCGACATGGTCGGATGGGTAAGAGGCGGCGAAGACTCGGATGAAGGAAGCGTCAGGGATGAAATCCGGCAGGTAGTCTACACCGACCTCACTTACCGCAATTTCACAAAACCGGTAATAAGAGAGCTTGAGGAGTCTCTGTCGGGGGCGGCTCGTCTGGCTTCACTGTCAATTTCAGATCTCGATCTCTACGCTGCGAGCTGGAGTATGAACAGGGATTTCGCAAGCATGAGAAGTGAAGTGATGGGACCTCTGCAAGACTGGTCGTTCGAGGTGCTCGGAGAACATGAGAGAATAGACAACTGGGAAACGATCCTCGAGATCTTCGAAGAGACGGTTCCTCTGATTGTAGAGCTTTTGAGGCTCATGGAGCACAAAAACCCCGTCCTCGGCGATATTGCAGAGGAGCTGTCGAAGCTCTCTTATGTGCTGGATGCCGTAGGTCTCCTTACACTGGCATATGAAGTATCGTTGAAAGCCGATCAGCTTACAACGATGGCAGGAAAGCTCGATAGGGTCAACGACTATCTCTTTTCCGAAGCCGGTTACTAGAGGTCTCTCATCAGTATCTTTTCATCATCGTCCCACTCGCCAGTATCGACGAAGCCCAGCTTCAGGTAGAACTGGAGCGGAGAAGGTTCATTGACGACGCATGAGGTGAAGAGTTTCTCGTAACCCTGGGCCTTGAGATACTCAATCAACAAGAGGATAGCGTCTCTTCCATATCCCATCTTCTGATACTTGCCGCCGATCATGAAGCGCCACATAGAGGCATGCTTGAAATCTTTCATTCTCGGATCGGGCGTGAAATCCAGCATAATGAAGCCCACCATGTCATCTCCAGCATAGATCGCCCGAAACCAGGCGTTCTTTGCGAAGTGGGCTTGAGCTATCGAAACTGCATTTGAGGCCACGGCCCTTTCCTGTCCTTCGAGCAGCGTGCCACTCAAGCGGATAGCGTCGAGCACCGTCTCCTCCGTAATCTCTTCGAATCTAACTGTATGTTCCATGAATCCTCCTGATGTCTAACGATAGATTTCGCTCCAGTCGAAACAAAGATCAAATATTCGTGCAGCGCAGAAAACATTCCTGGCAGGCTGGCCTTGCCGAAAATGCTCTTCTATGCTGCATTATATCATCGGGCTGCGCTCAAGCCACATCATGTCCCGGAAGGGCCAGCTGGGTTGTGTAGAGACTGTAATAGAAACCCTTCATACGGATCAGCTCATCGTGAGTGCCGCTTTCTATTATCCTTCCATTGTCGATCACGTAAATTCTGTCCGCGTTCTTGATTGTACTGAGTCTGTGAGCCACAACGAAGCTGGTGCGGTCCTTCATCAGATTCCGCATCGCCTCCTGAATGTGCATCTCCGTTCTGGTGTCGACATTGCTAGTAGCTTCATCGAGTATTAGTATCTGGGGATCTATGAGCATTATCCTGGCGATCGCCAGCAGCTGCCTCTGCCCGCGGCTGATGGTGTCCCCGCTGGAGGATAGAACAGTTTCATACCCTTCCGGCAGTCCCATAATGAAGTGATGGGCGTTTGCCATCTTAGCGGCCTCTATGATCTCTTCATCTGAAGCTTCCTGTCTTCCATAGCGAATATTGTCCTTTATAGTGCCCATAAACAGCTGTGTATCCTGCAGAACAATGCCGAGCTCTCTTCTAAGCTGCTCTCTGTCGAAGCTAGATATATCATGACCGTCTATCATGATTTTTCCGTCCTCTATGTCGTAGAACTTCGTAAGGAGATTCACGATCGTGGTCTTGCCTGCTCCCGTCGGTCCCACCAGCGCGATGATCTGCCCTGGCTCGGCCGTGAGAGAGACATCCTTCAATACTATGGTCTTGCCGTCGTAACTGAAGTCAACTTCTTCAAGCGTTACTTCTCCCTCGATCTTCTGCGGGAAGAAGGTCTCTTCCGCTCTCTTTTCCCCTTTTTCATCAAGAATTTCGAAGACCCTCTCGGCCCCCGCTAGAGCCGCCTGAATCGCATTGAACATCTGTGCTATCTGATTTATCGGTCGGTTGAACTGGCCGACATATACGATGAAGCTGGCGACCAATCCGACAGAGAGTATCCCCTTCACGGACATCCACCCTCCGGCAAAGGCGACTATTGCATAACCGAAGTTGTTTACCATATTCATTATCGGTCCGAAGGAGCCTGCGAATATCTGGGCCATAATTGCAGACCTGCGATAAGACTCGTTTATACTCTGGAATTCTTGAACGGTCGACTCTTCCCTGCCGTAGGCTTTCACGACTTTGGCTCCGGAGATCCTCTCTTCGACGTAACCGTTGAGTTCGCCAAGAGCCTTTTGTTGAGCGAGGAAGTTCTTTCTGCTCTGTTTCGCAATTATGGCCGTAACAATCATAACGAATGGAACGGTAGACATCGCGACCAGTGCCAGGATCGGATTGAGAAAAAACATGATGACTACTATCCCGACAAGAGTCAGAAGACTGCTAACTAGCTGAGTAACGCTTTCACTAAGAGTATGGGAAATGTTGTTTATATCGTTGGTCAGTCTGCTCATCAGTTCTCCGTGCGGCTTGGTATCGAAGAACTTGACCGGCAGCGTTTGAAATTTGTCGAAGAGGTCTTGCCTGAGTCTCCTTATGCTTCTCTGCGCAACTCCAACCATGGTGTAGCCCTGGAGCCAGAGGAAAAAAGATGAAGATATGTAGACTGCCGCCATGACAATCGAAATCATTGCGAGACCGGCCATGTCGCCCACGAGCATGTATTTGTCGATAGCTACTCCCAGAAGAAAGGGACCGAAGACGCTGGCACCGGTGGCCAGTATCGTAAATGCTATTGCAAGTATCAGACCTTTCTTCTCATTTCTGAAGTATCCTACTAGTCTCAGAACGGTCTGCTTCGAGTTCTTAGGCTTCTGAACGGGTCGCGCTCTGCCCGCTCCAGGTCCGCCTCTCCCCGGGCCGGCGGGCATGGTGACTTCGGGTTGAGTCGCTTTCTTCTCTTCAGGCATTCACTTCACCTACCTCACCAAACTGAGACCTGTAGATATCCCTGTACAGATCGCTTTCCTTCAGCAGTTGTTTGTGGGTTCCACTTCCTGCTATCTTTCCATCATCCAGAAGGAATATCCTGTCGGCATTTACTACTGAGCTTATCTTCTGGGCTATGATTATCTTAGTGCAGTCAAGCTCTTCACCAATTGCCCTCATGACCTCGGACTCCGTCTTTGCATCCAGAGCGCTCGTACTGTCGTCAAAGATTAGGATTGGCGATCTCATCGCTACGGCCCGCGCGATCGCCATTCTCTGCTTCTGACCGCCGGAGAGGTTCGTCGCCATCTGGCTCAGGCGGGCGTCGTATTTCTCTGGAAGAGTATCGACAAAGTCTGCGATTTGTGCAACTTCGGCCGCCTTGGCGATTTCTTCGTCACTGGCACCCGGCCTTCCGTAACTTATGTTGTCCTTGATCTTACCTGAGAAGAGAACGGCTTCCTGGAATACCATGGATATGTTCTTTCTCAACTCGTGGCGTGAAATCTCCTTAATATCTATTCCATTCAGAAGGATTTTACCGGAATCTACTTCGTAAAGCCGGGGCAGAAGACTGACCA
This sequence comes from Mesotoga sp. H07pep.5.4, assembly GCF_003664935.1. Lineage (NCBI taxonomy): Bacteria > Thermotogati > Thermotogota > Thermotogae > Kosmotogales > Kosmotogaceae > Mesotoga > Mesotoga sp. H07pep.5.4. The sequence continues at coordinate 52,868 of NZ_JFHM01000007.1, forward strand.
GGGACGATTTGCCCGATCCCGTGTCGCCAAGAAAAGCGACCGTCTCACCTTGATTGATCGTAAAGTTGAGATTGTGGAGAATCTTGTTGCCTCCACCATCGTAGCTGAAGTCAACATTCTCAAAGACAATCGGACCCCTAAGGTCATGGGATATGCCCGCCTTCACATCTTCTTCTTCGCTCTCTTCAAGGACGTCGGCCACTCGCTTGGCGGAGGCCTGCGCCCTGGAGACAAATACGAGCATCATTCCGATCATCATCATCGACATGAGCATTCTTCCCAGATAGTTTACGAATGCCATTATCTGGCCCGTCTGCATCCCTCCGGCTTCGACTTGAATGCCTCCGAACCAGATCACTGCAACGATTCCAAGGTTCAGTATCAGTGAAAGAAGCGGCATGATGATTACCATGGTCCTCGCAGCTTTCATAGCTATCTGTGTATATTTCTCGTTTGCATCTTCAAACTTGCTCGATTCGAACCTGGAGGATGCGAAGGATTTGACGACTCTTATTCCCAGGAGATTGTCCCTGACCCGTGTATTGACATTGTCCATCTCCTTCTGAACGCGGGAAAAGAGAGGCAAGACCCTTTTCATGATCGCGAAAGTCAGGTAAGTAACGAGCGGAATGACAACCAGGAATATGAGAGAGAGTTTCCAGCTAATCAGCAAGGACATGATCAAGCTTCCAATGAAAAGCATCGGTGCCCTCACAAACATTCTCAGCAAAATCATTATAAACTGTTGAAACTGGACTATATCGTCTGTGATTCTCGTAATAAGTGAGCCTGTCCCGAACTTGTCGAGTTTAGCAAATGAGAGATACTGAACCTTTGTGAAAACGCTTCGCCGTATATCTGCCCCGGCATTCTGAGCAGCCAGGGTTGAAAATATGACGCAGGCGATTCCTCCCAGCACACCGATGAAGGTAATTATCAGCATCTTCGTTCCTGCGCTCACGACTACGTCAAGATTCTGATTCATGATACCTACGTCTATGATTTCCTCAAGAAGCTTTGGCTGAAAAAGATCTATGGCAACTTCGAGAAACATTGCCAGAGGAGCCAGAACGACAAAGATCCAGTAAGGCTTCAAAAACTTGAACAGTCTTTTCATCTAGTCTTCCACCCCGCATTCCGTTGTTTAGGTAGGTCGGGTCAAGATTATCACTTCGAAAGGCTTTCCTTTAGTTTTCTCAAGAACCGCTCGAGCAGGTCGCGCTCCTCTGCAGAAAATGCGGAAAAAGTTTGTCTTTCTACATCGAGCATCGTTTTCTCGAGTTCTCCCTCAATCTCTCTGCTTTTTGCCGTCAAGTAGATCCTGAAGATTCTCATATCCGATTTATCCTGCCTTTTGTGGACAAAGCCGGACAGCTCCATTCTTTGAATCATCTTGCTGACTGTCGCAGGAGAAAGACCCATCTCTTTTGAGAGATCCCCCACAGTCCTTCCATCCCTTTCGAAGAGAATGAAAAGCAGTGGAGGCTGGCCTCTGTGAAGACCGAACCTGGAGAAAATAGAGCGCTTCTTCATGAAGTTCGCCCTGCAGACGTCAATCAGTAGTCTATCCAGTTTTCCGGTCTCATTCATCTTTACATCCTCACATAAAAAGTATTTAGTCGGCTAAATAATTCTAACAGATCTCGGTTCTTTTTTCATTGCTTCGAACGGGGAGATTCAAATCCTTGAAGGGTGACGGTTCGCTTTCGGTCGAATTGGCGGATGATATACTTTTCATTATCGGGCCTGGACGAATTGGCGGATTTATGTTTTGAGGTGAGAGTTGGAAAGCGATAGAGGACATTATTTGGGCTTTATTTGGCACGCCTCGTTTCTTGCGCTGACAATGGCCTTTGTTGAGGTGAACACGGTCCTTCCATCGATGATCCTGGCGGCAGGAGGAGGGAGCTTTGCAATAGGCCTCGTTACCGCAATTTCGACGGGGATTCCTCTTCTGGCTCAATTGACATTCGCTGGATACCTTATGTCGAAACGGATGAAGAAACCGTATTTGCTTCTCGGCATCTATTTGAGAGTCGGCGCCCTCTTCTCCATAGGCTTTCTCTTGCTTTCGCCTGTCGGAGGCACCGCTCTTCTCGTACTCCTTTTTTCCGTAATCTCCGTCTTTTCCTTTGGAGGAGTCTTTGCGGGAATCAGTTACACTCATCTGCTCGGTCAGTCAATATTGAAGCAGGATAGACGCGGTTTCATGTCGTACAGACAGATTGCCGGGAGCGCTTTGTCACTTCTCGGAGGCTTTGTCGCAAAGTACATAGTTGGAAACGTGAGTTATCCGGTCAACTATTCGCTGATGTTCTTCATTGGAGGGAGTTCGCTGTTCGTTGCTTCGCTTGGATTCGCGGGAGTACGGGAGAGGGAGGTTCAAGGAAGTGAAATTCCCGGCTTCTGGAAGATCATGAAGAGCATTCCAAAAACACTGAAGAACGATGCGAACCTGCTTAACTACATCGTCTTCAACAACGTGACAGGCTTCGGATTGGTCTTGATCCCGTTTTATGTTCTCCTGGCGAAGGACAGCTTCGGGTTGAACGGAAGCGATGTGGGCAGTTTTCTCCTGTTTCAGATGATAGGTATGCTTGGAGCCGGGGTTCTATGGAATCGCTTTCTTAAGAGGAGAGGTTTGAAAAGACTGCTTATAACCTGCGCAACGATTGGCAGCTTTATTCCACTAATTGCATATCTTCTATCTGCCTCTTCTCCTGACTTCTATCTTATAGTCTTTTTCCTTTCAGGTATAACCCTGAGCGCACGAAAGATCGGATTTGAGTGGCTTCTTATAGAAATCTCCAACGATACGAACAGACCTTTGTATACAGGTGTATCGGGCGCGCTCAGTCTTGTGACCGCTCTTCTTCCTCTGATTCTGGGCAGTGTGCTGCGACTTCTGGGCTTTCCGGTCGTTCTGGTTGTCTCCAGCATCGCGATCGCCTCGGGAGTGTATTTCATAAGGAAGATCGACATCACCGATGACCTGGGATGAGGTAACCGCTGCTTTACGCGGCTCAAATCCTCGTTAGAGGCTTCCCAATGGCTGGCCTTTCACCTTAGCAGAACTTCAATTTTCTTGCTGTCCAGGAGCTTAGAGATTACGAAATGAGAAGAATCAGAAGAAAAACTATCGAGGCAGGGTTGTGTTGGCTGCCCTATTTTGCGCTAGGGAAGCTCGGTTAAATCATTTTGAAGAGCATCGACTCGCTTCACCTGTTTGGCCAAATGTTAGAATTGTAGATGAGATACAATTGAATTTGAAAGTGAAGCTGGTTCTGCTTTGTCTTCGCGAAGGTCTGAGAGATTGAGCTGAGGCCAACCGAGATATCGCTTGAGAATGCTTCCGATCTCGGGCGGCAGATTCAGAAAGCAAGGAGTTGAAAAATGATTAAGGAAGTCGAGTTCGATAATCTTCCCGGAAGGTTCATAGAGATTTTTTCTGGTTGTCTGGGAAGACCGGAGCAGTCCGACGAAGTATTGAAGATGTATCAGGCTCCGGAGAGAAGGCTCTTTGTGATGAGACAGGGAGGAAGCATAGTTGCTGTAGCCGGTTTGAAGCTCCATGAGCGTGAAGAGCCCGAGCTTCTGCATCTTGCCGTCAGGAAAGACAAGCGAAGGAGCGGCTTCGGCAGCACACTGATAAAGACAATGATAAATTCCTTCATGATAGATACTCTTGCAGTGTGGACAGATGAAGATGCCGTCGGTTTTTATGAGAAGATAGGGTTCATCGTTGTGAACGAAGTCCAGACTCAGAACGGTTTGGTTCGCTACAAACTCCGATTTTCTCGCGCAAAATCCCGTGGGAGGTTAGAAACGTGAAGATCTTATTCCTGAATAGACTTGACAGATACTGGGAAGGAAAGGTTGAAGAGCTTGCAAGAGCATTTCCCGAACACTCTTTCATCTCGTACTCCAGCGACAGCGATCCGAAAGCCCATATTTCCGATGCCGAGGTAATAGTAAAGGGAAATCTTTCGCAAGCCGACCTCGATAAGGCCAGAAATCTCAGAATGGTCGTCGTTCCCTGGACCGGTGTTGATGGTCTTCCACTTGAACGGTTAAGAGAACGTGGCGTCATCGTTTCAAACACCCATGAGAATGCCGAGGTCGTTGCCGAAAGGGCCGTAGCTCTAGCCTTAGCTGTTACGGGAAGAGTTGTCGAACTTCATAACGATCTTGCGCAGGGGGTATGGTTGGGTCGGCCATCCAATAAGGAGGCGACCTGGTATTCCATCATCGGGAAGCGGTGCTCTGTTCTCGGCCTGGGCAAGATCGGGCAGGCGATAGCAAAACTGATCAGCGGCTTTGAATGTGAAATAACGGGATTCAAAAGAACCTCCGGCGGCGAGTTCCCTTACGTGAAGAGAGTGACAGACGATATTCACGATGCCATTCGGGCCGGTGATCTCGTCTTCGTTGCTCTTCCGCTGACGAAAAAGACAGCGGGGATCATCGGTTCCGATCTGCTAAGTCAGATGAAGGGCAAATATCTGGTAAATGTGAGCAGGGGAAGAGTAATCGATGAGCAGGCGCTGTACGATGCTTTGAAAAGCGGAACTCTCGCCGGCGCGGCAATAGATGTCTGGTACGAGTATCCCTCGAGCGATAGGCCTGCAACACTTCCATCGAGATATCCAATTCATAGGTTTTCCAATGTAGTCATGTCTCCGCACGTCGGAAGCTGGTCGGTAGAAAGTATGCAGTCAATGGTAGATGGTACCATAAAGAACATAGAAGGCTTTCTTCGCAATGGGAGACCTGAAGAGTATGTAGATCTTAATGAAATGTATTAGAATCCGACTCAGAGATTCCAGAAAATGTTTGCTGCAGAGGTTCTAGCGGTCCGTTGTGCTAGAATCATTTGAGAGAGTTTTCAGGAGAGGTGCTGTAATGCCGCTTATCAAAGGACGAAGACGTTTTTTCCCCAACAGATTATCAGGCTTTACAAGAAGCCTCTCTGCGCGCTCTCTTATTCTGCTTTCTATAGTTATTGTTTTAGCACTAGGGATTTCTCTTTCTCTTGCCGAAATAAATCGCGGAAGAAAAGAGTTTTCCAGAAAACTTCTTAGACAGGCAAGATTCCTCGAGAACGGGCTTGACATGAAGGAACTTTCTAAACTGGACGGTAATGCCGATGATATGAGCAAACCCGAGTACTCAAGGCTTAAGCAGCAATTAATTAATATCAGTGAAATCTTTCCTGATTTTCAGTATGTTTATCTAATGAGCATTAATAGTGATGGAAACATGGTTTTTCTGGTTGATTCTGCCATCGCAGGTTCGGAAGATGAGTCGCTACCCGGAGAGCTCTGCGAAGATAAAGATCTTCTCACGGTTTTCGAAACAGGTCGGGGTGCCGTAATGCCCCTAATGCCTGACAAATTGGGAACGATGATTACTGTAGCTGTCCCAGTAGTTGATCCTTATTCTGATGCAGTTTTTGCGGTTTTAGGCATCGATATCGATTCAGAAGACTGGGGCGGCCTTAATCTGTCCTATGCATTATTACCGATAATATTTTCACTTACTTTAGTTTTGATAGCTTTCATTTATTACTTCTTGGTTAGGTGGAGAGAACGACTTCCGTCCGAAAAATTGGAGAAAAGGTTTGTAAGGTATTTAGACAGTCTGATATTTCTTGTAGTTGGAGTAACAGTGACTTTGTTTTCCACTTTTATTGTACATGAACAGCAAAAGGAGCTGAGAAACAGTGCTTTCATTACCCTGGCTGAAGGTCGGGCTCATTATGTGATCGAGAAGATAGCTAATCTGAGGGACTATGAACTTGAGGGACTTTCGCGTTTTTTCGAATCAAGCAGTGTGGTTGAAAAAGACGAGTTTCGGAACTACACGCAGTCTCTGACTTCAAATGGGCTTATGAATACTTGGTTCTGGGTAGAGAGAGTTAAGGTTTCCGAATCCCCTTCGTCCGAGTCAAGATCTGGACAAAGTGATTTTGAGCAGTTCTCCATTTGGAACTTTGAATTTGAAGATGAAAACGTTGATACCTTTAATAGTTCTGAAGAGTTTCGGTACCCCATAAAGTATGTTGAGCCATTTGAAGAGTATGGTACTCTTGCAGGATTGGATTTGGGCTCCAATCTGATAATTAGAGCTACAATAGATAAAGCCATCTCTTGTGGACTCATTACGGCTACTGAGCCATTTATTATTCCTAATCATGATGACTCGAGACCACATTTCTTAGTTTTCAAGCCGGTTTTGGGGAATTTTAAGGATTTTATCGGGCTTGTTGGCGCTCTCGTTCACCCAGAATCTTTTGTGAAGACATTACCCGTGCTTGATAGCGAAGGGGATCCAAAGGTTATTCTTGGACTGTATCAGATACTGGAAGACGGGTCACCCTACTTACTCTTTTCTTTGGGTCATGATTATGCATTCTCAGTCAACCCTTCCGCACATTCTTCCCTTTGGCACTATGATGTCGGCGAACTCAATCTAGTAATTCCTTTTTTTGTATTTGGTAGAGTCTTTGCTGTTGTGGCGCACCCTGGACCCGACTTCAGTGCCGTTTATCCTTTGGACAACTGGATCTTCGTTCTTGCTTTTGGATTTACTTTGACGTTTTCACTCTCTCTCTTAGTAGGTTATCTAACTAACAGAAGATTCCATCTTGAAAGAGAAGTCAGAGAAAGGACCGAAGAGCTGAGAGAAAGCCTTGGTATTCTCTCTCAGACAATGGAGGCATCGATAAACGTTCTCGCTTCTGCCGTAGATCTCAGAGATCCTTATACAGCGGGTCATCAGAGAAGGGTTGCGGAGTTGTCCGTCGCCATTGGAAAGAAACTTGGACTTGAAGAGGATAGAATAAGGGGACTTCGGCTTTCTGCGATGATTCACGATGTGGGGAAGATTCAGGTGCCCGCGGAGATTCTGAGTACACCAAGAAGGCTCACGGATCTGGAGTTCGATCTAATAAAACTTCATCCCGCAGCGGGTCGTGAGCTTTTCAAAGATATCAAATTTCCTTGGCCTGTTGCAGATGCGATTTACCAGCATCATGAGCGACTCGATGGCAGCGGATACCCTGAAGGCATCACAGGAGAAAAAATCATTTTGGAAGCGAGAATAATTGCCGTGGCCGATGTTGTAGAAGCAATTTCATCGCACAGACCTTACAGGCCTTCGTTAGGTATCGATGCGGCCTTAGACGAGATCAGAAAGGGCAAAGGCAGGCTCTTCGATCCAGAAGTAGTAGATGCCTGCCTTGAATTGTTCGATGAAGGATTTTCCTTTTCAGACTGATTTACTGCTTCCGGTCAGATTATTTGAATACTATGTATTCTAGTGAGAACTGCTACACTGTGAGGAAAGATGAATATAACGCGAATGGTGAAGTCTTGTCGCCGTAGGAGTTGAAAATGATGGCCTTTTCGATATTTCTAAGGTTAATAAGGGTGAAACAGTGGCTCAAGAATCTCTTTGTGTTCGCTCCCTTGATTTTCTCTTCAAGCCTTACCGACACGGTATCGGTTTTAAGAGCCATACTGATCTTCTTTGCTTTTTGTCTTGCTTCTAGCGGCGTTTATATTTTGAATGACATAAGAGATCGAGAGAGTGACAGTCATCACTCAAGGAAAAAGGAACGACCAATAGCCTCTGGTCAAGTCAGGGTTTCAAGCGCTGTGATTGTTTCTTTATTGCTTTTTGGATCAGCGGCAGTGACTAGTTCTTTACTCCCTTTTTTGTCATCGCTCTTCTTGCTGCTATATATCGTTGTGAATCTTTTCTATACCTTGAAGGGTAAAGAGCTGGTACTGATAGACGCCTTTTGTATTTCTGCCGGTTTTGTGATAAGAGTAATGGCTGGTGCATACGCTATTGAAACGACTCCAACCGGATGGATTGTGGTGACCACATTCTTCCTCTCACTTTTCCTTGGGTTCGGCAAAAGAAGGAACGAACTGCTTTCTCTGAAAGAAGGTAGCAATGATCATCGAAAGGTGCTTAGCCTTTATAATGACAGATATCTTGATTATTTGATGATTGCAACGGCATCTATAACGATAATCGCATATACGCTTTACTGCTTGGACCCATCGACAATTCTGAAGTTCAACACGGATAAATTTGTATACACCGTTCCATTTGTGACATACGGGGTTTTTAGATATCTGCTTCTCCTTTTCAGAAACGGCGAAGGAGATCCAACGGAGGTTGTGACAAGAGATACTGGGATCGTGCTTACCGTTCTGTTTTGGATAGTATCTGTTATGCTGGTAATCTATTTACCAAGTTTTCTGTGAAGGGGGATGTTGAATGAATCTGACTGAAGCCTTGATTCTTGTTATAGCAATAGTTTTTAATGCTGTAGCAAACATCTTGCTGAAACATGGGATGCAGAACGCGCCTGATATAGGAAGCGTTGGACTTAAAGGGATGCTGATAAACTCTGTTACTAACATCAGCGTATGGCTTGGACTGATCTCATTTGGTGTTGCATTTATCTTCTATAGTGTGGTTCTGACAAAGATGCGTTTGGGAGTTGCATACCCGATAATGACAAGTGCAGGATTTGCGATCGTTACCGTTGCAGCAGTTTTCCTGTTCGATGAAAGACTCAGTGCAATGAAAATTGTCGGAATCGCTGTTATTGCTTTAGGAATCTGGCTTGTTTCAGTTGCAAAATGATGGAGGTATTTCGATGAAAAAGACGAGAGTAGCTATAATTAAGACCAAACCTGAAACCGTATTAGATGATTACAGAAGACTGGCCAAGCTAGCTGGAATGGGTGAAGCGTTAGATAAGACCGCAACTACAATCTTGAAGGACAACATATCCTGGCATCTTCCTATGCCTGGTGCCAACAGTACACCATGGCAGCTAGAAGGAGTCGTACTGGCATTAAAGGATGAGGGAATGAACGACATCGTATCGGTTGAGAATAAAACCGTCGTTACGAGACCGAAGTATGGAGAGAAACAGAACAAGTATGACATCGTCTACGATAAGTTCGATATCCGTGTTCTGTACAACTTCGAATCGAAAGATATGACCTGGATTGAGTACACACCGAAAAGCAAACTGATGGTACTTCCAAAGATCTTTCCAGAGGGAATAAAACTGCCAGACTACTTTTTCGGGAAAAATATAATCCAGCTCCCAACGATGAAGTGCCACATATATACGACAACTACTGGTGCGATGAAAAATGCGTTTGGTGGCCTGCTCAACGTTAAGAGGCATTACACCCACTCATGGATACACGAGACACTGGTTGACTTGCTGAAGATACAGAAGGAGATACACTCGGGTCTGTTCGCTTTCATGGACGGCACGACCGCAGGGAATGGGCCGGGACCGCGGACAGTGATTCCCGTGAAGGCAGACTACATACTTGCCAGCGAAGATCAGGTCGCAATAGATGCCGTCGCAGCGAAAATGATGGGTTTCAACCCGATGGACCTGAAATACATTAGGCTGGCCGATGAAGAGGAACTCGGAAATGGAAGACCAGAGAACATAGAACTTGTCGGAGACGACATTTCCGGTGTCAACTTTAAATTCCATGTTGGAGACAACTTTGCGAGCAGAGTCGGAGATCTGCTCTGGTTCAGTCCGTTGAAGGTCTTTCAGAAACTCTTCTTCCACACACCGCTTGTGAAAATCTTTGTTGCCGCTTCGGACACTTATCATGACAAGTACTGGTGGAAGAAGCACGGTGTCAAGATATTCGAAGAGTGGAAGAAAGAGAGTCCCTGGGGCCGTTTATGGGAGAGCTATTGATAGACAATTCATTGTGCGAATGAAAGCTTGGGTGGGGAAATCATGGCCGATCATCACTTGAAATTTGCCCTGAGTGCGAAAGCGAGACGCGCCGCAGTTGTCTTTTTGTTTGTCTTTGTTCTGTCATACGTCTTCACCTCTGTCAGTGTCTGGACGACAGACAGCAGATTTCTGACGGTGTCGAGATTTATTAGAGTATATGGGCACGAGAACTTAATCAGAGGCACGGGGTATGCTCCGGAGCAATATCGCTTCGGTGGATTCTACCTTGTTGAGAACTTCTTCAAGTACATCCCTTTAAAATGGTATGACGTATATAACAGCAACCTTTCCGGTTTGCTTACTAGTGAGGAAGCCTGGACAGACGAGATGCAGAAAAACGTCGACAAGTTCTTCCCCCAGGACGACAGGGAAGAGATGATTGGCGAAGTTCAGAGGGTAATTGATGAGACTTTAGAATCATTCTTCCCGGGCAACGCTCTGGTTCAAAATCTTCTGCGGGGCATGATAGACGGTCTGCAATGGCAGAGCTATTTGACGAATATCGAAGAGACCCTGCTCACTCTTGGAGAGATGATACCGGAAAATATCAGGAATCATCTGCTAGAGGACAGCGAAGAGACAAGACTCGTGAACGGATATTTCACATCGAGATTCTTCCTCTTCATGATTCTTCTGACGATAATCTACTTTCTGTGCAGAGAGTTCCTGAACCCTGTACAGTCGCTGTTTGGAGTGGTTCTCTTCGCCGCTTTGGTTCCAATCGCCCTTCAAGATTTCTTGCAGGCCGAGACAGTCCTTTCATTGCTGCTGTTTTCCTCAATGCTCTTGCTAACAAAGAGGGACGGAAGTAGGCTAATTTTATTTCTCGTAACGATTCTCTGTTGCACGGCAAGAACGGATCATGCGCTGTTTGGCGCGTTGATTTATGGTCTGATACACGGAACTGAGTCTCTTAGAAGAAGACAATGGTCAAGAGCGCTATTCTCTGCGCTGCTTCTGATAATACCTGTGGTTGCGACGGCTCTTATCAGCGGTTTTCTCTTTCCTGAAGCCGAGTACTATGTCGATCTAATTCAGTTTGAGTTCAACATTACTCATATATGGAGCTGGATCTTCCCTTCGATTCTTCTTCTGTTACCGATTGTCTTTTTCTCACAAATCAAGCATTTCGAATTCTACAGAAAGACATGGACGTGGATTCCTCTGTTCGTAGGGACAAATTTCGTCCTTGGAAAGACAGCCGAAGTCAGGTTGTTCCTTCCTCTAGTTATTTATTCCATTCCTCTTGTCATAGGAGGTGTAATCAGGTCTCTCGAAGGAGAGAAGAATTTGGCGAACAGCCGGGAGGCGTGAGCGATAAGTCTGCTTTCGATCCAATATGTTGCACAAGCTTTGCAGCAGGCATCGCACATGAAAGATCAGAATTTCATGATTTGAAAAATGCAATGGTATTATCTCTACGTTCAAGCGCGAACTGCAGTAATCCGCAGAAATCTGGAGGTGAACCGTGGATAAAAAATTTAGCATGGGACGGGGGGTTCTTCTCCTTATCATTTTTGTCTTGCTTTCCTACATATTTACATCGATGACTGTGTGGACTACGGATGGAAAGTATCTCTTTGTATCAAGATACCTGAGAATAAATCAGCATAAAAGAGTACTTTCCGGAGAGAATTTCGCGCCTGATCAGTACAGATTTGGAAGTTACTACCTTGTGGAAAACCTCTTCAAATTCATTCCCATCGAGTGGCTCGATGAAAACAGTGAAGAGCTTTCAATGATGTTATTATCAGGAGACTACTGGACAGAAGAGAAAAAGGGTATGATAGACTCCTACTTTCCGCTGGTCGAAAGAGAGAAACTCGTCTCGGATTTAGAGAAGGTCATCGAAGAGCTTGTCGATTCTGTAACCGGCAAGAATCTTCTTTTCAACAATGCACTCAAGACATTTGCAAGCAGTCTTAACTGGCAGGTCTACTTGACGGACCCTGCAACGACCGCTCTCCTTATTGGTGAAAGGTTGCCCGAGGACATCAAAAGAGCCGTGGATCTATCGAGTTATGAGAACCGGATTCTGAACGGCCATATCACGGCAAGATTCTTCTTCAACGTTTTGACCCTCCTACTCCTGTACAACTTCTGCAGACTCTTCTCTTCGCCTTCCGAATCATTGCTGTCGACCGTGGTCTTTCAGGCCATAATGCCCCTTACGACCATGTATTTCGGCTGGGAGACTTTTCATGCTGCAGCTCTTTTCATCGGTGGGCTGCTGTTGATAGCCAAAGGGGGCAGATTCTATCTTCTTTGCCTGTTGATGGTACTGGGATCGCTTTTCAGGCCGGATCATATGATATTTCTCTCCCTCATCTATCTCCTCTTCAATTTCAATAAAGGCCTATCCTGGTCGAAAAGAGCGTTAATTCTGTCCAAGAGTTTAATTGCCGGCGTGATTCCAGCTGCTCTAACTTTTGTCGTCAGTCGTTTTTTATATCCGAATGCGGAGTACTCTGTGGACTTAATTCAGTTGAGATACAATATCACCTATATTTGGTCATGGATCTACCCGCTGATCTTTGCGTCGATTCCACTGCTGTTTCTTAGAGAAGTGAAGCACTACAGCTTTTTCAGGAAGACATGGTTCTGGATTCTTCCGTTCATTGTTATGAATTTTCTTGTAGCAAAAACCGCTGAAGTTAGATTGTTCACTCCAGTCATCGTTTTTTTCGCGCCGCTCATAGGGATAGGGCTGCAAAGGTTTTTCCCCGGCAGATCCATGGAGAACACGGCGATTGAATAATCCAGAGGCTCTCTGTCGAGCCCGATTGCCGCATCGTATTCTATACAACTGATTTTGGGCTGAACTGCAAGTTTTGTTTCGATTGCCTTTCGAAAGAAGAATTCTGGTCAACTTATGGGATAATCTCGTATAATCGAAAGAGGAGGCTGCTTCACATGAAACGATTTCTTCTGCCGTTCCTGATAGTTATTTCCGTTGTTTTGAGCGCAAAGACGGGGCTTTTTTTGAGCGTTTATCCTGTTCTCTCCCTGAACAACTACACAGTACACGATAGAGGGTACCAGCCTGACTTCGATGACCTGCGCAGTTACTTCTCTTATCCGGCATTTGCGACGGCCGGCGTGGAGTTGTCGGGAAGCAATTATCGGGCATTGTTCAGGCTCGACTTCAGGCAGGACATTACCTCTTTTCTTCGAGGAAGAAGCTGGTCGAACTTCCCGATCAGGCACAACGCTTATACTCTCTATATGGATACAGATCTTCCCAGGGTCGGCTTTGCTGAGTTTGAAAATGACTTCTTGAGAATTTCTGCCGGTAAGCGAAAACTTCACCTCGGTCCCGCGACTTACAATTTTGTGCTGTCGGAGACAGTGCCCTATTTCGAACATCTCTGGCTCGATCTTGGCGAGGAGGTTTTATCCGGTAAGTACTTCTACAGCTTCTTCGTCATATCTTCCGACCGTTCAATTTTTGATAGCCCTAGAACGCTCATCGGCCACAGCATCGGTTTTGAGGGCAGTTTAGCAAGAATCGGTATCGTCGAGACGAATCTCATCAGCAATACGTTTCCCGACCTGAAAGACATGAGCCCCTTCATGGTCTTTCACAACAACTACGCAAAGAACTCCAACGTTAACGCGGGCTTGTTCGTCGAATCCAAGATAGGAAGTCTGGATTTATACGGCATGCTCTATGCCGATGATATATTGATCCCCGGAGATAGAACTGAAAACCCCACTTCGTTAGGATGGTATCTTGGAGGGGAAGCCGCTTTGATTGATGGAGAGAGTTACGTGGGACCCGTGTTGTGGGACGGGCAGTTCGGTCTCAGGGAGAAGACTCTCTTTAGAGAATCAGGAGGGTTGAAACTGAAGTATGAGCACTACCATAGTACCCCGTATCTCTATAATAGAGGGTTTGAGGAAGGAAAATATATAAACCCGATCCGCTTCAACGCAGATGACATCGAGGGGGGTGCCTACCTCGTAATAAACGGCTTCTACGGGTTTCCGTACGGTCCCGATATCTCGCTTGACCTTCTCGGTCTTTCTTATGAAACATGTAAGATTTTCACGGAGTTGCGTATTGAATACATAAGGCAGGGTTCATATGGGATCGAAGATTTTTACGGCGAACCGTTTGAATTTGACTGGTACAAACTTGCAGAACCGATCACCAGAAAAGCGAGGCTTTCTCTTGACTTCCATTACAGCCCTGATGAGAAGCAGGAGTTCACCCTCTCTGCTTCCATGGCACTGAGCGGAAAGCCGGAATTGTCTCTAAAAGTGGGTTACGGGAAACTCTTCACCTTCCTGAAGTTCTGAGCCACTAGCCGTTAGAGTCTATTTCTCGAAAGAAGCCACCGAATATCTTTCGTTGCCTTTGTTCAACCAGTGCGCTTCAAATATCTTCAGATCTTCTTCCAGGGACAACCTGAAACTCTCTTCGCAGGATCCGAAGAAGTCGATAGGACTCACAGAAATGAACCCTCTATCTATACTCACATAGTCAAGATCTTCCTTGTGAGAATCGTAGAGGATTTCCTTCTTCATCCAGAATTCTTCTTCGCCCCATTCATTGACTTTCTTCTCAAACCAGCGCCTCTTAAGCAAACCGCCGGGTCTTGTACAGTTTATGCCTTTAATCCTGTTTTGAGGAACTGCCGGAACGTTAACATTTAGAACTGTATGCTTTGGAAGCTTGTTCCAGTCGTACTCCCTCACAAAGTTTTCCGAAAAATCAACCGCTGCGAGAAAATCTGGATTCTCTTCACTGGCAATCGATACCGCCATCGCTGGAATCCCATGAATTCTTGCTTCAAGCGCCGCCGAGAGAGTACCCGAATACCTAATATCCACTCCTAGATTCTGACCGCAATTTATCCCACTCACTACCAGGTCGAAATTCCCTAGGCCCTTGATTACCGAAGCTGCCACTACACAGTCAGCAGGAGTCCCACTTGTGCAGAAGGAGGAAACATTTTCCACGGTGCTTCTTTCCCTTATTTTTACCGGAGTTAACCAAGTTATTGAATGACTTACCCCGCTTCGGTTACTTTCTGGAGCGATTATTGTGACCTCATGAGCTGCTGAAAGCCTTTTTGCAAGCGATCTTATTCCTGTTGATTCTATTCCATCATCATTAGTCAATAATATTCTCAAAAGAATTCACCACCACTGATATTTTATCGTAAATTTCGAATTCTTTCTAAGCCTAATTATGGCAAGTGTTCAGTCATACTCTATTCCTTGATCACGGAGATTCGAACTGTAGATTAGCCTGAGAGAACTTCTAAAGAAAATCAGCAGAGGTACTACCCCAATTACCGATGCAGCACCAAAGAGATTCCACGAAGTGTAGTAGCTTCTCACTTCTCCCACATAGCTAAATATTCTAAGAGAGAAAGGCATCAGCTCCTGGCTGTTAAGAAGAATCAGGGGCGTGCTGAATGAACTGAACGACGAAACCATTACGTACACCAGAAGACCTCCGATTACAGGCAATGAAAGCGGGATTAAAATTCTCACCAGGTAGCCAGTTCCAGATAATCCTTCCAACAGGGACACTTCTCGGAGCTCTCTCGGAACCGAGGAAAAGAATTCAGCAAGAAGGATTATCGTAAGGGGAAGGGACTGAATGCAAACAACTATCCCAATCCCAAAGAGACTGTCAGTTAGACGGAGCTTATCGAATACGAAATACATCGGAAGCAGAGTATGCATTCCAGTGTAGAGACTGCCAAAAAGAATTATTGAAGCCAAACCTTTCACAAGCATCGACTTTCTCTGTGAGAAAAGGTATGAGAAGGGTATACCTGCCATTAGCAGGATTAAGGAGGCCCAGAAGGCGATAATAATTGTATTAAGAATATTCGACATAAGTCCGTCGGAAATGACTCTGCCAAAATTTGCTAGAGTCAATTCACTAAGTGAAGGCATTATGTCTGAGTCAGCGGCAAAAGAAAGCACAAGAATATAAATAACTACCAAGACCGTCGGTATTAGGCACAATACCATCAGTGTTCTCTTCAGCCAGCCCGGGATAGTGAAATCGATAATCGGGAACCTGTATCTTAGTGAGAACAAAATTAGCGGTACGCTTAATAGGGTAGCCGGAACTATTCCACTTACTCCCCTCTGTACTACTCCCAATACGGTTATTAAAGCTTCATATATCAAAAGTGCCCCTACGAGGAGTCTGAAAGTCTTCCTGAATCGTGGGATAATTAGGGGAAGAATTGAGTATCCTAAAATGACGGGGAGCAGAAGCAAATTCAAGCCTGTGAAAAGCCCAAGAAATACATGGGCTGCACTACTCAGAAATAGTACATGCCTGTGCCTTTTCGGAACATCCCCTCTTGAAAAGAGGGCACCCAGTATCCAGATTAGCGAAAAACCCCCAACAAACACCGCGTAGGCCGAAAGAAGCCCATAATCTTTAACAGAGCTAAACTTCCTGAACAAAGCAACACCAAGAAAAGTTGTCGAGCCGGTTAAGGTATTTGGAGTGAACCCCTCCGGCAAAAGAGGACCGTTACCAGTCATGAGAAAGACAGATGTGAATTCCTTCATTGATCTCGCAAGCTGAAAAAAGAAATAAGGAATAAGCAGAAATCGTATCTCTCCGAAAAGAATACTAAAGGTATAAATATCGCCTGTTCCGTCGATCTTCATTACGTCATCAAGTTCTTTAGAGACTCTTCCCAACATTCCGAGAATTATCATTGTAGACAGAGGTAATGAAAGCCAAATGCTTACGAAAAGAGAGGATGTAAATGCTTGAAAGGCGTTGAGAGTTATGTCGATTTCCGTTCCAAGGACAATGTTAAATAACGAATACCCTCCATATCCTTGGACAAGAGCCCTCCAACCCGAGACTGTAATGAATGAAGGTATGAACCAGCCGACTCCAAGAAGAATAAGACTGGCCTTACTTAACTTAGTTGCCTTTCTAAGTCTCAATGCAATTAAGAATGACAGCAAGATCTCAATCGATGTCTTGAGAGTAGACCACAATGCGGTAAGTCTAAGAGAGAGCTTGAAACCAGAGTCTCCAAGTACCTCTTCGAAGTTCTTCAGACCAGAAAAAACAGGAGCCTGTTGAAAGACCCCATATTCTGTGAAAGAAATGTAAATTGCCCAGAGTATAGGCACAATGGTAGCTACTCCCAGTATTAAAGTCACTGGCAAAACCATGGACCACTTATTTCTAAGTAAAAGAGAGAGCAGGCACAGTGCAAAGAAGATCGGCAAAACTACCGACATACTATCTTATAGAGTCAATGTAAGACTGCGCACCTGAAAGTGCCTGGTCAACAGTCATTGCTCCACTATATATTGCTTGCAATGCGGGTTCTAGAGCCTCAAACAAAAGAGACTGATACCCCGGGAGATTCGGCATGAACTTACCTTGGTTAACTACCCATTCCAGCTCTTGAGGAGAGTCGGAACCGAATAGTGGATACTTGTCGTACTCTACAAAGAAGTCATGACTATGCTCATTAAGAAAGCCAATAAAACTCATGCACTGCTCAGAGGTATCACTATTGAATAGTGCAAAACCTTTAGAGTCAATGATACCACTTACTTCTACGCCTTCAATATTGGGAAAGGGTAACATCACGAAGTCGGGACCTTTCTCCCTGAATTTGGAGGCCATGTAGCTTCCCTGAAGCATTATACCTATCTTACCCTGAGCAAAGAGCTTGTTCATTGCGGCTCTCTCCAGTCTCGAAATCACTCCATTGTCGAAGTACTCCTTAATTTTAGATACTACTTCTCTACTTCCGGAGGCTCCAACATTTAGTTCGTACAGTTCCTCTTCGGACATGAGAGCAGAGACATAAGGGAACATTACGTAAGGAGATGTGAAATCAAATGCTATTGGGTAATCAACAACTCCAGTAAGGCTCTCCTTTATAGCTTCGAATTGATCAAAATCAAGTTTCTCTCCCAAAACGATACCGGCTTCTTCGAAAGCATTGAGATTGACAAAGGCGACCTGACAATCCGCGTAAAAGGGAACGGCGGTAATTTCGCCATTCCATACGTAGGCGTTCAGAAATTTCTGAGAGTAGCCAGTAAGACTGGCAAGATTGAGACTTAGACTGCGCCCAGATGCAGCGACATCACCCACATAAGTATCCTTTATCATAGCAGCATCGGGAAGGTACCCTGTCTTCAGATTTATGTTCAGTTTTTCTTCAATCTTTGGGAAGTAAACAATCTCAACATCAATCCCTGTCTCTTCTTTGAATGCGGCGGCAGCATCCCTGTAGAATTTCTCCCCTTCCCAGCTAACCCAGAAGGTTATGCCAAACACTGCAGAGCATACTAAAATGACAAGGACAGATAGAAAGAATTTCTTCATTTCATACCTCCATGTTTAAAATTTCGAATAGAACTCGTTCGCTCTTGAATGGAGCATGTCTTAGGCGAATTCCTGTGGCATCGAATATCGCGTTCGCTATGGCAGGAATCGGTGTGTCGATTCCTATCTCCCCTATGCTTTTTGCCCCGAAGGGACCTGTAGGTTCATAGCTGTCGACGAGTCTGCAAGTAAGCTTTCCATAGTCCATCCGGGAAGGGACTTTATAAGTGAAGAAATCGTTGGTAAGCATCCTTCCGTTCTTTCCGTAAATGATATCTTCGAAGAGGGCCCAACCAATTCCTTGCATAGAGGCGCCTTCAAGCTGTCCAATCGCTTGTATGGGATTTAGAGCTACCCCGCAATCTGCATATGACACGAAATTCAAGAGCGCAATTTTCCCGGTATCGGTGTCAACTTCAACCTCCGCAAAACTCGCTGCAAATGGTGGAGGGGATTCTTCGCCCACGAAGGAAGCCGACTCCGAGATCTGTTGTTGATTGAAAGTATACATGTGCACAGTGCAGAGTTCAGACAACGATACAGAGGGACCGTCCTTACAAGTAATTATCCCCGACTGGAGCGACAGTTCCGATACACTTCTTTCCAGATACTTACCTGCTAGTTCAAAGAGTCTGTCCTTGACTTTTTCGGCGGCTAGCCTAACTGCGTTTCCCGATACATAAGTAGTACTGGAAGCGTACGCCCCTACATCGAACGGGGTGATATCTGTATCGGATGAATACACGATGACTCTTTCCAGCGGAACCGTGAGAACCTCAGCTGCAATCTGTGCAAGAATCGTATCACTTCCTGTCCCAAGATCGGTTGCCCCGACGAGAAGGTTGAATGAGCCGTCTTCGTTCATCTTTATTGTAGCCGCACCCATATCTACTTTTGGTATTCCCGAACCCTGCATTGCGAGGGCACAACCAACTCCTCGAACTTTACTTCCATTTCTGATCTTCTTCCCTCTCTTACTCTCCCAGCCTATTTCGTTCTTTCCAAGATCGATGCATTCTTGAAGTTTGCAGCTTTTCATAGTTTGAGGGACTCCTTCTCTTCCTTCTCCCATTATCTCGAAAATCGGAGATGTTTCCCCTTCTCTTATTGAGTTCATTTCTTTGAGTTTAAGAGGATCCATCTTGATCTCGTGTGCGAGCTCATCAATGGCACAATCGAGTGGGAAGAGGCCCTGCGGTGCTCCATATCCTCTGTATGCTCCAGCTGGAGGAAGGTTCGTATAAACTATGTCTCCACCAAAATGAACGGCTTCCACTTTGTTGTAAAGTGGCAAGGTCTTCGAACCGGAAACCATAAAAGTTGTGAGAGAATGTTCTCCATAAGCCCCTGTATTTGATATCCCATGGAGGGATATTGCCTTTATCTTTCCATCTCTCATCGCTCCCACGGTAACATCGAAGCTCATTTCATGGCGGATATTTGTTGCCATAGAGACTTCTTCTCTCGTGTAAGTAATCCTTGCCGGTTTACCTGTCTTTATAGTAACTAGCGCTGCGTAGGGTTCGACTATCACAGACTGCTTTCCGCCGAATCCACCACCTATTCTCGGTTTGATCACGCGAATGTCTGCAATTGGCTTATTAAATATATGAGAGAGAATTCTCCTGCAGTGAAAGGGTACTTGAGTTGAAGTGATTACTATGAGCCTCCCGACGGAGTCCAAATATGTAAGCGCGTTGTGTGGTTCAAGCGCTGCGTGAAGCTGTGTGTCGATATGATAAGTCCTCTCGATTACAACATCACAAGTCTTGAGCGTTTCTTCGACATCTCCGAGATCCATTTCATAATGCGCCGCAATGTTTCTGGATTTGTCGTAGACTCCAGCACATTCGCTTTCATCGTGAATGATCGGCGCCCCCTCTTTTGTAGCTTCTTTCATTTCTAAGACGGCATCGAGGATTTCATACTCAACTTTGATATTTCTCAGTGCGTCTTTTGCTGCTTTCTCAGTCTTCGCAGCTACGATTGCCACTGGATCACCTACGTATCTAACCTTTCTGTCCAGGAGAAAGGTGTCGTACGGCGACGGTTCGGGATAGCCCTGACCGGCCCTTGTATATGGTATCCTCTCGACATCACTGAAAGTGAAGATATCCACAACATCGTTAATTAACTTTGCCTGCTCGGTTTCAATATTTTTTATTAAAGCGTGGGCATGGGGCGAGCGAAGTAACTTAACGACTAGAGCATCTGGCATATCGTAGTCTGGGGTGTATACCGGTTTACCTCTGACTATTGCAAGACCATCAACCTTCCTTTTTGGTTTTCCTACGGTCACGAAGGAATCAGTCATCCAGTTCACCTCTCATCACTTTTGCTGCCTTCTTGATTGCTCTGTTCTGCGGTTCGTAGCCAGTACATCTACAAATATTGCCGTTTAGCGCGAGTTTTATCTCTTCGTCAGAAGGATCGCTATTCTCTCTTAGCAGAGCTTCTCCTGCCATTATTAGTCCAGGGATACAGTATCCACATTGAGCACCCCCTTCTTCGAGAATAGCTTCCTGAATTGGGTGAAGCTTTTCTCCATCTGCCATTCCTTCGACAGTCTCGATGTTTTGACCGTCAACCGAGGCTGCAAAAGTAGAACAAGAGAGTATTGGTTTGCCGTTCAAGAGAACTGTGCAAGTGCCGCAACTTGCCGAATTACAGCTTCTTCTGACACTTTTGTAGCCGATTCTTCTCAGTACATCGAGCAGGTATTCTCCTGGATCGATATCGATATCATGAAGTTTCCCGTTAACAGTAAGAGCTATTTTCATGTGATCATCTCCTTAACCTTTTCAGCAGCTCTCTGGGCAAGGACGGACGCGAGATGTTTCCTGTACTCGAAAGAAGCGGTCATGTTAGATCCTCCAGAGAAGCTTTCGTAAACGAGACTTCTAACTATCGCAGGCATTACATCGTTTATCTCCAGGTCTACCATTGCCACTTCGACGCTCTCGAATCTCGCTGGATACTGAGGTCTCGATCCACATACGACCCTGGCACCCTTTATTCGGTTACGTTCGGGAATAATTGAAAGACCAACATTTACGGTTGCAATGTCGAAAGTAGTCTTAGAGAACTTTTCGAAGGCCGAAACCCAGCCGTCTCTCTTCAACATTACATGGGTTATTAGAGGCTTTTCTCCTGTAGGTAAAGCAAAATAATCGGATACTAGCATCCTCTGATACCCATCTACCCCATAGATCATGAGACTAGAACCCGTTGTTAGAAGGCAGGTGCTCACATCCGACCATCCAAGTTTTGGAGCGACCGAGCCCCCTATTGTTGCCATGTTCCTGATCTGCCAGGAACCCACTAATGAGAAAGCATCGTAGAAGAAGTCATCGAATTCCTTCCTGATAACTGGATCCTTTCTAAAGGATTCAATAGTCGTAGTTGCTCCGACAACTATTTCACCCTCCGTAACTGAAATTGTGTCAAGCCTAAGAGACTTCAAGTCGATTATCTTTTCAATTCTTGAGGACTCCATAAGTGCTACAATTGTCCCTCCAGACAAGAAAATCGAATGATCTCTGTCATTCTGCATAAGTTCGTAAGCCTCTTCGACTGTCTTAGGTCTGAAGTACTCGTTTACATTAGACAGCATTGTATCCCTTCTTTCTCCAGACTTTTAGAGTTCTATGAATCAGATTCCTTACTACAGTGGTCCGATACCAGGCGGTCGCTCTAACATCATCAATGGGTGTCACACATTTCATAGCTAGTTCGACAAACCGCTCTTCGTCAAATGACCCGTTCTTTGCAGAGTAGTATTCACAAGCCTCGATCGGTACGACAACGGTAGGCGCAACAGATCCAAAGGCAAGCCTAATTTCCGACTCAGAAGTCAACGATCCAACGGAAGCGACCGAAATGGCCATAGAATTCCTCTGACCAACCTTGTAGAACTGCGGAAAGAGAGCGTCAGTCTTCTCAAAAGTTATTGACTTCACGAATTCTCCTCTTGAAAGAGTTGTCTCCCCAGGACCCTTTATGAAGTCCACCACTCTTTCATGCCTCTCACCATTTGCGCTTCCTATTGACAAACTGGCGTTCGTGAGAACCATCGCAACTATCGAGTCCCCGGCGGGGGAGGCATTAACAATGTTTCCAGCAAGAGTGGCGCGGTTTCTAATCTGTGGACTCCCTATTTGTCTTAAGGCCATCTGTACGATTCTTCCGTGTCGGTCGATTATTTCGCTCTTCAAGAGTTCGGAAATCGTTACCCTGCAGCCAACTCTTATCTTATCGCCGAGATCCTCAATTGTGTCAAGGCCCTTTAGATGTTTAAGGCTAACTACAATCTTAGGAATCACTCTCTTCAACCTTATCTTTACGAGAAGGTCGGTGCCGCCTGCGAGAATGTGACTGCTTTCCTTCGAAAGAAGAGAAACTAGCTCCTCTTCACTGGTTGGCATTAGAACGTTGAATGACACTAACCTCACCTCCGGATTTCTCGAGCAAAATGAAGCTTTTAGCAAAATCTCAAGAACACCTCACCAGATTTGCAGTCTATCTTCTGGAGAATCTATATCGAATACATTACGCTCGCTGCCTTCTATTTCACGGATCTTCGCTCGTCCATTCTTAACAAGCTGAAAAGCACCCCTATCTCCAGTGATTTTCAAGAGCTCGGGAAATAGCTTCTTTGCTATGAATGTCGGGAAACCCTTTCTTCCGTCATACGCAAAGGAGACCATCTCATCTTCAGGGAGAAGTGACTCCAGAAGAAATTCGACATCTTCTCCGCTAACCAAAGGCATATCGGCAAGCATGAGTACAATCCCAGTGCGCTCTTCAGCACATTCGCGAAGTCCTCTAACTATGCTGGTCGAAATTCCCTTTCTGTAATCACCATTTATCAATATTTTGAAGCTTCCCGTATCGAATCTATTGAGTTCGAAGCCAGGCTTAATAATTAGAAACTTGTTAAGAACACCAACATTCTTCAGATTATCGAGAGACCATTGCAGGAGAGGCTTTCCCCTAAAATTAGAACAGAGCTTCTCATCTCCAAAGCGACTGGATTCCCCTGCCGCCAGAAGAATCAGCGAAACAGAATTACTTTCCATTAGTTTTCCTGAGGTTTTCTGCGGCGGTCTTAATTGCCTGGACAATCTTGTAGTAACCTGTGCATCTACAAAGGTTGCCTTCGATTGCCTCCATTATCTCTTCATCGCTTGGCGAATCATTTCTATCAAGAAGGGCCTTTGCCGACATTATCATGCCTGGAGTACAGAACCCGCATTGGACAGCTCCTTCGTCTACAAAAGCCTTCTGAATGGTGTCTAGTTCCCCATCCTTTGAGAGACCTTCAATTGTGGTTACCTCGGAACCATCGATTTCGGGAAGAAGGACGAGACAGGAATTGACCGCCTTCCCGTCGATGATAACGGTACAGGCACCGCACTCCCCTTCGCCACAACCTTCTTTTGTCCCAGTTAGGCCCAGTTCATCACGCAAGAAATCCAGAAGTCTCATATCTTCGACAACATCCATTGATAACCGTTCATTGTTGAGTGTGAAGCTGATCTTCATTTAGAGCCTCCTCAATTGCATCTTTTACCGGTGGCAAAGTCTCGACCTTTGGAAGCACATATGAAACGCTCTTAAGGTCCTTCAAACCATTTCCAGTTACCACGATGACAACACTACTTCTTTCGTTCACAATACTCAATCTTCTGGCCTTCTTGAAGCCTGCAAATGCCGTAGCGCCTGCCGGCTCGGCGAACACACCGGTTTCTCTGGCAAGTTCAATTATACTCCCGAGAATCTCGTGGTCCGAAACGGAAAGAAACAAACCATTATGCTTCTGTGTGTACCTGCAAGCCTTAAAAACGTCTCTTGGCTTTCCCACACTGATGCTGTCCGCAACCGTTCTTGCCTCGATATCTACTGGCTCAAATGGGTATCCTCTTTCATAAGCTCTCATTATTGCGTTTGAACCTTCTGCCTGAACTCCCACTATGGTTGGAATTTTAGAGATCACACCGAGCTTCATCAAATCTTCAAACCCTTTGTAGAAACTCGATAAGACAGTTCCATCACCTGCCGAAACAAAAACAAAATCCGGTAGTTTATCTTTCGTCTTGAGTGCGATTTCCATTGCACAAGTCTTCTTCCCCTCAAGCAGGTATGGATTTATTGCGCTATTTCTACAGTACCAACCCTTTGACATACCGATTTCCATCGACAAATCGAATACCCGGTCGTAGCTCGCATTTATTGCCAGAATTTTTGATCCATACACCTGTAGCTGAGTAATCTTGGCGGCAGGAGCTGTAGCAGGGACGAAAATCACGCTCTTCAGCCCACTAACAGCTGCAAATCCCGAAAGCGAGCTGGCTGCATTTCCCGTTGAAGCGCAGAAAACGGTATCAAAAGACTTTTCTTTCGCCTTTAAGACTGCAACAGCGCTTGCTCTATCTTTAAATGAAGCAGTCGGATTCCTGCCGTCGTCTTTAAGGAGTAACTCCGATACTCTGTATTTCTCTTCCAAAGAATGGTTTCTATATAGAGGAGTATTGCCTACGAAGAGCCTTGGAGTATCGGTACAATTCTCAAATGGCAAAAGAAAATCAAATGCCCAAATACCCCTGTTGTTGAGATCGACCGAAGAAGACTCGTATTTTTCTCTCACTTGATCAAAGTCGTAAACGACTTCCAGGGTTCCTCTACGCTCGCCGCAAACTGGACAATAGTATTCCACTTCCTCTTCTGAAAACTCCTTTCCGCATGTTATACATTTGAGAAGAAACTTGCTCAAACCAGGACACCTCCGATTGCAGCCACTGGGCAAATGGATTCACAAAGTCCGCAACCAAAGCATTCCGCTGAATCTACCTCCACTTTTTCCTGAAGACTGAGTGCAAAATACGGGCAGACCTCCACGCAAAGACCGCATCTAGTGCACTTATCATGATCAATTATAGGATTTCTTACGGTAAAGGACTCTTTCTGGCCCTTTGCAGAGCCAACTGCTTCTTCAACGCTTTTAAAACCTCTCTTTTCCAGAGCTGAGGGAAGCGATTCGAGAATTCTCTTGAATATCCCCTTTCCCCTTATCAGGGCTCCCGACAACATTTGAACTGCAGAAGCCCCGGCGCATAAGAAGTCTACGACATCGTCTGCGCTGACAATCCCGCCTACTCCAATTATTGGGAGCGTACAACCTTCACGAATTCTTCTCACCGATGAGAGGGATAGCCGCCTTATTACCGGTCCGCTAATCCAACCGAAACCATCTCTGCTTCCTAAATAAGAACGATTTACTCTCCGATCCATGGGGTAAACCGGACCCAGTGAATTGATAGCGACGATTCCGTCACCACCTGATTCCTGAACAACTCTCGCCATCTCCGCAGGATCGGGAACCGAAGGATCAAATTTCAGAAAGACAGGCTTTTCGGTTCCCGCTTTTACTGCAGAGATAAGTTCTCTGATAAGCGACGGATCATCGGCAACATAATGAGTTGACAACTCAAAGGCATCTGCGAATTTGGCGAATCGTGGGACCAGCTTTCTTAAGTCCTCTGGTGAATAGCCTAGGCTAACGATTAAAGGAAGCGCTGATTCCTTCCTGTAATCTGGAAGAAATTCATTAAGCCATTTTTCAGGTGAGAATTCACTCCAAAGCTCTGTGTTTATTACGAAGTCCCTTTCTGCGATAATGCATGGTCTGGGAACCTTGGCTGCAACCGTTGATATTGTTTTTGTTACCATTGCACCTACTCCCATCGCCTCTATTGCGCGCATTTTTCTCTGGTCGCCGGTTAGTGGCCCGGAAGCGGGCATAAGGGGATTCTCTAGATGAATCCCGGCTATCTCAGTAGCGAGTTTCACCAGGCACCTCCTCAGAACCTTTTTTCAAAAGCTTTGTAAAGCTTTCTAGCCTCTTTGTATATCTCATCTTCATTAACTCTTGTGGGTCTTCCTTCCGCCAGCACTCGTTCACCACCTACGAAAGCGTCGCTGACTGCAATGTTTTCGCATATACCAAAAAAGAAATGGTCGAAGAAGTTCTCAACCGTAATTTCAGTCGGGCTCTTATAATCTAGAAGGATGAAGTCTGCGCTGCTCCCTACCCTGATTGTACCAAGATTTACGCCAAAGGTCCTTGTTGCCAGATCGTAGTTTGAGCCAAAAAGCGAACGGCCGATATCACCTGAAGAACTAACTTTCGGATCACGGTAAATGTAATGAGGGCAAAGGATCAAGAACCTAACATCGTGACACAGGTTGAACCCGTACCCGTCATTTCCCAGAAGTATTCTTATGCCTTCATTAGCAAAGTTTCTCCATTCTGGAAAGCCAACGCCATTGTTCACGTTGGATTGACAGTTTACGACGATGTATCCTCTTGAATCTTTGACAAGAGCCCTTTCGGAAGGTGTAGTGTGGATGCAGTGAGCGTAGATCGAGTTTTCCGTCATCAGTCCTGCCCTGTGAAATCTTTCCAGAACTCTCGAGTCATGAACACTAACTGTGTATTCCTGATCTTCAGGCCCCTCCGCGACATGGACATGTATGGGAATCTTTCCTGCTATCCCTCTTGAAGCAAGGGAAAGCGTTTCATTAGATAAAGTGAAGGAGGCATGGAGTCCGAATATGCCCTTTCTGTATGCCGAGCTTTCGCTGCTAAAATCCAAATTCTCCCTTATCCCTTTATCGCGCCGCTCCGTTCCGTCTCTGTCCGAAACCTCGTAAGCTCCACAGTATCTTAGGCCAACCGAATTCACGGAAGAAGCGATACCTCGAAGAGAACCCTCTATTGCATTTGGAGAGGAATTATGGTCAAAGAGAGATGTAACTCCGCTCTTAAGAGATTCTATAGCAGCCACATAGGCGGAGATCTTGAGATCTTCTACTGTCATTGCTCTATCCAGTCTCCACCACAGTTGCTCGAGTAATTTCGTGAAAGACGAAGGGTTGAATGGAGCTACTTTTAACCCTCTTGCGAACGTTGAATATATGTGAGTATGGGCATTAACCAGAGATGGCATGAGCAACTTACCTTCGAAATAGAAGTTTTCGCCGTTATACGCGCTTTCTCCGGTAGCTACCTTGACTATCTTTCCATTTTCTACCCTTACGAATCCCTTTGGAATATAATCTCCATCATTTGTATAAATCGAAACGTTGTTTATCTGCATGCGCCTTTCTCCCAGTAAATGTTCTCTCTTTCAATGAAGCGTCCCGAGGCTTTCGGTAAAAGGATGTCACCGTTCTTAAAGGCGAGTTTCCCTCTGTGAATTACGGTTTCTACGGAACCTCTAAGTTTTATACCCTCAAACAGTGAGTGGTCTGACCGTGTGTACCGTGACCTCGATACAGTGCTTTGCACATCCCTATCGACAATGGCAATATTAGCAATGCTTCCTGGGGCCAGAACTCCCCTCTTTGGAAAGAGGCCGAAAATTCTCGCTGGATTTGTCGAGAGAAGTGAGGAAACCCTTTTGAGATCACCGTCGAGGATCGTGTTGATGGTTGCGAAAGAAATACCCAGCGAGCCAGTACCGTTAGGTATCTTGGGGTAATCGTCTCGATTTTCCCATTTTTCCCTGTTGAGGAACGGGCAATGGTCTGTTCCGATAGAAGATATCTCTCCTTTACGAAGCGCAGATTGAAGAAGAGTGCGCTCTTGATCTGTCCTCGGTGGCGGGCAGTATGTGTTCAGGTATCCTTGATCGGTTTTTAGTGGATCATTATTAAGTAGTAGGTACTGTGGACAGGTTTCAAGTTTTGTGAACCTTCTCCAGTCGAGGCCAAGGGAAGAAAGAGCTTCAACTGTTTTACCGCTTGAAACATGAACGATATAAAGCTGTCCTTCTTCTTCCAGAGAGATTAGCGAAAGCATTGCAACTTCGGAAAGCTCGCTAATAGTCGGCCTAAGAGATGAGATATCTCTGTAAGTTGGCCTGGAGAATTCTTTTTCCCTTTCTCTGATTATCTCATCGTTCTCCGAATGGGCCATCAAAACGAATCCAAGCTTTCTTGAAAGTGAAAGCAGACTGTAAATCATCCCATCGCTCGAACGCCTACCGGAAGAGCTATACGTAGTGAAAACCTTTATCGAAGGCATTTTGGCGGCTATTGACGATCTAGCGATTTCTTCCGCGGAGAAGCTCGGGTTGCCAGCCAAGGTTACGTGAAATGAGTAATCTACTCTGCTGTCCTTAGCTGCTGTCATTCGATCTTTTATAGCAGTTTCAAATTGCGCAAGATCGGAGATTGGATCGAGAAAGTCGATGAGCGTCGTTACTCCACCACTCAGAGCAAGAGCCGATCCAGATTCAAAGTTATCGGCAGAAGTGTATCTTCCAAGAGCCAGCCCTAGATGCACATGGGGATCTATGAATCCGGGAAGCAGGAAGAGACCGGAGCAGTCAATACTTTCTTTTGCCGGCAACTTCTCTTTAATCGAGGAAATCACTCTTATTTCCTCACCCTCAACGTAAACGTTTGCAGGAAAGAGTCCATTCTCCGTGCATACCGTTCCATTTTCAAGGGCAAGGTCGTAAGTCACGATCTTCCACCCATTGTAAGAGCCATGATAGCTTTGGCCGTGTGCAATCTGTTTTCTGCTTCGTCTATGACAACTGACTGTGGGCCGTCTATTACTTCATCCACTACTTCTCTGCCTCTGTCGGCGGGGAGTGCATGCATGTAAATGGCCCTCTTGTTAGCCAGCTTCATTCTCTCTGGAGTGCATATCCAATCTTTGTTTCTTCTCACTTCCGTCATTATTTCCTGGGGATCGTCTGAAACATAGAAACCACCCCATGATTTCGGAATCACAATATCAGCATCTCTGAAGGCTTCATCCATATCGTGAAGTATCTCCAGCCTGGCACCGCTTCCTTCTGCATTCTTCTTCGCCAGGTCAACGATATCCGGCATTAAGTCAAACCCTTCGGGATATGCCAGTTTGACGTCCATTCCGTATCTTGTAAAAAGAAGAATCTGTGACTGGGGAACGGAAAGAGGCTTCAAATGGCTTTCAGCATAAGCCCATGTGATGGCAACTTTCAGTCCGCTAAGATTTGCTCCGAATCTCTCGCGCATTGTCATTATGTCAGCCATGACCTGCATCGGGTGATAGATGTCATCCTGGAGATTCAGGATGGGTACATCTGCATTTTCTGCAAGAGATCGAAGGTAGGAATTCCCGACTTTGAACTTGCAATGTCTTACCGCTATCGCGTGACCGTATCTTGAAAGGATCATCGCGGTATCCCTCGGAACCTCTCCATGTGCCGTCTGCATTGTCGATGGATCTAGATAATGCGCGTGACCGCCAAGCTGTGTAATTCCCGCTTCCATCGAATTTCGAGTTCGCGTAGATTGATCGAAGAACATCAAAAACACGGTTTTGTAAGGAAGCAAAGGTGTGGGGTCATTTGTTGCAAACCTTCTTTTGAGATCAGAAGATAAATCTAACATAAGGTCGATTTCAGTTCTGTCGAAATCTTGTGTGGTAATGAAGTCTTTGCCTCTCAAAATGCTACTCATTATGTTACCTCCTAATCTACTGAGAAAGTCTTAATGGAAGAAGAGCATACATGGCCGCCGCTTTAACTAGATGATCCACAGGGCACTGATCGTCCGGGCTGTGAGCGAAAATCTCATTTGCAGGACCGAATCCGACTGTCGGAATTGCAAAGACACCGGCCGTTGCGATTCCATTTGTGGAGAAAGTCCATTTATCGACAAAGGGCTCTTCTCCAAAGACCTCCCTGTAAGTATTTACTGTCTTCTGAACAATTTCACTACTTTCATCCATTACCCATGTCGGAAAGTACTTTTCGACTGGATAGACAAGTCCAGTGTACGAAGGTCTTTCGTAGAAAAGCTCCAAAATCTCCGCCTCTTCGCCTGAAATTCCTATAGCGTCTTTGAGTTCCTCTATAACCGTCTCTTTGGTTTCGCCTGCTGTCAGTCTCCTGTCAATCTGTATGGTGCATTCGTCAGCGACGGCGTTTTGAGATGGAGACTTGAAGAAGATCTGAGTCACTGCTATCGTTCCCTTTCCGAGGAAGGGGTCATCTCTTAACCTTTCATTCAAACCCTCGATTTGCTGAATGATTCGGCTCATTTTATAAATAGCATTGATTCCTCGTTCGGGAGCGCTAGCGTGACACGAGAGACCTGAAGTTCTAATTTGAAGTTCCATTCTTCCTCTGTGACCTCTATAAATGTTCAGATTTGTCGGTTCAGTAATGACAACATAATCGGGCCTTATTCCGTCCTCTTTAATAATGTATCTCCAGCAGAGGCCGTCACAATCTTCTTCCATTACCGTTCCTGTAATGTAAAGGGTGAAGTCTCCAAGAAGTTCTTCTTCTTTCATGATTTTGGCACCATAGACCATTGCTGCCATTCCAGCTTTCTGGTCTGAAGCTCCTCTCCCGTATATAATTCCGTCAGAAACCAGTCCACCAAAAGGATCTACCTTCCATAACCTTTCGTTCCCAACTTCTACCGTGTCGATATGGGCATCCATGGCGATGATTTTCTTGCCGTTTCCTATCCTTCCTAGAACATTTCCCAGCCCATCAATCTTCACTTCGTCAAAACCGACTTTGTTCATTTCCACTTCGATTCTCTTAACCACCTCTTTTTCGCCGGCAGAGAAGCTTTGGATGCTAACCAGATCGCTAAGAAATCTCGTGAGTTCTTCCCGGTATTCTTCGGCCTTACTAAGAAGATGTCTAGACACTATTTTCACTCCCATACAGATGTATTTTCATAATTATGGCTGTCCGAATGTCATTGAGAAAAACAAAAGGTGAATTGATAGAGCTTTGATAATAGTATAGCTCGACAAGCGCCAGTTCTCAAACATAATAACCAATCTATTAAAGCCTGCTCCAAATATCTTTGAAGGAAAAAACCGTCGGCTTTGCTTAAGGCAAAGATATAATCATTGATGGGAGGTGATCTAATGAGAACTCTCGAAGTAAAGGACCTGCGAAGCAGAATTGGAACTTTTGATTTGGGACCGATAGACCTTTTCGTAGAAAAAGGGGAGACAGTCGGGCTAATTGGGCCTTCAGGCTGCGGTAAGACGCTTCTTTTGAGAACGATTGCGGGACTTCAAGAGCCCTTCTCTGGTACTGTGACTATTAACGGAGAGGATGTCACTTTTCTGGAGCCCCATCTCCGGGGACTCGCATTCGTGTTTCAGGAAAACGCACTGTTTCCGCACATGGACACACACAACAACATTGCCTTTCCGCTCTTGATTTCGAGAGACAAGGAAGCCGACGTTAAAGTCGCTAAGAGAGCCAAAGAACTAGATGGCCTCTCCGATTATCTTGACCGTTGGCCAAAAGAATTACCTGCAGGTATGAAAAAACTCACAGCATTTGCGAGAGAGACGGTGAAGAAATTCAATATTATTATGCTTGATGAGCCTTTTGAAAGACTCGACAAGAAGATCAGAACTGAACTGAGATCCACAATGAAACGTTTGTTGATGGCACTGGGGGAGTCGGTTTTAATTGTTTTGAACGATCCCGAAGATGCGTTGGCAGTCGCAGATATAGTATATGTGATGGACAACGGAAATGTAGTTCAGCAAGGGCCACCAAGAGAGGTTTATGATGAACCGAACTCGCTCTTTGTTATGGAACTCTTCTCTACAATGGGTATCAACAGAGTGGGTGACAATGTATTCAGGCCTGAGGATGTTATTTTGTCAGAGTTCGGTGAGGAGTTCATACCGGAACACTGTGGCCCCTACGATTCAAAGCGCATTATATGTAACGGCAGAATACGGGGTGAGTATGTGACCTTGTTGCTTCCTCTTGAGTGTCGAGATATGGACTCGATTACACTTGAAATTACGAAATCATTTGATCTGTAAACGCAGAGTGTTGCTTTGCCTTTGTTCACTATAGTCAGGGCTAATATCCTTTGAAATGTTGTATAATCAGTATTGGTGATGTGTAAAACGTTTTTATGAGAGGCCTTTCTCAAGGAGAAAGGCTTTTCTATTGGTTTGAAACAACTTCTAAAAGCCTGTCTGGATAATCGGTTATGATTCCGTCAACACCAAGGCCGATCAATCTCTTCATTTCATCCCGTTCATTTACTGTCCAGGGAATGATTTTCATTCCAGATTGATGAGCGCTCTTCACCCAACCATCACTCATTAAGTTATAGTTGGGAGAAATAATATTACATCCAGTGGTGGCAAGCATCTTTCCAATATCAAACCCGAAGTTCTTCAATCTCAAACCTGCTGTCCAGACAGTTTTGTCAAGGTTTGTGCTCGATACAAGTGCGGCGGTCTCAACAGAAGGTTGAAGCTCCTTGGAGATCTTCAGTGCTTCCCAGTTAAAGGACTGTATTGTACATAGTCGTTCGAACCCTTTTTCGTAGACTATCTCAAGAACTTTCCGAACATGTTCCGTTAGATCTATTGTGTCTTCGGGCCTCTGAGGGTAGTGCTTTATTTCAATATTTACTTTTATTTGTTTTGCGTGACTGTTGTTATGCACTTTTATCAGAGAAAGTACTTCCTCAAGGGATGGAATTCTTTCTCCATCCAGTTGCTTTTGTTGAGGCCATTTGTCGGGTTCTCTGATACTACCAACGTCGAATCCTTTTAGCTGCTCAAAGGTCAGATTCTTGATAAGAACAGATTCGCTGATGAACTGCCCGTCCTTTCTAGTACGTTCAGGGTTTAGGTACGGGTCGTGATTGATAACTACGACGCCATCTCTCGTTACCACAGTGTCTAGCTCGATTGTGTCCACGCCCAGTTCCATAGCAAAATTGAAAGCTGCCAGTGTGTTCTCCGGCATAAGTCCTCTACAGCCGCGATGACCCTGAACATCAAAATTGCCGGTTGAAGAAAATGCTGTGGAGACGGCAAGGAAAACAGTAATCAAAAGAATTCTTGTAATAATCTTCATAATCACACTCCAGTTAACAGTTTTGAATTATTGGTTGTATAATCTACTAGTCATTCGGAAGGAGATCGCATTGAACCTAGGTATTCTCTTCTTTGAAGCCTTGATTTACTCGAGTTTGGCCACAAAAAACCTTCTCAGCCAATACTTTGATATTTCCGGTTTTTCTCCAACGAAAATCGGCATCCTTATGGCGGTGCTGCCCGTCGTCTCTCTGGTCTCGAGTCCGTTATGGTTTAAACTCAGCGGTAAATTCGGTTATGACAAAATATATTATATTGTATCTCTTTCGTCAGTATTGTTAATATGGCCGATATTCGTTATCAAGAGTTTCACGACTACTTTATTTATGATGATCTTGCTATCATTCTTTTTCTCTGCTGTAGTTCCGCTAGGAGACTCGATAATCATTAATAAGTTGAAGAGTTCTGGTGGTCGGTTCGATCGCGTAAGACTTTTCGGGACCATTGGTTTTGCGATTACCTCACTAGCCTTGAGCAGATTAGTGGGTCTTAGTTTTTTCTGGTTGTTTGCAGCATCGGCATCAGTGCTTGCTATCTCTTCTCTCTTTATTAGTCCAAAAACGGATGATTTGGAAACGGCAGATCAGCAGCACCCTTCAGGTACAGGCTCAACTTTTCAACTCACGATGATGACTGTTGGGATGTTCGTCGGTGTTACGTTGAATTCCTTTCATAACACCTTTATTGCTGTCTATGCCAGGGAAAATGGTATGGATTCGTCCGTTGTCGGGACGGTCTTTGCCATTACCGCGTTTTCAGAAATACCCTTCCTTCTTTTTGCCGATAGAATAATCGAGAAGATTGGAAACATGAAGATTCTGCTGTTCGGAATGATCGTAATGGGGGTGAGGACGATTCTCATATCTTATGCAACAAATGAAGTTTTGCTCTATCTTGTCGAGTTTTCACACGGCTTGACGTATATTCTCATGTACTACTCCCTGTATCATTTCATACACTACGAGCTTTCCGGTAAGAGCCTTGTGAAGGCCGAAAGTCTTTTCTGGGTTGTGAGATCGGGGATGACTTTCATAGTGGGATCGATCGGAGGAGGAATTGTCATTGACTTGTTGTCAGTTACCTTTGCTTTCAGGTTTTTCGGATTCGTCGGAGTTGTCTCGTCTGTAGTAATGATTATTTTCTACATAGTAATAAGCAGGCGGAAAAATGTGTTGATTTGAGCTTCTTTTAACATTCGTTTTGAAGCTCATCAAAAATGTCAGCTCTGTCAAATCTCCTACTCAATAGTGATATTGAAACTGCAACACGAAAAATAGACATTCAATTATTTCTTCCGATTCGGGCAGAAACAACTGTCTTTCCAGTTCTAGAAGCCAATAGTCGGACATGGTCAGCTCATAACAAGCTTACTATGGACCTGAGCACGGTGCTATAATTTGAGCGGACGTTCCACCGTTTTCAATTTTTGAAAAGGGAGGGGTATTATGAAAAAGTTTCTTGTGTTAGTTCTTCTGTGTCTATCGATCTTTGCTTTCGGAAAAACCACGATCAACTTCTGGCACGCTATGAGTGGTAGCAGACTGGGAGCGGTCGAAGCAATTGTCGAAGGTTTCAATGCCGAAAATCCCGACATTGAAGTGGTGGCTCAGTTCACAGGTTCATACGCAGAGACACTTACCAAGGCCATAGCTTCGTATCGAGCGGGAGATCAACCTCACATTGTCCAGGTCTACGAAGTGGGCCTTCAGACTATGCTGGACAGTGGCGCGATCAAACCGGTCTTTGAGCTCTCTGCCCGGACTATGATTGGGGAGACGTAATTGGACCAATTCTTGACTATTACACTGTTGGTGATCGACTTTACTCTATGCCCTTCAATTCTTCAAGCGCGATCCTCTATTACAACAAGGATATCTTCAGAGCCGCAGGACTTGATCCAAACGAACCTCCTTCTACTTTTGAAGAGGTCTACGAGATGGGAAAAAAGATTGTCGAATCGGGAGCTGCTCAGGGAGGAATATCTTTCGGCTGGCCAGCATGGGTATTCGAGCAGATGCATTCCGTTCACGGACAGTTCTACGCAAACAACGAAAACGGTAGAGCGGCCAAAGCAACTGAGGTATTTTTCAATGATGATTTTGGTGTCAAGGTTCTTGCAGAATGGATCAAATGGGCTCAGGCGAAGGTATTTCTTTATGGGGGCCGGGAGTATGACGCCAATCAGGCCTTCCTGAGCAAGCAGGTTGCAATGTTGATTCAGTCGACTTCGTCTGTGAGTTCGATCGAGTCAAAGGCCGATTTTGAAATGGGTACCACATTCCTTCCATCAATTCCAGGTTATCCGAAAGGGAATTCCGTCATCGGTGGTGCTACTCTTTGGGTGATGAAGGGTCATACAGATGCTGAATACGAAGCGATCTGGAAATTCTTCCAGTACCTCATGAGAACAGAAGTTACCGCAGAGTGGCATAAATCTACCGGCTATTTCCCGGCAACAAACAGCGCAGTAAAGAAACTCATGGATCAAGGCTGGTTCTCTGAAAATCCAAATCACCTTACCGCCTTTCTTCAGATACTTTCTGGAACCAGAATTCCAGAAGCACAGGGAGTAAGGCTAGGAAATTTCGTTGCAATAAGAGACATTGTCGACGGTGCTATCGAAAACGCAATTCAGTACACGGGAACTGATTACGAGGGAGAGGCAAAGAGGATTCTTGATGACGCTGCAGAAAAAGCGAACACTGTTCTTGAAGAATACACATTGATTTACGGTAAGTGAAGATTAAGATCCCCTGACAGATTTGTCAGGGGATCTTTAGTATTTTCCGGATGGTGATTAAGCATGAACAGTCGTTTCCCCAACAAGCTATTGCCGTACTTGTTACTTCTACCTTCGGTAGTCGTGGTAATTGTTTTCTTGATTATCCCTACTATTCAGTCTCTTTACTTGAGTTTTTTCAGAGTTTCCCCATTTGGAGACAGGCTAATCTTCGTGGGTTGGTACAATTTCACGAAATTGTTCAAGTCTTCCGACTATGTTGACAGTCTGATGATTACCCTTGTCTTCGCGGTCTTCGTAGTGATAATTGGTTTGACTGTGGGAATGCTCCTTTCAGTACTTCTAAACCAGAAACTAAGGGGACTACAGTTCTACAGAACCCTTTTTATTTGGACGTACGCTATTTCGCCGGCCATTGCGGGAACGATTTGGGCACTGATGTTCAGTCCTTCGAGCGGGCCGGTAACGTATCTACTAAAGACGTTTTTTGGAGCCGAAGTCAACTGGATGATGGACGGAAGAGTCGCTCTGATTGCAGTAATTATCGCTGCCTCCTGGAAAATGCTTGGCTACAACATTATATTCTTCTTGTCGGGTCTTCAGACAATTCCTCAAGAGCTTACTGAAGCAGCTGCGATAGATGGCGCATCCAGCGTACGTAGATTTTTCAGAATTACGTTACCTTTGCTGTCCCCGACAACTTTTTTTCTCCTGATTATGAATACACTTTACGCATTCTTCCAGGTCTTTGGGCTGATAGACATAATGACTAAAGGAGGGCCCGGCGATGCTACACAGGTTCTAGTTTATAAGCTGTACAGAGATGGTTTCATTAACCTGGATACGGGCTTTGCTTCTGCTCAATCGATAGTTCTCTTTGTTTTTGTGGCGATTTTGACCGTTTTGCAGTTCAGATTTGCTGAGCGCAAGGTCTTCTATGGATGATGGTGGGGTGGACTAGATGAAGCAAAGAAAGTCTTCAGTATTCCTGAGCTACCTAATATTGACAGTAGCAATAGTAGCAATAATGTTTCCAATATACTATGCGTTCACCATGAGCACTTTCAATGATAAGGAAGCCTACTCGTTCCCCCCGAAGTTTCTTCCCAGCGTTCATGCTTTCGATAACTATGTTAAAGCGTGGAAAACAGTCAACATGGGGAGGTTAATATTTAACAGCGCCTTTATTGCAGTCACTGTGGCGCTTGCCAAGATCTTTCTTTCTATGCTTGCAGCTTTCGCTTTCACGTATTTCGGCAACTTCAGGGGCAAGTTCTTTTTCTTCGCAGTCATACTCATAACACACATGCTGCCGCTACCAATCAGAATCGTGCCTACTTATGAGCTTATGAGGACATTTGGCTGGGTTGACACTTATTGGGCTTTAACGATCCCCTTCTTTGCAAGTGCGACAGGAACGCTTCTTTTCAGGCAGCTGTTCATGACGGTTCCTTCTTCTCTTTCCGACGCAGCCAGAATTGACGGGGCGGGACCAATGAGATTCTTGTTCAGCGTATTGATTCCACTATCGAAGACGAACGTCGGAGCACTTTTTCTCATTGAGTTCACCTATATGTGGAATGAATACTTATGGCCGATGATCGTTACCAACAGCAATAATATGCGTGTAGTTCAGATAGGAATTAAAATGCTTTTGGCTAGCGAAGCGCAAGCTGCAGAATGGAACATAATAATGGCGGGAGCGATAATCGCAATGATACCCCCTCTAATTATGTTGCTACTCTTCCAGAGGACCTTCATGGAAGGATTCAGCCTAAAAGACGAGAAGTAGAAGTTTATAAACATTCTACCTGTTGATAGCGTTTTCAATCGCTTTCAGAATCACTTTGCTGCTGTAGGTAGCACCTGAAACTACATCGATCTGAACCGACTGTTTTTCTACAACCGAGTTAGTGATCGATTCTGCAGCCTTCCCTCGACCGTGGTTATGCTTAACTATCTCTACTGACCTGACTTCATGTCCGGAAACCTCTACTCTCACAGATGCGTTTACGATTCCCGCTTCAAAACTGCCCTCGTAGATTCCATCTTTCAATGTAGATAGATTTAGCTGCTCGAATTCAAGATTGTCTAGTCCCTTTAGATCTGCTTCTAGTTTTGAAACGACAAAGACCACCATTATTACTATCAAGGAACCAACAACAATTCCTACTACCAAAAGTATTCTGATCAATATCCTACGCTTCATCTCTTCCCCCTGAAACTGAATTCTTTCGATATCCCTAAAAGAAATCCGATTCCTAGTTCTCAAACTCCTTCACAAATTTCTCAATATTGCTTGAAACGACATGAGGCTGAGGTTTGCCTTTGGAAGCGGTTCTTACCATCATCCTTGAAAGAAAGCCCAGTCTCTCAAGGTCAAACTCTCCCCCGAAAAAGCCCTTTGCTTTGCAGTTATTTAGAAAACTCTCGGGAAAGTTTTGAGAAAGGTACTCGCTGAAGTTTTCTTCTCCAGACCCCATGCACAAAAAGACGCCTAACCGTTTCTTTGTTAGTGTGGAAAGATTTCTCTGAACGAATTCGGAGATAGTCCCTTGAACCTTACCTATTCTTATTGAGGCTCCGACAATTACGGCATCGAATTTCGTGAGGTCTGGGCTTGGGTTTTTCTTAATGTCGATAATCGTCTTTTCACCTGAAAGCTTTTCTGAGAGAATCTTGGAACACTTCTCGGACGTACCGCTTCTAGTTGCATATACTATTGCCGTGATAAAGACTCCTCCCTTCTCGATAGTGCGGTCCAGCTTTCTTTTTAGTTTACATTATTTGCAGCTATAGAGATTACACATGTGAAAAGGAAGCATTTGCGATCCGTTTCCGAGGAGGAATGAATTGTTAGACAGCGCGCTCTTGAAGAATTCTCGCATTGTGTTATAATTCTATGCGTTGAAATCCCGCTTTGCTTAAGAAGGCAAGGCCACAGTCCAAGGGAGGAGGAAGTTAATGCAGAGGATTTACGAAACGATGTTCATTGTCTCTCCGAAGCTTGATGAAGAGAATCGTAATGCGACGGCTGAGAAGGTGAGAGACTACATTGTCGAACGAGTCGGAGGAACAGTTGAGAAGTTCGACAGATGGGGTATGAGGAAACTCGCTTACAGAGTTTCAAAGGGTTTCAGTGAAGGTGATTACACAGTTATCCAGTTCAAAGCCGATTCCGAATCAGTAGACACGCTTGAGAGGTTCTACGGGGTTACGCCTGAGGTTTTCAGATGGCAGACGTTCAGAAGAGAGGACCTTGAAAAGGCTGAGAAGAAAGCGCTCTTGAAGCAGGAAGAGGCAGTCGATGAAACTCAAGTCCCAGACGAAAATCTTGACGATGAAGTAGTTCCCGAGAATTCTGAAGAAACTGCTACTGATGGAGCAGTCGATGTAGAATCTGAAAAGACAGAAGAAGTAAAGCAGACGGAGGATTAAGAGATGTCAATTAGCTACAATCATGTTGTCCTGATAGGCAGACTCACTCGCGATCCAGAGATCAAGTTTGCTGCCAGTGGTACTCAGATAGCGACGTTTACGCTTGCGGTCGACCGAAACGTACCTTCATCCAACAACGACA
Source organism: Mesotoga sp. H07pep.5.4 (assembly GCF_003664935.1). NCBI lineage: Bacteria > Thermotogati > Thermotogota > Thermotogae > Kosmotogales > Kosmotogaceae > Mesotoga > Mesotoga sp. H07pep.5.4. Next base: position 92,284 of record NZ_JFHM01000007.1, read on the forward strand.
ATACCGATTTTATAAGGATTGTAACATTTGGAAAGACGGCCGAGTTTGCCGGGAACTATCTAACTAAAGGTCGGCTAATACTTGTCGAGGGTTCACTAAGAATCAACAAATGGAAAACGCAGGATGGTGAACCAAGATCAAATGCCGAAGTCGCCGCCTCGAATATTAGATTCATGGAAACCAAAGCTCAAGCCCAACAGTCTTCGGGAGGTTTCGATAGATCGGTTCAGGATACTAATGTGGTTGAAAGCACTGAAAACGATGACATTACTTTCTTTGGAAGTGAAACTGAAGATTCGGGGAGCGACGATATCCCGTTCTAAATCAGGAGGAATATTATGGTAAGAGACAATAGGCGAAGAGGAAGAAGCAGAAGAAAGTGCAGACTCTGCGGTTCAAAGACAACTTACATTGATTATAAGAATATCTCCTTGCTACGCGATTATGTTACTGAAAAGGGAAAGATCATCCCTAAGAGAATCACGGGAAATTGTGCCAAGCATCAGCGAATGGTTAAGGAAGCTATTCAAAGGGCGAGATTCATGGCATTGCTTCCTTATACAAAAGAGTGATCGGATCTTGAGGGAGGCGAAGAGCCTCCCTTTTTTAAGGAGGTTCTCGATGAAGGTTATTCTTCTTAAGGATGTAAGTAATATTGGAAAAACCGGTGAAGTGAAGAACGTGTCGGATGGTTACGGTAGAAACTTCCTTATTCCGAAAGGTTTTGCAGTTGAAGCCAATGCGAAAGAGCTGGCCAAACTGAAGCAGATCCAAAAGCAAAAGGAAGAAAAGGAAGAACGCATAAGGAAATCCAGTGAAGATCTACTGCATGAGCTGCAGAAACATCACTTCATAATAAAGGCGAAGTCAGGAACCAGCGGGAAGCTTTTTGGAGCAGTTACATCCGGCGACATCGCGAATCACATAAGAAATGCTCTTGGTGTTGAAATAGACAAGAAAGAGATAGATCTTGGGGATCACATAAAACAGACCGGTGAGTACAGAATTGATATCAAACTTCCAGGCAACGTAAAGGGTAAGATTGCTTTGAAAGTAGAAGGCCTGGAGGAAGAGTGAATTGGAGTTTCAAATATTCTCCAAGGCTCTGTATTCAACTTGGATTTTATATAGGCCTGAAAGGATTCTCTTCGACGTCGGTGAAGGGATCTCTACTATACTTGGAAACAGCGTCTATGCAATAAAGGATATCTTTTTGACTCACGGTCACGTTGATCACATATCGGGGCTTTGGGGTCTAATAAATACTAGAAACACTGCTATGGGAGACCGAAACAAGCAGCTAAGAATAAATTTCCCGTCTGGCAATCGCGCCATTGAAGCGTATCTGGATTTCATAATCGGAATGAATCCCAGACTCAGATACAATATGATTATAAACCCGCTTGACATCGGCGATGAAGTCTTTCTAAGGACAGCAGGAAGTTTCAGAAGACACGTAACTCCATTCAGGGTAAAGCACACAATTGGTGAAATCAGCTATGGTTATCACATTTACGAAGAGCGGAGAAAACTTAAGGAAGCCTATTCAGGACTGACATCGAAGGAGATCGCCCGTGTTGTCAAGGAAAAAGGCAGAGAGGAGATTACCGATACTTACCTGAAGAAGATTGTCACGATAAGCGGCGATACCTTTGCGCTTTCTCCCGAAACAGTGAGCTGTTCTGAAACACTCTTGCATGAATGTACTTTCCTGGTTGCGAAGGACAGAAGAAACCAAAACCATTCCAGTATCGATGAAGTCATAGATACAGTTAGAAGAAGCAGAGGTATAAAGAGATTGATCCTGTATCATATATCTGGGCGATATAACTCTCAGATTAAGAAGTGGCATAATATCATTAAGAAGGAGCTTGAAGATACAGAAATAGATGTTTTTCTTGTTCACCCGGAACATGTTTTTGAACTGTAGTACTTTTCTGTGTACTCCGGGAGGAGGTAAAGAATGGGTTACATAGGCTGGATGATTTTCGGTGTTGTCTTATTGGTAGCGGAGATACTAACTCCTACTTTTTTCTCTCTGTGGTTTTCAATAGGTTCTTTCCTGGCAGGCCTTGCAGCAATGTTTTCGCTTGGACTCGGTTGGCAAGTTCTGATTTTCGCCTCGAGCAGTACGTTCCTGGTACTTCTTTCCAGACCGATTGCCAAAAAGCTATCAAAAGGAGATTCACCAAAGAAAATGTATATCGATGGGATGGTCGGTTCTCTGGGACGTGTGACAGTGGAGATCAATCCGGTTATGGAAAAAGGCATGGTCCGGATTGAGGGAGAGGACTGGCGAGCTACTTCGGCGAATGGAGAGATAATACCTGTAGATACTGTGGTTAAAATAGTTAGGCTGGAAGGTACTCTAGTTTACGTCGAAAGGCAAAACAACAACAATCAGTAATAGAAGAAAGGGGGATTAGAGATGGTTTTTTGGTTAATACTTGCAGTGGTAATCTTCATTATTGCGGCTTCAGGGATAAAGATAATTCGTCCTTTCGAGAAAGGACTCGTAGAGAGGTTGGGAAAGTATAGAAGAGATGCCGAGCCCGGTCTCCAGTTCATAATACCTTTCATGGAGAGAATGGTGAAGGTTGACCTTAGAGAAACCGTAATAGATGTTCCACCTCAGGAAGTTATCACGAAAGATAACGTAGTGGTTACTGTAGACGCGATTATTTACTACCAGATAACCGATGCATTCAGAGTTGTCTACAACGTTTCTAATTTCGAGATTGCTGCAATAAAGCTTGCACAGACGAACCTCAGAAACGTCATAGGAGAGATGGAGCTTGACCAGACCTTGACCTCGAGGGAGAGGATTAACGTCACCTTGAGAGAGGTCCTTGATGAAGCAACAGACAAATGGGGCGTCAAGGTTACAAGAGTTGAAATCAAGAAGATCGATCCACCTCAGGACATCATGGATGCCATGTCGAAGCAGATGAAGGCCGAGAGAACAAAGAGGGCGGTTATACTGGAAGCCGAAGGTTACAAGCAGTCAGAAATAACGAAGGCCGAGGGCGATAAGATGTCGGCGATTCTGCAGGCAGAGGGTCAGAGTGAATCGATAAAGAGAGTGGCCGAGGCTAATAAGTTCAAACTTGTGGCAGAGGCCGAGGGCGAGGCAAACGCTATCATAAATGTCTTCAAGGCGATTCATGAAGGAGATCCAACGAGAGACGTTATTGCAATAAGGTATCTCGATGCTTTGAAACAAATAGCCGATGGTAAGGCAAACAAGGTCTTCCTACCCTACGAGAGTAGTGCAATGCTTAGTTCCTTAGGTTCCATGGCCGAGATCTTTAAGGATGGAAAAGATCTTTCTGACGGAAACGAGAAGGTTAGCAAGAAGTGATTTGATTGTTGATAAGTGAAACGCTGAGAATCTTCTTCAGCACATTGCTTATTGCAGGTTTGGCCACCGTTCTATCGGTGGCCTCAATTTTTGCGTTTCAGCGACAAATCAGAAAAGCTAATTTTCTTCTCCTGTTCATGAATGTTGCCTTCGCGAGTGGCGTTCTCTTCCTCTGCAATATTGTTTTCGTCAGAGAGAATAGACTTCATAGTGTAATTCTTTTTCTTATTTCGTACTTGTATATCTATGGATCACTGGGAAGACATACTTCCAGATATGATGACACCTTTCGAATGCTCTTTCTTTCTATGGGATACACACGGCAGGAGTTCTTCAAGAATTACTTGATCGTTCAAGGTAAATGGAAACTCGCCGACTGTATTCTTTCCTTTACAGCAATAGCTACTGTGATTGAATTCATGTCGAATCACATAAGGTATTTCTACCCTGACGAGTGGTTGAGTATCATGCTCTTATTCATGACAATCTGTTTGGTCGTCGGTGTTAGCAGATGGTTTGGAGATAATTATGTAAACAAGCTGTCAAAGGAAGAGTAATATATAAGTGTTACCATACCCCTAGTGGGTATAAAAATATTAGTCCTTGGGAGGGATATAAGTGGCAAAGCTTCTACCCGACAACATAACCAAGCAAGTAAAGGAAATCTTCAGCAGTATGGAGGGCTCTGTAAAGGCACTTCTCTTCAAGAGCGAGAAAAATTGTGATTACTGTTCAACTGCAGAACAGATGCTGCAAGAGCTTTCCGAAATCGAAAGCAAGATTAGTTACGAAGTTCATGATCTTGATTCAGAGATGGCGGAGAAATATCGTATAGAGCTTGCACCTAGCATGGTACTTCTCAATCCGGAAGGTGACGACAAGGGTGTCAGGTTCCTTGGAATACCTGCAGGACATGAGTTTGGAACGCTTCTGCAGGATATCGTTTCCTTTTCTAAGGGTGCGATTTCTGATCTCTCAAAGGATTCGATTCAGAAGATCGAAAAGATAAACTCTCCGGTAGATATAAAGGTCTTTGTTACCACCACGTGTCCTTACTGTCCAAAAGCAGTTCTTACAGCTCATAACATTGCAATGGCGAACAAGAACATAACGGCTTATATGGTTGAGGCAAACGAGTTTCAGGAATTGTCGAGGAAATATGGGGTCTCATCGGTCCCGCAAATCGTGATAAATGACAAAGTAACCTTTGTGGGAGCCTATCCTGAGGGTCAGTTTGTAGATCAAGTAATGAAGGCAGTTTGAGGAGGTTCAAAATGTCATTCTTCGAACTTGGTAGCGCTAAGAAATCCGAACTGAAGGATTTTTACGATGTGACGATCATTGGAGCCGGTCCTGGGGGCATTACGGCTGGTATATATGCCGTCCAGGCAGGTTTGAATCCCTTAATTATTGAAAAGGCACTTGATGGCGGACAGATTAACAATACTCAGACCGTTGAAAACTGGACGGGTTTCGCAAGTATTGGTGGCATGGAATTGAGTGAGAAGATGGCTGAACATGCTAGAGAATTTGATGTCCCCTTCACATATGCAGAAGTTGTAGATATCGATAACGAAGGTCAGAATAAAGAAGTTATCCTTGATAATGGTAAAAAGATCAAATCCAGAGTAATAGTTATTGCTACCGGTTCCAATCCCAGAAAGCTTGGAGTAATGGGTGAAGAAGATTTCAAAGGCAGAGGTGTTAGCTATTGTGCAACGTGTGATGGTCACTTCTTCGCAGACAAGCACATTGCGGTGATCGGAGGCGGGAACAGCGCTCTGGATGAGTCGCTTTATCTGAGCAAAATGGTTAGTAAAATAACCATTGTTCAAAATCTGCCGAAGTTGACTGCAGACAAACTACTACAGAAGAAGCTTAACGATACGCGAAAGGTCGAGTACATCTACAGTTCAGTAGTGGATTCCATTGAGGGCGATTCACAGGTCAGAAAGATAAACATTAAGAATGTTGACAGTGGCGAGATCACTTCTCTAGAGGTTGATGGAATCTTTGTGTTCATTGGTTTGATTCCAAACACACAGTTTCTGAAGGGCAAACTCGAGATGAATGATTTTGGATACATCAAGACGGACGATTTCATGGAAACGAAAACAAAAGGGGTTTACGCCATAGGCGACGTAAGAGAAAAGGAAGTCAGACAGATAGTGACCGCTGCAGCAGATGGAGCAATTGCCATCTATCATGCCGCTAGACACTACTTCAGTGAATGATCAGTAAGGATTAGAACAAATATAGAGGGAGAAGAGCGTTTTCCGGCGCTCTTCTCTTTATTTGATCTTTGCTTCGGGAACCGGAAGTATTTCGATCGTGCCCTTCTCCATGTCGATTTCAACCCACTGGCCAACCGGAAGAACGACTTTCGGGAAGTCCCCATGATAACTCGGTAGACCAATCCATACAGGTATTTCCTTTCCCAGGAAATAGTCGTGGATCATTCGTTTTACATCATCGAAGTCTCCATTTTTTATTTCTGTGAATCCAGCGAATACCACACCTCTTAAAGATGAAAATTCGTCAAGGTGTGCAATATTCCAGATCATTCTTTCCAGCGACTCTTTGGTCTCGCTCACATCTTCAAGAACGAGAATTGCATCTTTTAGTGAACCCAAATACTCTGTCCCCTGAAGAGCCTGGAATAGAGAAAGATTGGCCGGGATCAACCTGCCGGTCATCTTCCCGGCGATCACAGGAATTGACTGGTAGTTGAAGCGGATCGTTTTTTCACCGTTGAAAATGGCTGCAATGTTCTGTACCGATTGAGAATCTGTTCCTAGTTCAACCGCAACCATTGGGCCATGATATGTGGTCTGGCCTGTCTTGAAATAGACTGAAAGAAGCAGTGCTGTGATGTCGCTGTAACCAACAAGAGGTTTTGGATTCGAAGCTATTACCTCCCAATCGAGCCAGTCGAGAAGGTTGTATGAACCGTAACCGCCCCTCGCAGTTATGATTGCGTCGTAATCAGGGTTAGCAAAGGCTTTGTTGAGTTCATTTGCTTTTTCTCTCGGGGAAAGTGAAACCTGGCAACTATCTCCGACGACGACCCTGTAACCCACGTTCCTAAGTGCTGTGATGCCCGCCTCCAGCTTTGATCTGTCTGGAAAACTTGCAGGCGCAGTGACGAAAATCGTTCGGATCTCTCCAGATAACATTACAGGTGAAACTAAAAGCATTCCAACAACCATCATAACTGTCAACCATACCCTTCTCATGAAATCCTCCAAGTTGATCTGTCTACTATAGTTTGCCATTCATGGACGGTAAAATCAACACGTCGAGAGTAAGAAGACGTTGCAAAACTTTGTACTCATTGTCTTTGTGCTGTCATTCTTTTAGAACGCAACCAATCAATAGTCTGGAGGAATTCTCAGACGACTGCGGAGAGGTCCGTGAGGAACTCGGCGATTTCTCCTGAAACAGATTCAAAGAATTCATTCGGACTACAGTCGGCAAAGACTTCTCCATCATCAAGGAAGACTACCCTATTCGCAATGTGCTTTGCAAACTCAATCTCGTGAGTTACTATGATCATTGTTCTCCCTTCAGAAGAAAGCCTCCTGATCACTCTCATTACCTCGCCAACTAGTGATGGATCAAGCGCAGAAGTTGGTTCGTCCAGAAGAACAATGTCTGGATTCATGACCAAAGCCCTGGCTATACCCACTCTCTGCTGTTGACCTCCGGAGAGCTGCGATGGATAGCTCATCAATTTATCTGCAAGTCCGACCTGTTTGAGACGAACCTCCGCTACCTTTCTCGCGTCTGTCCATTTAACTCTGCCCACTTTTACCAGTGGTAAGGCAACATTGTCGATGATTTTTAGATGACTTATCAGGTTGAATCTCTGAAAGACAAATCCAACTTTCGATCTGAAAGCTCTAATAGCGTGCTTTGTTCTTTGTACGCGTTCTCCCTTGAAAAATACGTCGCCTCCATCGGGAGTTATGAGATTGTTTATGCAACGAAGAAGAGTGGTCTTGCCCGCACCGGATGGGCCGAGCACTGCTATCACATCTCCTTCTCGTACATCAAAGGAGACCTTCTTGAGAACTTCCTGTGAATCAAATGATTTTGTGAGGTTCGATAAACTAAGAATAACACTCTTTTCCTTCATGGAATTGCCAGCCTCCTTTCGAGCACTCTTCCCACCAGGGATATCAGCGAAGTCATTACCAGATAACAACCTGCTAGTACAATATAGGCTTCGAATACCGCGAGAGTCTGAGTCCCTACTTGTCTTGCCCTCATTGTAAGATCGCCCAGGGCAATCACCGAGACTAGCGAACTATCTTTAATCAATGTAACCAACTGACCTATTAGTGGCGGTATCGAAATTCTGAATGCTTGGGGGAAGACAATGGAAAACATTATCTGACCCCTGTATAGGCCCATTGCCTCACCCGCCTCCTTTTCACCGGACGGGACTGCATCTATCCCTGCTCTGAAGATCTCGCCCACGTAGGCTCCTTCGAAAAGTGAAAGTGAAATTACTCCTGCCCAGAATCTGTCTACGTTTACCGCGGAACCAAATCCGTAGTAGACAAGAAGGATTACAACCAGAAGTGGCATATTCCTAAAGAACCAAACATAGAGAGTCCCTGCGTCTCTTAGTAGGTTGACCTTTGAGTCTCTAGCAAGTGCTACAATGATTCCAACAATTACGGCAAGAGCAAGAGCGATGACGCTAAGCTGAAAGGTAGTGAGTATGCCCTCCAGAAATAACTTGTAGTATTTGGTTAGACTACTCCAGTTGAAGGGATAGACTGCTGACACTGATGAATAGGAAAACCAGAGAAGACCGGCAACCATTATTCCTAGAGTTATTTTCGACATCGCTCTTGACATGTCGTTTTCCTTAGAATTCGGGTTCGTATTCTACGAACCAGTAGTTTTCAAGCTCTGCAAGTGTTCCGGTAGTCTTTATCCATTGAATGAAAGTGTTTAGCCACTGAAGTGTCTCGAAGTCACCCTTCGGTATAGCCACGCCGAAATCCTCTCTAGTAAGAAGATCCTCGGTTACCTCCAGCTGGTCATACTTTTTGGCCATGAATCTGGCGTATATAGAGTCGAATATCATTGCATCAGCCCTTCCGGAAGCGACCTGGAATGCAGCCTCATCGATTGTTTCAAACATGTAGATTTCGGCCTCGGGCAGAAGCCTGTTTGCTGCCTCTGCTCCAGTTGAACCGAGCTGAACGGCAATTTTGACTTCCGGATTATTGAGATATTCAGCATCAGGGGCCGTAGAGTATTTGTCGGAATTGTAGAGAATTATCTGGCCGACAGTAAGATAGGGATCGGAGAAGTTTACCCTAAGGGCCCTTTCAGGAGTGATGGTCATTGCTGACCAAATGACATCGAATTTGTTTGAAACAAGAGCGGGGATTATTCCATCCCAGTTTACGATAACAAACTCAAGTTTTACACCTAGGATTTCGGCCATCTTCTCAAGAATTTCTACTTCGAGACCGATTCGATCTCCATCGGGATTGGTTCCATAAAGTGGCATATAGCCAGCGTCCTGCCCGACTCTCAATACGCCTCTTTCTTTAACTTCGTCGATCAGACTTCCGAATGACATGGTCATAGCGATCAGAATTGCAAATAGCAGTAGCTTTTTCATGATACACCTCCAATAAAATAAAAGACCGGGCTATAAGCCCGGTCTGTTTAAATCCTGAGAGCACGACTAAAAGGTGCCGCCTCCCGGAACCGGGCGCCACAGTCTGTGATGAGGCATTTTTGTAACAAACATCGAAATTAAACTCATTCTCACAGAAATCACCTTTGTCGTGTTTTGATAATTCATGGTACCAGCAAACTAGAGAAAATGTCAAGTTACGTTTCTCGCAAATCTATTACAGCTCGGTGAGTGTTTCTACAGAAGGCCCTTTATTTCCTTCGTAATTCTTTCGGCCTTTTCGGGATTGATCACTATATCTACGGACCTTGCGTCTATCGTGTAGATTGGTGAAAGATCGTATTCTCTTATCCAGCTAGTATACAGCCTGTCTAACTGTTCCCAATAGGCAATTGGGACCGCAGTTTCCATCTGTCTTCCTCTGCGCCTTATTCTAGCTAGAATAGTGTCGACATCTGCATCGATATAAACGAGAAGGTCCGGCTTCTTAAGATACTTTATCATTGAGTCAAACATCGTTGCATAAGCACTGAATTCTCTTTCAGACATTTTGCCCGTCGCAAAGAGATTTCTTGCAAAGATTTCCTTGTCCTCATAAATCGAACGATCGAAGACTGTATCCTCGTTCTTTTCAGCTTCTTTAAGCGAGCAATACCTATGATAAAGAAAGTAAGTCTGAAGATGATAGGACCATCTCTTCTGGTCGTAATAGAAATCCTCAAGGAAGGGATTATCGGAGACCGATTCGTAGTGAATATTGAACCCAAGGCCTTCAGCAATGGCGCTTGCTACAGTAGACTTGCCTGCACCAACATTTCCGGCAAGCACGATTATTCTTCCCACTTTCATCACCCCTACCAGGTCTGATAATACAATTCTAGCATTTCAGCTTCTAAGCTAACTCTAAGGTTAATCAAGTCAAATAGTTTATCGTCTGGTTGAGGATGTGAAGACTGTGAAAAGTCGCCATAGAGTGCCACGAATTGCTACGCAGTTATTGTTTCTCCTTCTTGTTCTTTACATAAGTGTCGGTCACTATCTTTCTGAGAAGGGCATAGCGGAGCTGCCTGGCACGACAAGTCTCCATGCTGTCTGTCCCTTCGGCGGTGTCGTTACGCTATACAATCTTGTCTCTGATGGCACCTACGTCCAGAAGATACATCCTTCCAACCTTTTTGTTCTGAGTGGATTGCTGATTTCACTCTTCATTGCGGGAGCTTTCTTCTGTGGATGGATTTGTCCGCTAGGAAGTGTTCAGGAGTGGATTGGGAAAGCTGGTAGAAAACTCCTCAGATCACATTACAATAAGGTCCCTGCAGGTCTCAACAAAATCCTAAGTCTTGGGAAGTATGCCATGTTGATCTTCGTAATTGTTCAAACAGCTAGAATCGGCACGCTTTCATTCAGTAGTTTCGACCCTTACTATAATCTTTTTAATATATGGACGGATGAAATTGCATTGTCCGGTTATATCGCAGTACTCCTTACACTTGGAGCTTCTCTCTTCATCGAAAGACCTTTCTGTCGTTATGCCTGTCCACTGGGTGCGATCAACGGTCTCTTCAACCGCTTCAGTATTTTTCGTATTAGAAGGAAATCTTCAACATGTATCGATTGTGGGCTATGCGATAGGGTGTGTCCTGCAGGGATTAATGTCTCGAAGGTTTCCAGTGTGAACAGCCCGGCCTGCAACAGATGCATGAAGTGTGTCGATATTTGTCCAGCTAACTCAAATTCAACACTCACGATAGGGTTTGGTCTTTCTGAGAAGTCATCAAAAGCTAGCAAGACAATATCTGTGAAAACATACATAATACTGGCTCTCTCAGCATTTTTGGTGCCGGTAGGCCTATCTGTCTTGACAGGTAAATTTGAGACGGAAAAGACGAGAGTATACATAGTCCCCGATGATATTAAGGGTTCAACATCTTTTGAGGAAATTGTCGAGAACTATCCGATCTCGAAGGAACAGCTTTTTAATGGCCTCGGAATACCTGAGATGGTTTCTGTCGAGCTCAAAGTAAAGGACCTTACAGGAATTCTGGGTTTTATCGGTGAAGAAGAAGTGATATCCAGAGAACATCTTTCAGTACTGATCGGAAAATTAGGTGAACCGATTTCATCTTTGGCCGAGCATAGCAAAGTGGATTTTGAAGATATTATCGAATTTGTCCAGTCAAGTGGTTTGGACGGATCAACAACTGTTTCAGAAGTTATGGCTAGTGGCCCCCCAGGGCTGTTCACATATCTCTTCAGCGGGAGATGGCCTTTTGAAACATCTGGAGATGAAGCAGTCATAGAAGAGAAAGAGACTGGTAGTGAAAATCATGGGCAATCCGCTTCATTTGATATCAAGGGTACAACAAGCTTGTTGGAGATCGAAAGGATGGTCCCGGATTTTGAAGCATTCCTTGAATATTTTGGCCTGCCGATCGATGAACCCAAGAGCTCGTTGTTGAAGGATCTGAAGACAAAGTACCAGATCGAGATTTCGGATATAAAGGATTATGTTTCCAACAATCAGTAAATCTGATATGAATAGCAATCGGTTCTACCTGCTCCTGTTGTATAATTGCTGAGGACTCCGGTTGAGTTCATACACTTAGAGGAGGGATAGACATGAAGAAGTTGCTATTGATTCTTGTCGTTTTTGGTCTTGCAATTGCCGTATTTTCAGAGCCCCTTATAGTTTGGCCAGATAAGACACACGGGAAGCCACTTGTGGCGGGATTATATGCCCCTGTTTATGGAGAAGCCAAACTGGACGTTTTTGGAAACATCACCGGCTGGACGGGTCCAAATCTCGGTCTAGGATGGACCTGGAAGACATATTTCAGCCCTCTCGAGCTTCAGAAGGTCAATTTCTATTACGAGTTTGGTACTAATGTTGTGATTTTCCCCTATATTGGGGTCGGATTTGATTATGCTCTCGTTCTTCAGAACAATCAGACACTGCTCGTTGGAGCAGGAGCTTCGGCATCTCCTTTCACCGTTCTAGGTTTCTTCTTTGAGGGGCCGGCAGCTATTCTATCATCAGTTTTGAGTTCCGTGATACTGAGCGTCGCTGTAGTTTTTTGATTAGAGGCTATGTATAATTGACCCCGAAAGGGGTCGTTTTTTGAACGAAGAAGAGCAGATCAATAATAATCGATTAGAGACAGAAAGAGACAGCGAAGTAAAAGCTGTCATCAGAAAGTACTCAATTATTGCCGTGATTGTACTCTCTGTGTTTCTCATGGTTTTTTCTACGAGAGACAGAGTGGAGGTGTTCAATCCGGAGAGTGTCCTTTCTACGATTGAAGAGACTTTGCTTCTCTTCATAAATCAGAGGCTTGTTAAGGGAAATGAGCATGTAGGGTTTCTGGAAATAGTCTCGTCCGATTACGAAGAAGTTGAATGGGGCGAGTACACGTACGAGATTCAGACTAGATTTGCCTTATCTGAAAGGGTCGAGAATCTGTACACCCTCTGGAAATACAGAGTTCGAGATGATACCCTGGATCTCTTAGGATACTCTTCTGATGGTGAAAACTGGTTAGAACCTTGATGGTTATCACGCACACTGTAGGCCAGAAATTGCATTCTGAGATTGAAAATACGTTGACTTGATGCGGGTATTAAGTGTAAAATCGTTAAGTAAGAACAAGCTCAATATCACTCAAAAGGGGGTAATCGAATGAAAAAAGTCCTGATTCTTGTGGCAGTCCTTCTTGTTGCATCGGTTTTCGTTGCGGCACCGAAGAACTTCATTCTCGGCCAGGGTCTCTACGGAGATGTAGTGTATGATCTAGCTGGAAACATAACGGGTTATGAAGGAATGGACTTCTATATCTTCCAGGCTAGCACTTACTACGAAAAGGCTCTCACACCAGGTGAACTAAATGCCTATACCTTTGATGGCAAATTCCTGTTCTTCATTCCGGTTTTTGGTAGAGGATGGGAATTCGTGCTGAGACCAGTGGACAATATTATTTTGACCGCCGGGCTAAGCCTTCTCTATAACTTCCTCCCCGGGCCGTATCTTGGTCTGACAATATTACTCTGAGCAATCTGTTTATGGGAGAAGACGGTGTTTCTGCACCGTCTTCTTCTTTTGATAAGGCGCAAAAAAAGAAGCAGTTTTTTTGAACCGGTAAGCAATGTGAGGTAATAGTGACAAGCAAATTGCTTCTAAGGACTTCTTCTTCTCGGATTTCTGGCCTTCTTTAACTTGATAATTAATTCATCTAGAATTGTTCAGTTTGCATTGTTATTCAGAAACTTCTTGTAGGTTACCCTCAGAGAAGAGAATTCCACTCGTAATAGTTGATCAAGGAGGTTCGATTTTGAGAGAACTTAAAAAGGAAGCGAAGTATATTGTTGAGAGATCAATTGAAACGGTTCAGCCTGAAAGCTCCGTTAAGAATGCTCTTGAGAAGCTTAGGCTGAAAGGTCCTATATTTCTTTTGGCGGTTGGCAAGGCAGCCTGGAGAATGACCAAAGCCGCGATGGACAAACTTGGTGAAGATGTAAGCGCGGGAATCGTAATAACGAAATATGGCTACAGTCAGGGAGATATCGAACGCGTAGAGATTTTCGAAGCTGGGCATCCGATACTTGACAGAAAGACCGTAGAAGCTACAGATTATGCTCTTAAAAGAATTGAGGAATTGAAGCCGGAAAAGATTCTCTTTCTTATTTCGGGAGGCGGATCGGCTCTCTTCGAAAAACCATTGGAGGGGGTGATGCTTGAGGATCTTGTTGATGTCAACAATCGTCTATTACGTTCAGGTGCAAGCATCGTCGAAATCAACACGGTGAGAAAACACCTTTCTTCAGTAAAAGGGGGGCGTTTTGCAAAGCTGGTCTCTCCCTCTCAGGTTTATACGCTTGTTCTTTCCGATGTTTTAGGAGACCGTCTTGATTCGATCGCTTCAGGACCGGCTTACCCCGATAGCAGTACAAGTGACCAGGCGCTTGCAGTCCTTGAAAAGTACGCTATTGATGTTGATTCCAGAATCATCGAGGCGCTGATGGTAGAGACTCCTGACCGTCTGTTTAACGTTCAAACTGAGATTATCGGAAGTGTTGCGAGAGTCTGTGAATCTGCAGCAACATTTGCCAGAGAGATTGGATATAACGCCACTATCCTGACAACTTCGCTAGATTGCGAAGCAAGAGATGCCGGTGTTTTTCTGGCATCTATCGCAAGAGAAGAAGCACACAACAGACCAGTGGAAAAGCCGGCCGCTCTGATCATTGGCGGTGAAACAGTTGTGCATGTTAGAGGCAGAGGTCTGGGAGGAAGATGTCAGGAGCTTGCTCTTGCATTCGCTTTAGGGATTGAGGAAATGAGTGGTGTTACGCTAGCCTGTGTCGGCACCGATGGTACCGATGGGCCTACCGATGCAGCTGGCGCCATTGTCGATGGAAGAACGGTTCAAAAAATGTTGGATGCTGGCATAGATCCACAGTTATTTCTGCTCGACAACGATTCCTACCACGCTCTGGAAAAGTCAGGCGACTTATTCATTACGGGGCCGACCGGTACAAATGTAAACGATCTGATAGTGCTCCTTTGCGAGTAAATATAGAAGTATGATCGCCAGTCATTCAGGAAATTTGAATCCTTCAAAACCAGCTTTACGATGGAAGAAGACCGCTATTTTATTGTCCATCCGACCATTCCTTTGACGTAATATCTTTGAAGCAATATGTAGATAAAAATTGGAACGATCATCACCATCAAAGATGCAGCGGAGAGTAGTCCCCAGTCGACATGGTAAACCCCTCGCATTAATGGAATCCTTTGAGTTGCCAGAAGTTTGTCCGGAGAATAGATGAGAATAAGAGCAAGGAAAAAGTCGCTCCATACCCATGTAAACTGCAAAGCAGAGGCCGAAGCAATTGCCGGGAAAGCATTAGGAAGAACAATCCTGAAGAAGATACCCAAGTCTCCAGCTCCATCGATTCTGGCTGCCTCCTCCATATCGGTCGGAAGGGTCTTGAAGTAATTACGCATGAAGAAAGTTATCCATGGTATTCCCCACGCAGTATGAAGAAGAATAAGACCGAAGTAAGTGTCTACCAACCCAAGAGTGCTCATTATTTTAAAGATAGGAATAGCAATCATCTGCTGAGGGAGCGCAAGAGTGAGCACAACGGTTAGAATAAACGTCTTCCTGAACGGGAATCCATATCTGGAAATTCCATAGCCTGCCAATGTTGCTAGCATTAAGGGGATTACCGTAGAGGGAAGAGCAATTAACAGAGAGTTGATCATCCCCCTATAAAGTGGTGCTGTACGATGATTAAGTGCCCCGGTGAAGTTTGATAGAGTTGCAGTGAACGGCTTGAGACTCCACCAACCGTCCAGTACTTCACTAAAGGGCCTAATTGCTGTCATAACTACGCCCATCAACGGAAGGATCCATATGAGGGCGATAATCCAGGCAATGACTGTTTTTAGAACAATCTCTCTCCTTGACTTTCTCATTCTGCCTCATCTCCCGCCGATTTCATCATGGGAATCGCAGCCAGTAGAGTTGAAGCGGTAATTAAAACCGCAACTACTGCAGATTTTCCAAAGTCCCACTCTCGAAAGCCATAAAGATACATTTGAAGCGCAAGAACGTTTGATGAACCACCTGGCCCTCCCATAGTTGCAATATAAACAATATCGAAGACCTTCAGTTCCCACAGCAGAGTCATTGTAAGTACGACAACGGTGATTGGTTTCAACAATGGAATCGTTATCTTAAGTAGCATTTTGAACTTTGATGCGCCGTCTATCTGGGCTGCTTCATAGTATGTGTTGGGAATAGTCTCAAGCCCGGCAGAATAGAGAATCATTGAGAAGCCTGTCCACAACCAGACAGAGCCGAAGATCAGTGCAAAGAGAGCCGTCTCTGGATATGCTGTCCAAGTCTTACCTTCCAGTCCAAGTGTCTGCAGAACTAGATTCACAACGCCAACGTTTTCCTCGAACATGAATCGAATCATTATTCCGCCCACTATCATTGGCATAACCATGCCAAGGAATATTATCGACTTTACTATTCCCCCTCCCTTTACGTCTCGCAGAAGGATAGCCAGAAATAAACCCACAAGGGTAGTTAATGGCAGATGGATCGCGATCCACATTAAGTTATGAATAAGTGACCCAAAAGGAAAACCTCTCTCTAGTCCCCGGGGATCTAGGATATCCCTGCTGGAAAACACTTCTCTGTAGTTTGAGAGTGAAAGGTTCCCTTCGCTGTCAACAAAGCTCAGGAAAATCGTGTTGAACGTAGGATATAAAACGAAAATCACTAGAAGCAACAACGCCGGCAGAATGAAGTAGCTGAAGTGCCTGAATTTTGCCTTTCTCAAAGCCAACTAGATCACCCCCGAAGAAAGAAGTGGGACCCAGATGGGCCCCACTTAGAGAAATCGATTACTTCGGCATTTTTTCATCAAGGTCCATCAGCGCGTCGTCAAGCCTTTCCGGTCTTACCCAGATTAGTTTAAGCTGGTCCCAGAATGCTGTCTGCCAGAGACCGCCGATGGAATCATCGAGATCATTTAATGTCTCAACACCCTCTGTCAACTTCGCAATCTCCTTGTCGACCGCAGGATAATTAGACATGTCGACTCCGACGGTTGCAATATGGCCACCCTGCGCAACCTGAATGCTCTGACCTTCCACACTCGAAAGGAATTTCACAAGTTCCAGAGCTTCTGCCTTGTTGGTTGCGTATTCGGGCACAAATGCATAGTCAATACTGAAAACCATCCCGCGATTTCCCGGAAGACTGAAGACAGCCAGATCATTCGGGTCGTCTACCATTCCCGTTATCCACTGTCCCATGAAGTAAAGACCGTAATCTCCGTTCCACCACTGCTCGAGTATAGTTGTCCACTCTGTGGGTTCACTGAAGTATCCCTTTTCGAGAAGATAGACTAGCTTTTCCATGGCGTTCCTGACCGCGTAACTCCTCCAGGTCGTGTTTCCTTCGATTAGGTCCTTCTGGAGTTCGGGGCCGCCAAAGGTAATTAGGAAGTGTTCGGTGACATCTGAAAGAGGCCACCCTACTCCATTGCCGCTTGCAATAGCGTCCTTCACTCCTGGTATAGTCTCGATTTTTTCAAGGAGAGCAACAAATTCATCCCATGTAGTAGGTGCCTTCAAACCATGGCTTTCAAAGAAGGATTTTCTGTACCAGAACCCCGGTTTGACTTTTGCGGTGTAAGAAATCCCGAAGACTCTCCCGTCTGAAGTCTTGACATTGTCGAGTGCACCCGGAATATACGCATCGGTATCAATCACATCAGATAAATCAACCACGTGTTGTGTGTTGCTTGTAATGAAGTTCGACCACATGAAGATCACGTCTGCAGGTGCCTTCTTTGCAGAAAACTGTGCCGGCAGAACATTTGCCAGGTCTTCTGCCCTGTATGTCTGGTAGGTGTAATCAATGCCTGTCTTTGCTTTGAATTCTTCGAGGACTGGAAGGAAAGCGTCCATCTCGACGCCAGACCAGGGCCCAATTACCGAAACAGTGCTAGAGATCAATGCGGTGGAGAGAACTATTAGGACTGTTACCAAAAGCTTCTTCATCAAAAATACCCCCTTTTCAATGTAGATTTGCTTTTCAGTAAACATCTCCCTGAGACCGCTTAAGTGGTCTGAAAATCCACGCACTCATCCGCAAAAACACCCATTACTTGGTTTGACTCTAGTAATTTGAAGTTTGCTCAACAGAAATCAATGACTTAGTAAGGAATCAGACTTAAAAGAAGAAACATCTCAGTTTTTCGATAAAATCAATTCCGCTTTTTGATTCATGTGCAGAAGCTGGTTACCATCTTATTCAAAATACAATTCATTTGGAAAATGGCAAAAGGTATATGATGGCTGCGATAGGCTTTTATTATTATTATTATGAAAAACATATCCATCTTAATGAGAACGCGGTCTTGCCGCTTTTTGACGAGTATCGCCCAGTGAAGACAAACAGTGCTAATTGTTATTGGTTCTTAGACTTCTCTCAAGGATAACTTTCGTCAGCTCACATTCATTTTTACTTGCTTAGTCTCTCTTCAACACTGCCGTCCGGAAGGACAAAATCCGTCGAGACCGAGAGTAAATCATCTAGCCGAAATCTAGCACATTCTGTCCAATCCTTTTCACAGTACATCTCGATCCATTCCCTGTTGATCTTTCCGTTTTCGTAAGCCCTTACAACTGGACACTCATAGTAACTGATGCAATACCCATCCTCCACCAGATCACCACCATTCTGTAGTCGACAATTATGTTATCACAACGCGAGAAAATTGCAATACCCACCATCTGAGTTTGGTAGTTTTTGTAATATTCTTTGTATCCGTTATACAATGTTTATTATGAGGATGAAAAAAACGGGGGTGATCTAATGCGCAGAAGGCTGTCGTCTTTATTACTGATCTTATGTTTGGTTTTGATCATTGCACTTTCGGGATGTGTTTTTCGACGGTATTCAGTTGTAGTGAGCTGTACACCGTTGATTGAAAAGATCGAAGTAGGAAACAGAGAGAGGGAGCTGCCGTACAGTTTTTCTGCCAGAAAGGGACAGAACATAGTTGTAAAGGCACCGCTCGTTCCCGGATACGACTTTGAAGGTTGGTTGATAAACAATGAACTGAGACAAACGGCGGAGATCGCAGTTGAAATAGAAGAAAACACAACAATTAAAGCGATATACAGCCCAAGACTTGTTCACGAGATTACGTATGGAGGTTCAGGCTTTGAAAATGGGACCGGCCTGGTTGTCGAAAACTCAAATGAGATTTTAATAGGAATCACTTCAAGTTCCACCGACAGCTCTCTTATTCTCGAAAACAAAGGCAAGAGTGACTTTTGGATTCCTTTTCTTCAATACGAATCAAATAATTATGTTGTGGAACCACAGTTGTGTTATGGAGGAAGCGATGAGGAGTCACTTATGGATACAGTTAGAATCGCTGGCGGTTACGTATCGGCCGGCGGGTCGGGCTCAAGTGATATAGCATATTCCGGAAGCGGTTATCCATATCATGGGGGTACTGACGGATACGTTATTATGATGCGCAACGATGGCTCACTCAGATGGCAGACTTATATAGGTGGAAGCGGAGACGATGAAATTCGTTCGGTGAATACCACTATAGGCGAGAAGCTTATAATCACGGGGATTACAGGTTCTTCAGACTCGAATTTCGCAAACAGCGGTTACCACGGGTCAAAGGATGGTTGGGTAGCGTTGATGAGCTCCAGCGGTACTCTCATCACAGACCTCATTAAGGTCTTTGGTGGCAGCGCGGAAGACGGTCTTCTCTACGCAATGCAGACAAAGGAAGGTGGATACATCGTCTGCGGATACTCGACTTCTTCCGATGGAGATCTAAATTCACTCAGCAGATCGACGGGCGAGGACTTGTGGGTTCTCAAACTCGATTCTCAGCTGGAAATTGAATGGCAAGATCTCTTCGGCGGGCAGAACGATGAACGTGCCAATGTGATAAAAGAGGTTAACGATGGATATATAGCAGTTGGTTTCACTGAATCTGCCGGAGGCGACATCAATGAGAACAAAGGTGGGAAAGATCTCTGGGTACTGAAGTTCTCTTCTGACGGTGATCTGGAGTGGAGCAAGACATATGGTGGCAGTGAGGACGATGAAGGGTTTGACGTCGTTCAAACTGCAGACGGTGGATTTGCAATATGTGGTTACACTGACTCTTCAGATGGCGATATCCTTCACGAAAATAGAGGTATGAGAGACGTTTGGGTTATAAAGCTTGGGTATGACGGTTACCTAGAATGGGAAGCTACTTTTGGCGGGTCCGAAAATGATTTTGCGAGAAGAATAAAAGAAACCGAAAAAAGAGAATTGATAGTAATTGGCACAACTTCTTCATCAGATCGCGATATAAAACGCCCGATACAAGGTCCTTCCGATGCGTGGTTACTAAGGCTTGGAAGATAAGTTCCGTTTGCCGGTGTGCAGTTGAAAGCCAACAATGTTCTTGAAAGCGAGATAATTTCCCTTCTTGAAGAAGGGGAACTATGTCCCGTCTGCAGATCTATGGAGAAATCAGTTGATGGGTGGATTGTCGGAGCCTTTTCCAACCTTCTTCACAACGAAGATGCTCGAATGGAATTGATGAGAAATGGGCTTTGCACAGTTCACTTAAAGAGAATTGTGGAAGTAGCAAAAGAGAGATCCGAAGTAGGATCCCTTGCAGTCTCGATAATGTTTAGAGAGATTCTTGCTGCTCAAATTCCGTGGCTCGATGGAAAAGATGTCGGATTCTTGTCTAGAAAAAAGCCGAAATCTGGGAGCTGCGTTCTGTGTTCCGTGGCCAGTAATAGTGAGAGAATCTATCTTTCTGCCTTCGTGAAGTTTCTTCAAAGAGATGAAGTACAGAGGTCATATGAGAACTCCAGATCCGTCCTTTGTGTGAATCATTCAAGATACATCATCAAGAACATGAGAAATTCATGTGGGCAGTGGCTAGCTGAAACCCAAAGAAATAAATATGAGGACCTCACAGCAGAGATCGAAAACTACATTTCTAAACATGATTACAGAAACACAACTCCCGTTGGGCAGGAAAGACATGCGTGGTTAAAGGCATCTAAGTTGATTGGGGAAAGGGATGCAAATAACAGTTAGTGAAAAGAACAAAAGTCAAACCTCACTAGTTCTCTGCCAATTAAATGATGCAGTGAAGCTATTCTGGCCTGTCTTGATCGTTTAGAATTGAGAGCTTCTGGTGTGCACCTTTATTTTGCTGTTCTGTATCGGTGATTATTCCTCAGTAAACTGGAAAGGCCCCTCACGGGGCCAGTTGCAGGAAAGCGCTTCCGTTGGAAGCCTCCGGGGTGACTTTATGCAACTCGGTGCATAGTTTTTGCTTTTGCCTTTCAAAGGTTCTTATCGAATCCTTCTAGTACAGTTCTTTACTCTGGAAGTCTCTTTTCCCGTTTAATCTTGTGGCAACAGGAATTACTGAGAGCCCCCGTGGTGAATTCTTAATCACAAACCGAACGACGCTTTAAAAAGACTTGAGTAGAACTCTTTGCTGAACTTTCTATATTTACTATCATCGCGAAAATATTCTCTGTTTTCAGGGATAATTATATCTATCTTTTCAAATATGATCTCTATATTCATACTATAACCAAAAAATTGATCTTGTCAAGTCACAAATTCAATGAAATTATGTAATTATTTAAATATTTCTTGATCCATATTCTCAAGAATTGGATATATATCTTATCCGTGAAGGTCGGTGAATCACAACTTTTCCCTCGTAACATTTGTTACTGCTGTAAATAACGATTTGGGATACGCTCTTTATGAAGACAATGAGGAGGTGAAATGATGAGTGAGCTTTTCAACAAAGAAGAGTTTCTTAAAGGATTGATCAGAAAGCTTCATGAAGAGCCCGATAAGCTTGAGAACATTAGAGAAGATTTCATGAGAGTTGTAAGAGAGCTGACACCTGTAGAAATAGCACAGGTCGAGCAGAAACTTGTGGAGGAAGGTATGCCTCCCGAGAGCATCCAGCTCATGTGCAACATCCATCTTGATGTGTTCAAGGAGGCTCTGGACGAAGACAGTCTTCATGTCGACTCCTGGCATCCTCTTCACATATTGATTGAAGAACACCGCGACATTCTTAACAGGACGAAGGAATTGAGAGATTTGACCGGGAAGATTATTGCTAGAAATTACGATAGCGAGGACATAAGAAGGCTTCAATCTTCAATACAGTATCTCGATAGTTTAGAGGCATATTTTTCCAAAGAGGAGAACGTGCTTTTTCCCTATCTTGAAAGGCACGGTCTGGTTCAACCTCCTGCGATCATGTGGAAGGAACATGACGAAGTTAGAAACCTACGAAAGAAGATGAAAATCGAATATGAGAACCTTAAGAATGGAGACCCAAATAAGGTAAACGAGCTCGCAATAACAATTAGCGAACTCTTCACAAATCACATCTACAAGGAACACAAGATTCTCTTTCCTTCGGCGCTTAAGCTGCTTTCAAAGAATGAGTGGGAATCTATTCGAGTGGAGTTCGATGAAATAGGGTACTTTTCATTTGAGCCGATGCCCTTCGTTTTCTCTGAAGAAGTATCAAAAAACAACGGTGTTGAAGGGCTAGTAAATCTTGGAAGTGGTTTTCTGAAGGTAGATCAGTTACTCTTGATGTTGAACAGCCTTCCTTTTGATATTACTTTCGTTGATGAAAACGACACTGTCCGGTATTTCAGTGAAGGGAAGGAGAGAATCTTTGTTAGAACTAGAGCAATAATCGGTAGAAAGGTTCAGAACTGTCATCCGCAGAAAAGCGCTCACGTTGTGAACAGGATCCTTGAAGATTTCAAGAATGGGGTACGTGATGTTGCAGAATTCTGGCTTAATCTTGGACCAAAGATTGTTCACATAAGATATTTCGCTCTGCGGGATACATTAGGAAAATATGCGGGAACACTGGAAGTGACTCAGGAGATCTCTTCTATAAAGGCGCTTGAAGGAGAGAAGAGGATTTATGATCCTCTTGATTAGCTAAAAATCGACTAAATCGAAAACCCCATGCAGATATTGTAGAATAGAATGTGCTTACCATCATCTTCATCTTGCTTTCGGAGGTATTGTTATGATTCGGAGAGAAATGGGAAAGACTGGAGAAAAGGTATCTGCCTTGGGTTTTGGTTGTATGAGACTTCCCACGCGTGACGATCAATCAATAGACGTGGATGAAGCCACAAGAATGTTGAGATTTGCTATAGATAACGGTGTTGACTATGTCGATACTGCGTGGGGATATCACAACGGACAAAGTGAACCCTTTGTAGGCAGTGCTCTTCAAGATGGTTACAGAGATAAGGTAAATCTTGCTACTAAGTTGCCCAGCTGGCTTATCAAGAGTAGAGAAGATATGGACTACTATTTGAATGAGCAACTCAGGAGATTGAGAACAGATGTAATTGATTTCTATCTAATCCACGCGTTGAACAGAAGATACTGGAAGAATCTCAAGGAACACGACATATTCGAGTTCATGGATTCTGCTCTTGCCAGTGGAAGGATCAGACACATAGGGTTTTCCTTTCATGATACTCTTGATGTCTTTAAGGAAATCATCGATTCTTACGGCTGGGAGTTCTGCCAGATTCAGTACAATTTCGTAGATACGGAGCACCAGGCCGGTCTAGAGGGTTTGAAATACGCTGCCGGTAAGGGAATCGGAGTAGCTGTTATGGAACCTCTTCGGGGTGGAAAGCTTGCCACGAATGTAAGAGATGACATTCTTTCGATTTGGAACTCCTCGGGAATCGATCGGACGCCGGCCGCCTGGGCGTTGAGATGGGTGTGGAACGACCCGGATGTAGGTGTTGTTCTGAGCGGGATGTCGACTATGGACCAGGTAAGGGAAAACATTGAGACAGCAAGAGAGGCAAGTCCGTATTCCATGAGCTCTTCTGAACTGACTATTGTTGATAAAGTCAGGGAGGAGTACAAAAAGAGGATAAAAGTGAGCTGTACGGGTTGCAGCTACTGCATGCCTTGTCCCACTGGAGTAGCGATCCCAACTTGTTTTGATTTCTTCAATGATGCGTACATGTTTGACAGCATAGAGGATCATAAAAAAGCTTACTTGAGATCTGTCAAGAAAGAGAACAGAGCTTCACTTTGTGTCGAGTGTGGACGGTGTGAAGAGCTTTGCCCCCAGAACATTCCTATAATTGAACAACTTAAGGAAGTCTCTTCACTATTTGAATAACTGCAAAAGGATCAGTGTTGTGTTTGTGTCTGTACTCTGCCTTTTTCAGCTCGAGTGCTATATAATAATGCCGTGAACGAAATGAAAAAAACCTGTCGGGGAGGTTGTACTGGATGACTGGAATAGTGCTGGCCGCTGGCCAGGGAAAGAGAATGAAATCAAGATTCCCGAAAGTGGTTCACAAGATTCTTGATCGGCCAATGGTAAACTGGGTCATTTCAGCGCTCAGACAGGCCGGTTCAGACAAAATCGTTGTGGTCACCGGTTTCGAGGCTGCTATGGTTGAAGCCGTTCTTGACAAGGATATCATTTCTGTTAGGCAGACCCCTCAACTCGGCACGGGGCACGCCGTAATGACGGCGCTCGATTATCTCGACGATGAAGACATCATTGTCATTGCTGGAGATGAGCCGCTTGTCCTACCATCGACATTGAAAAAGCTTGTTTCAAGAAGGATTGAAGGGGATTTCGATGTTGTCTTTCTTACTATGAAGCCTGCCGATCCGACGGGATATGGAAGAGTCGTTAAAGACGGCAAAAAGATAAAAATAGTGGAACACAGGGATGCCGATTCGGAAACAAGAATGATTAATGAAGTAAATTCCGCTATATATGCTTTTAAGGGGAGTTTTCTGAGTTCAGCAATCAAGAGTTTGTCCAACAATAACGATCAGAACGAGTACTATCTCACGGATACGATTTCGCTTGCCGGTAAAGCGGATACTATAGTTGTTGAAGATGCTCAGGAAGTTCTTGGTGTTAATGACAGAATTCAGCTGGCCCAGATAAATAAGATTGCTCAGAAGAGAATCAATGAAGAACATATGAGAAACGGGGTCACGATAGTCGATCCTGACACCTGTTACATTGGCCCAGAAGTTGAGATCGGTGCTGACACTGTTATTGAACCCATGGTTTTTCTTTCAGGAAAGACGCGAATCGGAAACTGCTGTTCTATTGGGCCGTTAACAAGAATTGATAGCTCAGTTATCGGAGACGATGTTGAGATATTGCGTTCTGAAGTATCGAATGCAGAGGTTCATTCTGGCGCAAGAGTCGGGCCTCTTTCTAGGTTAAGACCCGGAGCTGTAGTAATGAATGAAGCACATGTTGGCAACTTTGTGGAGCTGAAGAAGACGATTCTTGGCAGGGGATCAAAAGCACAGCATCTTACATATCTTGGTGATACTGATGTAGGTGAGGGTGTAAATATCGGTGCCGGAACGATAACGTGTAATTATGATGGGAAGAGGAAACACAGGACGGAGATCGGAGATGGGGCATTTATTGGCAGCAATACTTCGCTTGTCGCCCCGGTAAGAATTGGAAAAAACTCTGTGACTGCTGCCGGTTCAGCGATAACCGAGGATGTTCCGCCCGACTCACTCGCATTCGGTAGAGCGAGGCAAGTCGTCAAAGAGGGGAAGTATTCAAAAAATAGAGAGCAGGAGGAGAACAGCTGATGCCGTATCAGACTAACGAGATGAAAGTATTCGCTGGCTCTGCGAGTCTACCGCTGGCAGAGAAAATCTCAAATTACTTGGGAATCAGACTCGGAGACTGCAGGACAAAGAGATTTGCGGACGGAGAGATCAATCTGAAAATCGATGAGACTGTAAGGGGCCATGATGTATACATAATTCAATCCACATGCAGTCCTGCGAACGAGAATCTGATGGAGCTCCTAATAATGATAGATGCCTTCAGGAGAGCTTCCGCTCATTCTATTTCGGCCGTAATCCCCTACTATGGATATGCGAGACAAGATAGAAAGGCTAGAGGTCGGGATCCTATAACTGCTAAACTTGTGGCAAATCTTCTCACGACTTCAGGAGCAAGCCGTTTAATAACTATCGATTTGCATGCAGAACAGATACAGGGGTTCTTCGATATTCCCGTAGACAACCTCTGGTCTTTTCCTGCATTTCTGAAGTTCTTCAGTCAGAGTGCCTTTGATCGAAATGAGATGGCGGTGATTTCACCGGACATTGGTGGAGTAAAACGCGCAAGCAAATTTGCTGCAAAGCTGGGTGTACCGCTGGCAATTTTGGACAAGAGGAGACCCAAAGACAACGTTGCGGAAATGGTTCACATAATCGGCGATGTTGAGGGAAAGACAGCAATAATCTTTGATGATATAATTGACACCGGTCGTTCACTAGTCGAAGCGGCGAAGATGCTAAAATCCAACGGCGCCGATAAGATATTTGCGTGTGCGACTCATGGAGTTTTTTCCGGTGATGCTAAAAAGATCATTGCCGAGTCAACGATTGAGAAGGTCTTCATAACAGACACGATTTACCATGATGACCTTCCCGACAACATAATGATGTTATCCATCGCGCCGCTTCTGGCGGAGGCATTGACTCGTGTAAGAAAAAATCTTTCGGTGAGTATTTTGTTCAGATAGAGGAGGGAAACAAATGCACGAAATAAATCTCGTTGCTGAACTTCGCAACGGTGAAATGAAAGCAAGGAGCCTGCTGAACCAAGGGAAGATTCCCGCGGTAGTTTATGGTCCTGAACTGGAGACAGTTCCTGTTAGTCTGGATAGGGTAGAGATCTTGAGAATCATGAACAGGATTGCCGAGACTACCTCGGTGGTTATTTCTATCGATGGAAAGGAATATCATACCTTTCTCAAGGGTGTTCAGAGAGATAAAGTAACCGACTCGGTCATTCATCTAGACTTCTACGTTCCTTCCAGCGGTCACAAGATGGAACTCCGAATTCCGATAAGATTGAAGGGTACCCCGATAGGCGTTGAAAAAGGTGGAATAGTTGATCATATCATCAATGAACTACCCGTTTCGGTTCTCCCAAAGGATATTGTGGAAGAGATCATTGTTGATGTAAGTTCCTTTGATGTAGGCCATGTTCTGCGAGTTGGAGATCTTGAGATTCCCGAAGGAATAAAACCTTTGCTTGACGATGAAGACGCGATCATGCTCATAGCCCTTCCGAGAGCGGCAAAGGAAGTCGAAGAGGAAGAAGCCGAAGAGATTGAAGAAGGTGTTGAGCCCGAGGTAATAAACAAGGGTAAGAAGGAAGAGGAAGAAGAGGAGTAAGAGTGTTTCTCTTCGTTGGACTGGGAAATCCTGGCCCACGTTATGCGCTAACAAGACATAACGTGGGCTTTCTCTTCATAGATCAGATGGCTAAGCTTGGCCTAAGGAAGACAGTGCAAAAGAGACTGTATGAAGCACATCTTCTTGAGGGAGAAGGGAAAGTCTATATTGCAAAGCCACTTACTTTCATGAATTTGAGCGGAGTGGCCGTAAGACTTCTCATGAAAGACCTCAATTTCGAAAAGAAAGATACGCTGGTTCTAGTGTATGATGATGTATGGATACCTCTTGGTAGGATGAGGATAAGAGAAAGCGGTTCAGATGGCGGGCACAATGGTCTGAAATCAGTGATTTCGGAGATAGGAACTCAGAGCTTCCCCCGAATCAGAATCGGTGTGGGACCCCTTCCAGAGAACGGAGATATGGTAGATTATGTTCTCGGTAAATTTAGTGGTGATGAATACCAGAAAGTCAGCAAGGTAATCGGCTTAGCTGTCTCCGCTGCAAAGGAGCTTATCTCCGGTGATATTCGAAAGGTCATGACAGCTTACAATGGAACTGAAGTAGATTGATTTTCATCTGAAGCCTTCCAAAACTCCTTAAGTCGTTTTTTAGTCTAGGTTTAAGCGATACCCTTCCAAAGTCTTTAGCTTCAAAGGAATTATGACACTGAATTCATTTCTCGATCTGGGAGAAGTACGTTGAAGTTTGTCCTTCAAGATTTGCGAGATGAAAGAGCTTTGCAGATGAATAACCGCTTTATAAAACAGAAGCCCGCAAGCTTACAGTTGAATCCATACGGTTTTGAAGGGAGTAAATTGGAAGTGACTCAGTAGAGTGACAACTAAATGTTGGCTGATTTTCCAGGCGTTGCCTGTGTGAAAGAGATTCCTGATTCAGAAACATGAGTCAAATGAGATGCCCGAAATTCCCCAAATCGTCAAGGTGAGTCTGCACCACTTCCTTTGTGCGATATGAGATTATCAAGAACTCACCGCTACATTTGCAGGAGATGCGACAATTATAAAACTGAATCTGTTCAGCTGCGACTTATGGGTTGTCACCATTGAACTGTGGCAATCGGGATGCTTGTACCTGAGTTAAGAGCAGAACGAAGAAAGAGAGATACGCACAGCTAAAGGCAGAAAGATTAGATATTCTGTTTGCTCTTCTTGAGGCTGTACATTTCATCTCGCAGGATTGCAGCGTCTTCAAACCTCAACTCTCCGGCAGCTCTTATCATCTCTTCGTTGAGTAAGGCGATGTAATCCTCATAGTCTAGAGACTCTTTCAACGCCATCACTCCTTCAAGATAAGTGGCTCTTGCCTTATCTTCCCTCTCTTTGTCAAGATTCTCGCCAGCAAACTCCTCGAAGATGTTTCTATACAGAGGTTTAACGATGCTCTCGGGTGTTATATTGTGTTCTTTGTTAAATATCAGTTGTTTCAGCCTTCTCCTGTTTGTCTCATCAATTGCTCTTTTCATTGAACCGGTCATGGTGTCGGCATAAAGGATAACCTGACCGTTGACATTCCTCGCGGCTCTACCGATTGTCTGGATCAGTGTTGTCTCAGAACGAAGGAAACCCTCCTTGTCGGCATCCATTATTGCTACAAGTGAAACTTCTGGTAGGTCAAGACCTTCTCTGAGGAGGTTTACGCCAACGACAACTTCCACGGTTCCATCCCTGAGTTTTCTCAGTACTTCCACTCTCTCGATTGCGTCGAGTTCAGAGTGTAGATACTCCGATCTGATCCCCACTTCATTCAAGTAGTCGGAAAGCATTTCTGCAGCCTTCTTTGTAAGAACAGTTACCAATGCTCTTTCATTTCTCTTCTTTACTTCTCGCATCCTTTCAATGAAGTCATCTACCTGGCTTTCGGTTGGATGAACAATAACCTCGGGATCTACAAGACCGGTAGGCCTTATAACCTGATCTATAATTCTAGTCGAATGCTCAGCTTCGAAATTTCCCGGGGTTGCAGAGACGAAGACAATCTGGCCGACCGTGCTTAGAAATTCTTCGAATTTCAGCGGGCGATTGTCAAATGCCGCAGGCAGTCTGAATCCGTAATCCACAAGGTTTTTCTTCCTGGAATAATCTCCTCTGTACATCGCTCCCAGTTGTGGAACCCCAATGTGAGACTCATCGATAAACGTAATAAACTTTTCTCTGTCAAAGTAATCAAGCAATGTATATGGTTTCTCTCCAGGCATTCTCCCATCGAAGAATCTAGAGTAATTCTCTATTCCTGAGCAGTAACCGACACTGGAAAGCATTTCCATGTCGTAAGTAGTTCGCTGTCTAAGTCTTTGCGCCTCCAGGTACTTTCCTTCCCGTTCTAGCTGCTTTACCCTTTCTTCAAGCTCATTCTCAATGTTCCGCATAGCACCAAGAATCTTATCCTGAGTTGTGACGAATTCTTTAGCAGGGTAAACCGTTACCATGTCTAGCTCTTCAATCGTCTTTCTGTTGATAGGATCGAAGGACACAATCCGTTCTATTTCGTCATCAAAGAAGTACAGCCTAATCCCAAAGTCTTCGTATGGGGGGAAGATTTCAAAAATCTCTCCCTTCACATGAAAAACTCCACCTGCCGATACATCTTCGGAACGATTATACTGAATGTTAGCCAGCTTGAGCGCAAGCTCCTTGCGATTGATACTCTTCCCGCGTTCGAGGAAAATATTCATTGTTGCAAAATCCTTGGGATCGCCGCTGGCATATATCGCGGAGACGCTCGCAAGTACAACCGTATCGTTTCTGGTCAAAACGGACTTCAAAGCCGAAATTCTCATTCTCTCCAGTGTCTCATTGATCTCTGCCTCTTTTTCTATGAATAGGTCCTTTGAAGGTATATAAGACTCAGGCATATAATAATCGTAATAACTTATGAAAAGCTCGACTTTGTTCTTGGGAAAGAAGGTCTTGAATTCTCTGTACAACTGAGCCACGAGGGTCTTATTGGGTGAAATGACTATTGCAGGTCTCTGGAGAGTGCTTATAACGTTCGCCATTGTAAAAGTCTTCCCAGAACCAGTAACACCTAGAAGAGTCTGAAACCTATCCCCACTCTTGAGTCCGTCAATAAGCTTTTCGATTGCTTGCGGCTGATCGCCTTGCGGACTGTACGAGGAATCCATTTCGAAGAGCAAAAGATCAACTCCTTTCAATCTTACCGGCAAACAATTTTACACCATCAAAACCCATTGCTTCAATGATGCGATGACTTCTTGCCTGTCAACAAAAGGTCCCCCGTTCAAAAAACTGCTGGCGAATCATCCGGTAGAAATGGTTTTGGATTGTGTGGGCAACAAGAAAAATATAAGCAAATCTCCGGAGGGATATCTTCGATCATTCTTTTCTCTTTTGCTGTTGCAGTCTTTCAGTTTGATTGGCAAGGGGCAAATTTGTGTTTTCAAGAAGCATGTAAATGCTCGACTACTTACGGATCTCCTTCAGTGCTTTCTTTATAAGATCGTGAGTATCGATTTCCCTTTCAGCCTTCAGAATCTCTATAACTACTTTCCTCGACTGGTTTTCGTCGAAACCAAGGGATGTAAGTGCCGCAACAGCTTCTTCACCGTGCGACCTCTCAACACCCGGAATGGTTTGTTCGTCTGTAATTCCAGAAGTGTCTACCAACGAGGCGAGCTCAACGATCATTCTTTCCGCAGTTTTCTTTCCAATGCCGGGAAGGGAAGACAGCTCTGCCGCATTCTTGGTGGAAATAATATGCTTAATCCTTGAAGGAGAGGCCGAAGAGAGAATCTTCATGGCGGACTTAGGTCCTATCTTGCTTGCCCTCAACAGTATATTGAACAACTCTTTCTCTTCTTGATCGTAGAAGCCATACAGCTCAGGCGGCCTATCCTGTGAGTAGGCCATGAACGTAAGAAGATAAACGTCCTTTTCGACCGGAAGCTTGCTGATTGTGTTCGGTGTGCAGTTAACTTTAAAAAACAGACCTCCGACCTGTATGACAATTTCGGTCTCTCTTATTTCTCTTACGCGACCCTCAATACCTTCCAGCATGCTCACTCACTCCAGTTAAGAGATTTCTTATCTCGCTTACTAGATATAGAGACCCGCAAACAAGAAGCGAATCGGAGATTTCAAGCGCCTTGTTCATGGCAATCTCATGTTCTTCCACGAATTGAACAGATGAACAATACTTGCGCCAGACATCGGCGACCTTCTCGGGATGTATACTTCGATGGTTTGGAACCCTGCACACAACAACACTGTCGGCAATTTCTGAAAGCACTTTGATATTGGTTTCGTAGTCTTTGTCGTCTAGACTTCCGAAGAGAAGCGTAAGCCTTTCACCTGGAAAGTACTTCTCGACAGTCCTCCTGAGAACTCTGGCTGCATCGGGGTTATGCGCGCCGTCAAGTATAACTGACTTGGAATCTTGAGAAAAGACTTCAAATCTTCCCGGCCATGAGACAGATTTCAGCGCCATCCGCAGTTTCTCTTCATTCAAACCGCTTCGAATCTCTCCCATTGCAATCTCTGACGTCTTGATTGCCAAAGCTGCGTTTACAGTCTGATGTTCACCATTTAGATTGATCTGTAGGTTTTCAAAGTTATTACTTCCAGTGTAGTCAAATATATTGCGATTTAGCGCATACTCTCTTCCAGTCGCGTCGAAATCCCTTTTGTAGAAGAAGTATGGTGAATTCATGCTTCTTGCCTTTTCAGAAACAACTCTTCTTATTGCGGG
This sequence comes from Mesotoga sp. H07pep.5.4, assembly GCF_003664935.1. Classification (NCBI taxonomy): domain Bacteria; kingdom Thermotogati; phylum Thermotogota; class Thermotogae; order Kosmotogales; family Kosmotogaceae; genus Mesotoga; species Mesotoga sp. H07pep.5.4. The sequence continues at coordinate 123,884 of NZ_JFHM01000007.1, forward strand.
TCTTGTTATACCTGAAACGACTGGACATTCGAGCTTGATAATGCCTGATTTCTCGATAGCAATTTTTTCTTCAGTATCCCCAAGAATTCCCGTATGGTCCAAACCTACGCTTGTAACAACAGATACGAGAGAAGAATCAATTACGTTGCTAGCATCAAATCTTCCACCAAGGCCGACTTCGAGAACGACTACATCGCAACTCTCTTCCTTGAAGTACTGAAATGCAATTGCCGTTACCACTTCGAAAAAACTCGGCGCGTATTCTTCGCCTTTTCTGTCCATCTTTTCTAGAGCCGGTTCTATGTTCTTCAGGATTCTACAGACATCACCTTCCGATATGTACTCGCCATCGACTTGAATCCTCTCCCTGAAAGTTGTAATGTGCGGAGAAATGTTCAGCCCCGTCTTCAGCCCATGAGAAGACATTATTGACCTCGTGATTGCCGCAACACTTCCCTTGCCATTTGTACCTGTAATATGAATGATCGGATACAACTTCTGAGGATTGCCAAGCCGTTCAAGCAGTTCTCTGATCCTGAACAGGCCATACTTGATCTTTCCATAGGGCCTTGAGTTGTAAAGATACTGAATTGCTTCCGAGTATGTTTTCATTTGAGATCTTCTATTATTTTCTCAATTCTGCGAATATTATCCTTGCTTGTCGCGAGCCTTTCTCTGTTTTCAGTAATCACCTCTTCGGGTGCATTTCGAATGAAGTCACCGTTTTCGAGCTTCGACAAAGTTCGGGCAAGATCGACCCTTTCCTTCTCTAACTTTCCCGTTAACCTCTCGATCTCAGCATCGGTATCGATCTCTCCCAGGACTACATACAACGTGTTCTCTGCATCTCCCCAGGCCGAGACGCTTCCGGAGGTCTTTTCTGCCCTTCTATCTATTTCGTTTGAATTGGAAAGATGTGAAACAAGTTCAACGACTTCCTGATTCAGGACTTCACCGATGTAGTAGACAGCGGTTTTCGAAGAGGGGGGTATGTTCATCTCTGCCTTGATGTTTCTTACTCCCCTAACCATGTCCATGATTCTCGAGTACTCCACTTCGGAAGGATTGTCAAAGCTTGATTCATCAAACTCTGGCCACCGAGCAGTTATCAACAATCCATCGGAACCGGGAAGGTTCTGCCAGAGCTCTTCAGTAATGTAAGGCATGAAGGGGTGGAGCATTCTTAGAGAAGCGTCAAGAGTTCTGACCAGAACATTCTGAGCAACGATTCTACTCCTGCCTTCTCTGTTCAATCTTGGCTTAGTACTCTCTATATACCAGTCACAGAATTCATTCCAGAAAAACGAGTAGATCATTTTTGAAGCACTGGGAAAATCATAGCCATCAATCGATTCTTCAACCGCTTTTACAGACTTCGCCAGTCTTGACAGAATCCAGCGGTCCTCAATGGCGAGCTCTTCCTCATCGAGATTAACCTTTTCAAAACCTTCCATATTAAGCAATGCAAACCTTGCAGCGTTCCAAATCTTGTTTGCGAATTTCTTGTAAATGTCGAAAAACCTAACGTCCAGTTTTATGTCGTGATTTTGAGCAGCCAGAATCGCAAGTGTGAATCGCATTGCGTCTGTCCCGTGCTCTCTGATAACGTCAAGTGGATCTATACCGTTACCCAGCGACTTCGACATTTTTCTGCCATTCTTGTCTCTTATTAAGCGTGTTATGTAGACATGATTGAAGGGTTTTTCTCCCATGAAGTGATATCCGGCCATTATCATCCGGGCAACCCAGAAAAATATTATGTCAAACGCGGTTACAAGAACACTTGTGGGATAAAAGCTCTCCAAATCTTCAGTTTTTTCCGGCCAACCTAGGGTAGTGAATGGCCAGAGCTGAGAAGAGAACCAGGTATCGAGAACGTCTTCGTCCTGTCTGATATTCTTTGAACCACATTTTGGACAGACCGACGGATCTTGCTCTTCAACGATTACTTCATTACAATCATCACAATACCAGACGGGAACTCTGTGGCCCCACCACAATTGACGAGAAATGCACCAGTCACGAATCTCGTTCATCCAGTTCAAGTACACTTTTTTCCAGGTTTCCGGAAAGAAGGTTACACTACCCTCTTCCACGGCTTCTATGGCTTTCTCTGCAAGCGGTCCAACTTTTACGTACCACTGGTCGGAAAGACAGGGTTCTACTACGGTCTCGCATCTATAACATCTGCCGACGGCGTGGACCATGGGTTCCACCTTGATCAAGAATCCCTGCTCTTCAAGGTCTTTAACTATCTGTTTTCTTGCTTCATATCTGTCAAGACCCTTGTACTTACCGCCATTTTCATTGATTCTTGCATCTTTGTCGAGGACTTCGATTACTTCAAGTCCATGCCTCAATCCAATCTGAAAATCATTTGGATCGTGTGCTGGGGTAACTTTTAGTGCACCGGTCCCAAACGACGGATCGACATATCTATCCTGAATAATGGGAATCTCCCTGTTCATTAGAGGTAGTATTACTGTTTTTCCGACTAAGCCTTCGTACCTATCATCTGAAGGGTAAACGGCCACAGCGGTATCTGCGAGCATAGTCTCAGGTCTTGTAGTTGCTATAATTACGTACTCATCGCTGTCTTTTATTGGGTATTTTATGTGGTAGAAGGCGCCTTTTTCGTCTTCATGTTCAACTTCCTCATCGGAGAGGACCGTTGAACACCTCGGACACCAATTTACAATATACTTCCCCCGATAAATCAGCCCTTCCTTGTATAGCATTACAAAAGCCTTCCTTACGGCTTCACTCAGGCCTTCGTCCATAGTGAACCTCTCTCTAGACCAGTCAACTGAGCAGCCCATGGCTTCTATCTGTTCGCGGATTCTCTGCCTATATTCCTTTGCCCAATTCCAGGTAGTCTCAAGAAATCTCTCGCGTCCGAGTTCTTTGCGGTTTGTTCCTTTTTTCGCCAGATCCTTTTCGACGGCATTTTGAGTTGCAATGCCTGCATGATCTTCGCCGGGAACCCACAGCGCCCTGTATCCTTTCATTCTCTTGAATCGAATTATTATGTCTTGAATAACCAGATTGAGTGCATGCCCCATATGAAGAGGGGCAGTGATGTTTGGCGGAGGAATCATTATTGTGAACGGCTCACCCGATCCCTTCGGTTCGAAAAAACCGCCTTCTTTCCAGCAGGAATACCACTTTTCTTCAAGATCAGAAGGATTGTACCTGGTGCTCAATTCCTTCATCTAAACTACCTCCTTACGGGTCTCAGGCATTTAAATCGAATTATATCACGAAGTAAAACCGCTTAATGGGAGATGGCGTTAAGATGTGGATTAGGAGTTAATGTAGTAGAATGATACTGGTGAGTTAGATGGTTGAAGAGGATCTGTCGGCCTATAAGAAAATATACAAAATGGTCAGGATGATTCCTGTTGGAAGAGTGGCGACCTATGGCCAAATTGCTTCCCTCGTGGGCAAGTGCTCTGCTAGAATGGTCGGCTACGCCATGGCGGGTATTTCAGACGAGACAATCCCGTGGCAGAGAGTTATCAACTCAAGAGGGAGAATAAGCATTAGGGATCCTAACGGGTACACACTGCAGAAGGCTATCCTTGAGAGAGAGGGTGTTCATTTCGACGAAAGCGATACGATCGACCTTTCTGTATTTGGTTGGGAAGGCCCCGAAGCCGAATCTGCGAAAGACTGGTGATTCTTTGCGAGTCTCATCCCCGCCAACTGTCTGCACCTAATAGCACAATGTAAGAAGTCTATGGTGGCCCCTGGTGCTTGCACTGCGTTATCTAGGAATCCTTCCCCGTAACGTGAACTGTCAGGGTGTGATACTTCTCTACCTCCTTTCCTTCAAACTCACCGAAAAACCTGAAGATGATCGGATAATCTCCAGTCTCGATCGGTGTCCACGTAAAGATGCAGTGGTCGTTTTTTACTTCGAGCGATCCCTGTGGAGATAGGAGCTCAACAGTACTTTCTGACTTCCAGATCCACGCATGGTCACCGAAAGACCACTTGTCAAAGCCTACATATGTCCACTCTGCAACTAAAGAGTTGATCCTGAATTCTACCTTGTCACCAACCATGGAGGTGATTTCTGGTACGGGAATGGTTCTCGAGAATTGCTCAAAGGAGTTTAGATAAAACATATCTTCCCAGAAGGGAACGATGTTTCTTCCGGCACTTTCATATGCCTTTTCAACTACACCGACGCACGAATAAAGATCTCTGTCGGTGAAGGGAAGATCCCAAAATCCCGACCAGGCAAAACCAACCGACCACAGAGCTCCTTTCTCTGCAGTCTCGTACATGAACCTCGAAATCTTCCTTCGGTCTTGCGGTGAAATTTCTCCCGGGAACCTTCTGGCTCCAGAAAAACTCGTTGCCCAGTATCTTAGCCAACGAGACTCATAAGTATCGTAGTTGAAAAGGTTGACATAAGAGTGATTTTCAATATCATTTGGAAAGATAAAAACCCCCTCCTCCACCAAATTGTACCCATGACTAAGAAAGGGATAAGATTCTCCGAAGGTCACCTCATTGTTGAAGCCAAGTTTCTCGTCGGTCATAGCCGTTTCATAATCAACTCCAAGATATACGGCAGAGTGAGATGGGATCCAGTTAGGCCCTATATGGTATAGGAGATCTCCTTCAAGTAGGAACTTGCCGGGAAGATGTTGGGCCGTGTAGAGTGCATCTGCCCTAGATATAAGAAGGCAATAAGGTAGTTTGGTGAACCTTACTACAGTCGAAAGAGAATCCTTAATGAATTGCGCTTCGTATCTCTCTTCGGTCGGTACATAAGAGGTTTGATTCAGGATTGGCTGTACTATCAAGACCTGATCTGCTTCAATTCCGAGAGCTTCGTGAGAGAGATGAAAGATCGGTCCTGGAGCGCTTGCGGTTCCTTCACGAAAGAGAACTAGCAAGGTTCTCTCCGATATGCGCTCTATTTCATAGGGAATTGAGACCTCTTTCTGGACGTTGCTGAAAGAAATCTTGACACCTCTTGTTAGCTCAAAACAATTCTCACCTGGGATAAGCTCGAGGTGTGAGTGTTCTGTTTCAAACCGGATCAGACCGGTACATCCCGAAATACTCAGGATGATGAAAATAATCAATACGGTAAACGAAATGCGGCTAAGCATCTTTATTCTTTAGTTTACCATTAAGAGAGCGAATGGGAGATCAAAGGTGTGGTAAATTATACTGTGAAGAACAGGAGGCGCGATGAAGAGACTACCTAGATCAACATCTGTTGCAGCGGGCACTATAGCGATTCTTACCTTTTCGATCATATCGAAGGGGATGGGTTTCTTCAGGGAGATGCTGGTTGCCGGACTATTCGGTACTTCAGCAAATCTGGATGCCGTTTTCGTTGCCATGACTCCGGCGACCACGCTTTCAGGTATAATCGCGGGTGCACTTGCCGCAATCTTTGTCCCCGTCTACCATTCCATAAGGAATGAAGACACTGAGAGATCAAAAAGATATGCAGGCGCGGTCCTTATCTCCGGTTCGCTGGTTTTTTTATCAATGGGGATAGTCTTTCTATTGATTCCCGATCTTGTGATTCGGCTCTTTGCTCCTGGTTTTTCGAGCGAGATAGTAGCATATGCTTCAAGGAAGCTAAGATACTTATCGATATATCCTCTTATAGGCGGACTTGAAAGCATATTGGGGGCAGTTCTTAAGTCAAATAGAAGGTTTGTGCAATACGGTTTGTCACAGCTCTTCTTCAACGTGATTGCAATTCCCGTAATACTATTGACTTCTCCCTTTCTTTCTGAAGCATCGTATATACTGGCTTGGTTGCTGGGTAATGCGATCACCGTACTGGTATATCTCATACAATCGAGAGATCTTTTTACCCTAAGGGTCGGCAAGGGAACGTCAATTGTCGAGACGCTTTATCTCAGTCTTCCGCTGATCTTTTCGGGAAGTCTTGGAGTGATAAACAACATGGTTGACAAAGCCTTCGTATCTCTTCTTCCACCCGGTCGGGTTGCCTCTTTACAGTACGCGCATACACTTCTCGGACTGATTACCTTTACGATTTCTGCCTTTCAGATGACGGCATATACAGAGCTATCGGAACTTATAGTATCAGGTGAAAGAAAGAGAGTTGAAGAGCGCCTGAGAAAGACCGTTACAACTTCTCTGAATATTTCCTTGCCGCTTACAGCGTGGATTATTATGATGGCCGAACCTCTTGTGAGAGTGATTTATCAACGTGGGGAATTCGATGCCGGTTCAACTAATCTCGTTAGCATGGCACTTATCGGTTACGGCGCACTAATAGTTCTATCACCTATAGCGCATACATGCTCCAGTTATTTCACGGCAAGAAAGAAACTGAAGTCCATCACATTAGTGGCGGTCTTCTCGATTTTCTTGAACGCACTCTTCGACTGGCTTATGCTAGAACCGTTTGGTCATGCTGGAATCGCGGCTAGTACTTCATTAGTGGTTTTGAATGCTACGTTGATATATGTTCTGCTGATTGCAAGGGAAGGCCTGAGATTCATGCCTTTGAAACGGATAGTGAGACTTCTCGGGTCGTCAGTTGCAATGTACCTGATTGTTCTGTTTCTCAGGAACAACGTAAGTACTTGGATTTGGCTTCTTGTAGGCAACGGACTTTTCTTATGCCTGTTCTTGGTTAGTGCAAAGAGCGAAATGAAAGCGATGATGTCAAGAATCTCTTTGTTCTTCAAGAGAGTATAGCCAAAAAGAACTATGCTCTGTTGTGTTCATATGTTTTCCATAGGTTTTCTAAGTGTGCGGAGGAATTATCATGAGAGAAGTGGTGATACTTGGAGCCGGACCAGCCGGCATCTTTGCAGCGATAAATTGCACAACAGAAGGAAGAAATGTGACGATCATTGAAAAGACGAGTTCCGCCGGAAAAAAACTGTTGATTTCTGGAGGCGGACAGTGTAACTTGACAAATGCGGAATCGCCATCTCTTATGCTGAAAAGATACTTTGGTGCTGGACGATTTCTTAAGCCTTCATTGATGGCTTTTGATTCTCAAAAGCTGATGGATTTCTTTGAGCATCGTGGACTCAGGCTTCACACAAGAGAAGACGGGAAAGTCTTCCCAGTTACCTATTCTGCGAGAGATGCACTTGAAGTGCTGCTCAAGGAATGTGACAGGCAGGGAATAAAAATAGTCTATAACTGCAGAGCCAAGGACGTTATTCAATTCCCCTCTGGCGGGTTCTTGGTAAAGACGGAATCAGATTCGATTAATGCAGATTATCTTCTTATTGCTACGGGAGGAAAGAGTTATCCGGAAACTGGGTCAACTGGTGACGGATTTGCTCTTGCTAAGAAACTTGGACACAGTCTATCAGAGCAGCGGCCGGCGTTGACTTCAGTCACAATTAGGAATTTTGGTTTCGGTGATCTGTCGGGAATCTCCCTCAGAAATGTTGAAGTATCTTTATGGAGAAATTTGAAGAAGGTTACGACCCGGGTTGAAGATCTGCTGTTTACTCATGACGGGTTTTCTGGACCTGTTATCTTACATCTCTCAAGAGAAGCCTCGCCTGGTGACATAATCAGATTGAACTTGAGCGGTCAGTTACGCGAGAAACTTGAAGCCAATCTCATCTCCCTCCTTTCAAAAGAAGGAAAGAAACTCGTGAAGAATGTCTTGGACGAGTATGGTCTACCTGAAAGATTGCTGTCGAAGATCATTGATCTTGCCGGAGTTGGTGAAAGAATATGCTCCGAAGTCAGAAAGGATGAAAGAAAATCGTTGGTTACTGGATTATGCGAGCTTGACTTCGAAATAGAACGGGTCGGAGACTTCACTAATGCTATGGTAACAAGAGGAGGAGTTTCGTTGTCTGAGGTCAATCCAAAGACAATGGAATCTAGAATTGTGAACAACCTCTTTTTTGCAGGTGAAGTTCTCGATTTTGATGGAGAGACGGGAGGTTACAACCTTCAAGCAGCCTTTTCAACCGGATATGTTGCCGGGAGGACAATAAACGCAAGAACATCTCGGGTAGAAAACAGATGAAATAGAGCATGCAATTTTCTACTCGAAGAAGAAAACGATATGTTAGTATGATGTCAGGTTGTTGGTTATGCTGTTAGGGCTTTTGTCTGGAGTTGTCTAGAAGACTTGAATTCTCGAAACGTAGTTCTCGTAATTCGAATTAGAGATTTGTTTACGTTCTCAATGTCTCGCTTTCGGAGGTGCATTTTGGAAGTAAAAAAGCCAAAATGGTTTGACAGCTGGATAGAGATCGATGAGAGTTATTTGAAAGTCGCGGGAACAAGCTGGAGACTGAAAGCTAATGCTCCAAAAAAAGTGAAGAGAGAATATCAGAGACTTTTGAAGCAAATTACTGGAAATAATGATTATCCTTATTCATGGAAACATGAGCGCTGAATCTTTAGAATCCGTAAGCTTTATTAACCGGATTTATGGCTCATTAGACAGATGGGAGGGTGTGATTTGAGCATTACTACTGGCACAGGAGATAAAGGTGAAACGAGTCTTTGGAGCGGGGAGAGAGTGAACAAAGACAGCTTACGTGTTGAAGCATACGGGACAGTGGATGAATTGAGCTCTTTTCTTGGTGAAGCCAAGCATTTCGTGTCGGAGGAAATCGGCCGCCACATCGTGTCTATCCAGCGATTTCTCTTTAAACTAGCCGGTCAACTTGCGTCGAGAGACATGCAATACGTCGAACCGATAGTCGAAAACGATATTGTTGCGATCACTGAACTTGTGCACGAGTTCGAGTCGGTGGTCAAACTTGACGGATTTGTTATTCCTGGAAGCACTATAGGTTCTTCAAAGATAGACATTTGCAGAACAGTCGCCAGAAGGGCTGAAAGACGCATCGTTGCGCTTTCTAGAGTAGAAACAATCGATACCACGCTGCTTAAGTACATTAACAGGCTCTCTGATCTTCTCTTCATCTTTGCGAGGTATGAAGAATACAAGGCGGGGAAGATTGTTTATAAGAAAGACATAAAGTGAGTTTATCGATAGCTTACCCTGGCAATACCATCCTTCATGCATGAACCAAAACCGTAGGCCACTGAGCTGGTGTCCATTCCAGGAAGATAAAAAACCGTTATCATTTCGTCAACGTCCTGACCGGAGGTCTCCCACAGTTTGCGGGTAATTTTCTGGAGCTCGGCTTCGCTTACAACTGATTTCTTCAGTTGAATTCTTGCGGTGCGCCTTCTCCAGGCCTTTCCAAAATCCCTCACGGTTACGACTGAATAAGCGTCTTCCAGATTAGACTTCAACTTTAAAGTCTCCCTCCGAATACGATGGAAATATTATACAACATGTTACAAAACAATTCCAACTAGTACAAATAATCTGGTCGGTAATTACTTCTATACAATTCGCATACTAAACTATTCGGCATCGCTTCACTGAACGATGGAAGAGAGGAGTAGCATTCCGAACGAGCTTCATTGCGTAATCGTAAGTAATGCTCTTAGGAACTCCACCAAAACAGCAGCCTTTGTAACAAAAAAAGATTGATGCTATATGGCGCTGAAGGTTCAAGCTTTCTTTGACATTAACAAGAGCTTCGGGAGCTCCCTAGCCGATATTGCTTCTTCAGACGCCGAGAACTTTCTTACAAACGGGGCAGAAATATACCACATTTTTGCTGAACTAAAAGCCTGGTCCCTTTGTTTTGTAGTAAAGCTCTGTGAGCTCTCCCTCGCAATATGGGCACTTCGGCGTCAGGTCGTCTCTTCTTAGCAGATTCATTTCTTTCAGCTCCTTTCAATTCGATCTAACTATCGCATGGCAACTGCAATTCCCAAAACAGTTACCTGGTCTGTAACACTAATCGATTATGAGTTTGAGATAGCCCTTTGTTCTGACGAGAATCTCTTGAACGATTTCTCTGAAGAGAATACCACTCGTAAGCGTTTCGGTCTTTACCAGTTTGCAAAGGGATATTTCGATTTCTCTGCATAGTTTAGTAGTTTCCGAAAGTTCCTCATAGCTCACGGAGCTTGAAAACATTAGATCTCTCATCGCCAAAATCCCAGTTGTTTTCGTCAGAGCGTCTCCCCAAAGAGAGAACTCAAATATCCAGGGTTCGATCTCACGGATCAGATCAGCGGGTAGCCTTTCGTTTAGCGCTTTTTCCGATTCTGAGATCTTTGTTGCTTCGCCCAAAAGGATTTCATAGACCTCAGGCCATCTGTTTTTCGATAAGAGTTTGCTCAAGTTACTTGTGAGTCCTGTAAGTCTCTCGGAGTGGGTAGTGTGTATGGTACTTCGAAGATTGTATTCACAGAAATGGATCATCTCTTCTTCACAACCCGGTGCAATCTCGGAGATTGCTCTCCTCCAGGATGAGTCAGAATCATAGTGATAAGGGTCTAGAAGGAATTCTGATGCCGAGAAAATTGCGATTTTCGAAGCTAAAGGTTGAATCATGGGGTTTAAAACTATACCCTCCGCGTGATTGACAATGTTCGGGTCTCTGCCTTCATAAGGACCTACATGAAGCTCTGGTACCATAGAAGCATCGTTGACAGGATAATTATCCCACAACAGGATCTTCCTTTGGAAGGCATTCTCGGCCAACTCTGCGTTATCTGGACTGAGAACATTAGAGCAAACGTCGGGCCCGGTCCAGAGGATTGAGATACTCCTGTCAAGTTCTCTTCCAAGTGTCTTCATATACTCGGTTGCTTCGCGACCGCAGTACTGAGTGGGACAGATCATAAACCGGGAAAGAGTCTTGAGCTTCTCGTTAATGCTTTTGAAAACTGAATTTGTGAAATATGCCTGTGCCGATGAGAGGGAAGAGAAAGTGTTCCGATCTTTTTCATAAATTAAGGTTTCCGGAATATCATCATAAAAAAGTCCAAAGGAACGGACACCCGCATCTGCCAACCTCATTAGCTTTTCTACCATGGTATTTACATCTGAATTGCTGGAATACGTTATATTCAACCCGGGACTCACCGCAAATACTATCGATATTCCACGGGATTCCGCTTCTTGAACCAGTATAGAGAACTCTTTGAAGAAGTTTTCGTCATATTGCTCACGCCAGCGCTTTCTGTGTAGCTCATCGTCCTTTGGAGCATAGATATACGTGTTGAAACCGTGATCTCCAAGATACTGAATAACTTCTCTTCTCATATCCATTGTCCACGGTTTGCCATAAAAGCCTTCAACTACTCCCCTGATCTCAAAAGCCATAATTGTTTTAGCTCCTCTCGTTCAAACTGCTTTGGCAACCCTTTCTACATTATCATTATTCCCTACCATTGGGGATAGCATCATCAATGTAACGCAAGAATATCCTTTGCGACATCTCGATTTCCACTGGATTTTGTATCTAATGGCAATAATTGTAGAATAGTTTAATGAAGGGGGTGGGTAGAATGAAAATAGGTTTGGTAACTGACAATACATGTAATCTGACTGCCGAAGAGATAAAGGAATACGATGTACGAATCGTTTCTCTGTACATAAACCGAAACGGTAACTATACTAAAGCTACAGAGCTTAATCTCGATGAATACTACGAAGAACTCGCCGCGGCTGCGGAATTGCCCAGGACGTCTCAGCCTTCACCTCAAGATTTCATTCCTGTCTTCAAGGAAGCCTTGGAGACATACGATGCGCTGATTGTGCCGGTGCTGTCTGGAAAGCTGAGCGGAACCAATGTTTCTGCCAACATTGCCGCCAAAGCCTTTGAGAAGCCCATCCATGTCATAGACTCACAGCTTATCGCCGATGGGACGGGAATGCTGGTGAAGAACCTTGGCGACATGATAAACTCTGGTGCCAACCTTGATGAACTAGTGGAATACGGAACGAATTTTCACGAAAAGACTAGAACGTTTTGTTCGACAGATGACTTGAGCTACCTTCAGAAGGGCGGAAGAATTGGAAAGGCGAAGGCACTAATGGGAAATCTTCTCAAGATGAAACCCGTGATTATTGTTGACGAAGGTGAGCTCAAACCCGTGGAAAATGTTAGAGGAAACAAGAAGCTTCTGGATGTTCTTGTGAGCCATGTGCTCAGTGAAATTCCACCTGAGAGATTGCGTAGAGCTAGGGTTCTGACTATATGGAGGAAGGAAGACGGCAAAACTTTAGAAAGGATGCTTCGCGAGAAAGCTCCCGGAGCTGAAGTAGAACTGAGAGTTATCGAAGCAATTATCGGGACTCATCTCGGTCCTCAAGGCATAGGAGTAATCAGTGAAATGAAGTGATAACGGCAGCTGAAGTTCACGATGACAAAATAAGGATACTGCAGAGGGATTTCTAAAGAGATCGGAGTGACTGGAGGAAAAAGAGTTTTGGATGCGCTGGAAAGAATAGAGACAAGGTATGGAAAAGTCTTTGACTTTCTACAAAGCATGTACAGGCTTACAAATGAAGAGAGGCTTACAAAACGGTTCTCTGAGCTTTCCCCGGGTTACGCTCCTGTAGGGAAAATCGTTGAATGGGTAAAGAGTAGCCGTGCAAATCGAAGAATAGGGATAATACTTTCAATAGATTTCTGAGTGTCAAATGGAACTAGCACTCTATTGGGATTGTCGAGAAAACAAAAAGCCCGGAAGATGTCCGGGCAGGGTGGTAGTAGAAGAAGCTTTTCACGATTTATATGACTTAAGGCTACTGAACTTTGTTCATCTATTGAATTCAAATGCGGAAAGCGCTTTGCAGGAATTTCGGCAGTTATTGATTTTACAATGCGTTTCTTTCGAAGTTAAAAGAGAAAGTTTACATCCCGCATACTACCTAGCAAGATTCTCACCGGGGGGTGAAGATATGGAATATCGCAGACTTGGGAAGACTGATCTTGAGGTATCTCTTCTGGGCTTGGGAGGGTTTCATCTTCTCGAGATAGAGCTTGAGACTGTGAAGGAGATCGTCGAAAGATACCTCGAAGCGGGCGGGAATTATTTTGAGACCGCAAGGTCTTACGGTGATGGAGTATCCGAGAGAAAACTCTCTCTAGTTCTACCTAAAGAAGGAATAATAGTTGCTTCAAAGACTGGAGGAAGAGACAGAAAGTCTTCCGAAAGAGATCTTTTGGCCACCTTGAAAGCTCTTGGGAGAGAGCACATAGACATACTCTTTCTCCACGCCGTTACAAAGAATAGCGACTGGGAAGAGATATCCTCCTCAGATGGTGCACTGAGGACTATAGAATGGGCCAAGAGGGAAGGACTTATTAGTTACGTGGGAATAACCAGTCATGGTTATGGTGGAACACTCTTGAGAGCGCTCAAGGAATATCCTTTCGATCTCTTCATGACACAGATGAACTACTATGACAGATTCAATTTCCCTGAGATAGAAACAAAGGTGATACCCTTTGCAGTCTCTAACAACATAGGGATAGTTGCGATGAAACCACTTGCCGACGGCTATTTATGGAAGAGCACTGAAAACGCTTTCAGGTATACTTTGACAGTTCCCGTCTCGTGTATCGTAAGTGGGATAAATTCTATTGAGCAGCTTGAAGAAGATCTTCGCCTCATTGAGAAGGAACCATTTTCTTCTGAAGAACTTGACGAATTGCTTCTAACCGCTCCTGAACTCGGTAACTATGTTTGCAGGCAGTGCATGAAGTGTCTCCCATGTCCACAAGGGATAAATATTCCCGGATTCTTTCTCGCAGAAGGTCGCTATGACAGGCAGATGCTCGACGGAAAAGTAAGGGATGCTGCAGATTATGCCTTGAGGGACAGACTGGCTCACTGGTTTGGAAGTGAAGAGCAGGGTCTTTCAGAGTACAGTACCATGTCTCCCGGCGTAGATAGTTGCTATGATTGCGGTGTATGTAATGAACGGTGCCCGTACGAAATCGACATTCCCAGAAAATTGAGAATCGTCAAATCGAAGTTCACGGAAGGATATATTTGGTAGTGTGTGGAGATGTCGGTGAGAAAGACCAGTTTTCTTAGTTGTGAAGTAGTAGGCTTCTCTTTCGTATTTATTGTCGGTACCTTGCTTCACATGGCCTATGACTGGAGCGGGGACAATACTATAGCAGGTATTTTTACACCAGTAAATGGAACTGTCTGGAAGCACTTGAAAATGGTTTTTACGCCGGGACTGATACACCTTTTTCTAGAACCGCTGTTTTGCAGAGAGGTGCCAACCGCTTCTTTTCTCTTTGGAAAGGCAGTTGGAATCTAGGTATGTGCGTAACAATTCATGGAGGTTTGTATTCCTATTTTCTTGTCATTCACCACGGTCTCATTCTTGATGTACTTCTCATGGTAATGGCAGTTGCGCTGGGGCAGCTAGTGGCGCTCAAGATCTCATCCAGGATTGCTGCAGAGAAGACTGCAGGCATTACTTGTAATGTTGGTCTTGCTTGATGTCACCTTCGTAGTGTTCACCTTTCTGCCGCCCCATTGGGAGCCCTTTAGAGAATCAATAGCGGGAGCTTTCGGGATCTAGCATAGTCGAAAGCAGCTGGTCTTTTGATTACAGGAATAATGACTCATCAGAATAAAAGGAGGTAATGTCTTGCTTTCTTCAGAAGAGATTTTCAAATCTATGGAAATCAAGCTGGAAGATACTTTGCCACCGGATCCAGAATTCAAGCCGGGAATCCGGAGAGCACCGAAGAGAGAACTAAATCTCTCTAAAAAGGAGATAGAGCTTGCTCTAGTGAATGCACTGCGTTACATACCTGTAAGGCTTCATGATAAACTTGCCCCAGAATTCCTAGATGAACTTCTAACGATGGGCAGGATCTACGGATATAGATATAGGCCTCGGGGTGAAATAAAGGGCAGGCCTATCGAAATGTATAAAGGGAAGTGCATTGAAGGTAAAGCATTTCAAGTAATGATAGATAACAATCTTGACTTCGATGTTGCTCTTTACCCTTATGAACTCGTCACTTACGGTGAGACGGGACAGGTCTGTCAGAACTGGATGCAGTACAGGCTTATCAAAAGGTACCTTGAGGAACTGACTGATGATCAAACTCTGGTTGTAATGTCTGGACACCCGCTCGGATTATTCAGTTCAAACAAATCTAGTCCAAGAGTAATCATAACGAACGCCCTTATGGTAGGAATGTTTGATAATCAGGAACAGTGGATAAGGGCACAGGCGCTTGGAGTTGCTAATTATGGCCAGATGACCGCGGGTGGCTGGATGTACATAGGGCCTCAAGGAATTGTCCATGGAACCTTCAACACGATTCTCAATGCAGGAAGACTGAAACTCGGCATTGGTGACGAAGGCGATCTTGCTGGCCATCTCTTTGTCTCATCGGGACTGGGAGGAATGAGCGGAGCTCAGGGAAAGGCTGTAAAGATAGCGGGCGGTGTCGGCATAATTGCCGAAGTTGACCGATCAAGAATCGAGACGCGACTCGAACAGGGATGGGTTGACGAGGTGATCGAAGATCCTTCTGAAGCATTCGCTCTCGCGGTCAAGAAGATGGAAAAAAGAGAAAGCCAAGCTATTGCCTTTCACGGGAACATAGTGGATCTTCTGGAATATGCCGTCGGCAATGATGTTCACATTGAGTTGTTGTCGGATCAAACGTCCTGTCATGCTCCCTATGATGGAGGTTACTGTCCTCAGGGTTTGACTTTCGATGAGAGAACCGAGCTACTGAGAAGTGACAGGAAAAGATTTATAGAACTGGTAGATAAATCACTCGTGAGGCATTTCAGCCTGATTAGAATGCTTGTTGACAAGGGAACCTATTTCTTCGACTACGGTAATTCCTTCATGAAAGCGGTCTTCGATGCCGGTGCAAAAGAAATTGCGAAGAATGGAACGGATACTTCGGAAGGATTCATTTTTCCCTCTTATGTAGAAGATATAATGGGTCCAATGCTTTTCGATTTCGGGTACGGACCGTTCAGATGGGTGTGCCTGAGCGGCAAAAAGGAGGACTTGTTGAAAACCGATGCCGCAGCAATGAGTCTTATTGATCCAGATCGACGAGGCCAGGACAGGGACAATTACATCTGGATTAGGGACGCCGATAAGAACCGGCTTGTAGTTGGCACGCAGGCGAGAATACTTTATCAGGATGCTGCTGGAAGACGCGATATCGCTCTGAAATTCAACGAGATGGTGAGATGCGGAGAGATAGGGCCGGTAATGATTGGGAGAGATCATCACGACACCGGCGGTACCGATTCGCCTTTCAGGGAGACATCGAATATAAAAGATGGAAGCAATATTATGGCAGACATGGCAACCCAGTGCTTCGCTGGCAATGCTGGAAGAGGCATGAGCATGGTCTCGCTCCACAACGGTGGAGGCGTTGGAATAGGCAAGGCAATAAACGGTGGCTTTGGTCTTGTACTGGATGGAAGCGAGAGAGTGGATGCGATTATCAGAACATCAATATCTTGGGACGTCATGAGTGGTGTGGCCAGAAGAGCCTGGGCGAGAAACGAAAACGCCCTGTCCGTTGCATCTGAATTCAACAGGCAAAAGAGGGGGAGCGAGCAGATAACGCTTCCTTATCTGGTGGATGAAGGAATCATCAGCAAAGCGATTAAAGAAGCTGAAATCGAAAAGGAGAAATGAAGCAATGACGATATACTTTTCAAAGAGTGACGAAGAAACAACTAAAACACTCCTTGAGAGAATATTTGAAAGGGCCGAGGAGAAGAAGATCGATAAAGTGATCTTGCCTTCTACGAGTGGTGCAGTTGCAAGAATGGCTTTTGATCTTGTCCCTGATTCAGTCCGGTTGATAATCGTCACTCATAGTGTTGGCTTTCGAGAACCAGATGAAGATGAATTCGACCCTAAAGTTAGGAAGCTCTATTCTGGAAGTCGACATTCACTACTTACAGTGACCCATCTCTTCAGAGGAATAGAAGTAGCTTTTGCCAAAGCGAATGGCGGCATGTATCCTTTACAGATTTTCGCGACAGCCCTGCGCCTCTTTGGCCAGGGAACGAAAGTAGCCGTTGAGATAGCCATAATGGCAGCCGATGCAGGAATTGTAAGAACTGATCAGTGGGTGATTTCGGCAGGCGGAACAAACCACGGGATAGATACTGCTTTTGTCCTAAAGCCATGTCATTCAACTGATTTGAGTATCTTCAAATTCGGGGAGCTAATAGGTATTCCGTCTAGTCTCTAATCTGCATATGATTGAATTCCTTGTTGATTCAGGCTATAATCAATTTTATGTGGGGCCGTAGCACAGCTGGGAGCGCGCCGCCTTCGCAAGGCGGAGGCCGGGGGTTCGAATCCCCTCGGCTCCACCAGGGGGAGTTATCTCCCCTTTTTTGTTTCTGTTTGGATCAATTACTCTCTATTTTTTTGCTTCAACTGTTTTAAATGCCTTCAAAGGATGAATTATCATGTGAGAAAACTCTACTTATCGGGAAAGATTGATTCATCAAATATTCTTTGTCTCCCCTCGATCTTCTAAAGATCCTTTACCAGTTGTTGCACAGCATGAAAGTAATTTGAAAAGATTGCTGCTGGCCGATTTCTATAGTAAGCGTGCTCTATAATCACAATGCACTGCGGACTAGACTGTTTTTAGAGACTGGATTAGAGTGTATCTTCACTTCAGTGGAAGAGACTCTAACTGATATCATCGTTGTTGAGGTGAGAAGGTGCAAGATAAAGAATCGAGACTGTTCGAAAATGTCCGGAACATCGCAGATAGGGTGGAGAAATCTGTACTTGCCTTCGAAGACGCCTGTGAGAAAGTTCGTGACGGTGTTGTCATTAACGATGATTTCTCGGCTTCTCAGCACTTGATCTCTCAGCTTAACGAACCCAAGAAGCTTGAGAAATTATCTCTTCGTCAAAGCAATCTAGTAAGAATTCTTTCTGCAATCAGGATGGGTGAGGTTCTTAGCTATGAGGCATTAGAAGCAAAGCTTAGGGGGTGGGAGAATGACATTCTTTTGTCCACATCGTTGTTCAGAGGAGTACAACGTAGTGGAAGAAAACTTGCATTTAAAGATTTGCTGACTGTTATTGGAAAGTCCGAAGAGATCGATTCACTTCTCTCAAGAGTAATCCGCTATGATTCTTCCGATCTAGTTGCTGCAAAAAAGCATGCTTCAGTCCTTCTCGAGTCAGCGGTACTTGACGGAAGAGATGGCTTCGATCCGGAAACCCTGCTAGATCTATGGAAAGAGAATGAAAAGGTCCGCCCTCTTCTGCTCTTGCTATCAGGTGAGAGAAGACCGTTAATTAGGGAAATGATAGGTAAGTCTTTCGGAGATGATCTTTCACTTCACCTCGGTATTATCTTGAAAGCGGTGAGGTATGGAATCAATCTTCCCGATAATCACCCGGTCTTAACTGCTGATCCTTGTTTAAGAAAGATTTACTCTTTGCTTATAGATCTGAGAGATCAGATTCGTGTGAACTCAGTTCTTGTTCAGTTCAGTTTCTATGGTGATCCTCTGAAGACAGGAAAGGGTTCCAGTGGTGGAATGGGAACGTTTCTCAGAACACTCGGAAATGAACTGACTCAGAACTTACCGGGTGTTGTTACAATCGTTCCACTCGAAATGAGGGAAATATCGAGAATCGACCGATTGTGGAGAACGGAAAGAGAACATCACTACTTCATGTACGTTCCTTTTCTAGATTTCGAAAAGATGATTACGAACAACTTTCTTAAAGATAGAACTACTGTAATTTCGAACGTTACAGACGTACTTTCAATTGCGGGAATTAGCCCGGGACAATTTCATTTGAGGTTTTCGGATTTCGCTTCTCAAGCGATGCTCGATCTATCGAAAAAGACTGGGGTCCGGTCCTTTTTTACGGTAACACCCGATCCCCAGCGGCGCTTCGTAGATCAGAAAGGGTCTCTTATCAAACTGGATGCTGTTGATGCACTAAGAGAGACTTCAAAAGTCGAAGTATCGTGGAAGATGCTTAGGGACTGCGACAGGCTTTTCGGAATAGGAAGTGAGGAGAGCAGGAATCAGCTACTTGCATACTATCCGCCACTTCTCGACGAAAGTATCTCAAAGAAACTCACGATGATGCCGGAAGGTATATCATTACGGAATGAGTGCCCGATTTTTGTGAATGGGCCTCTCTATTCGATGCTATTCGAGAAAGATAAGGAATTCTACCTCGAAAGATCTTTCAGAAGCAATCCTCTGCTTCTTACGGTTGGAAGACTTGATCCTGCAAAGGGCCAGGTGAAACTACTAAAGGCCTGGGGAAACTCTGGTCTCTGGAATTCGTTTAATTTAGTTATAGTCGGGGGAGATCTGGATCATCCAAATAGAATCGAAGCAAACGAACTTGAGGAGATCAGAAAATACGTGAGACAAAACAAAGAACTCCACGGGAGATTCTGCCACTTACCTGCGATGAACAACGATGAGATTAGATGTCTTGAAAATAGTATTTCGCGAGTAAAAGCCACTCCGTGGCCTCCGACGTATGTTGCTCCTTCCTTCAAAGAGGAGTTTGGAATAGCCATACTTGAAGCCATGGCTGCAGGCTTTGTGGCTATCGCGCCAAAGCGCGGGGGAGTGAAGAGTTATATACGTGACGGATACAATGGTTTTCTCATTGATACAACCGACGAGGCTTCGATCGAAAAGGAGCTAAGGAGACTGCTGATAGATGCAAGACCCTCCGCAAGAAGAATGAAGATGATTGCCGAGAACGGGAGCAAAACTATTTATAGGAGGTACTCCATCTCCGTAGTGGCAAAGCAGTTTTCATCTTATTATTCTTCTTGAAGGGGTTTTCCAACTGGTTTGTGTAAGAAGGTAATTGATGTATAAGAGTAACTTCATTTTCAAGTAAACAGACACTGTCTTCAGTGGTAGGTAACTTTATCAGAAGATCTTGAGTCTAGTTGAGAAGACCTTGTGTTGGCAAGACAGGATGGACCGATGGACTTTTAAGATTGGCGCTGTGTGATAGAATTATTTATGAAGGACTGCGGGATAAACCAGGTTTCGGTCACCAACAGATTACTACTCTTTCCAACGTTAGCAAATCTTTGTCTTAGAAAGACGTTTAGTGAACGAAGCCGGTTAACTCAGCAGAAAAAAAATCAGCGACTCGTTGGGCGATAATTTTTCCTGCAGGAATCGATTTACAAAGAAATAATTTTCAGAGTGTTGAGCATCGTTAGAGAAAGGAAGTGGAGATATGAGAGTTTTGATGGTTTATCCAGAGTATCCAGAGACGTTCTGGAGTTTCAAACATGCCTTGAAATTCGTCTCCAAAAAGGCTGCATATCCACCGCTGGGGCTCATGACCGTTGCCGCTATGTTGCCTAAAGAATGGGAGAAGAAACTTATCGATATGAACACAGATACTCTATGCGATGAAGATATAGAGAAATCGGATTACGTAATGATTAGCTCAATGGATATTCAGTTCGACTCGGCAAAGAAGGTTATTCAGAAGTGTAAAGATTTAGGCGTCAAGACTATAGCGGGCGGGCCGCTTTTTACAACAAGACCCGAGGAGTTCAGTGAGGTCGATCACCTTGTCCTCGGCGAAGCAGAGAAGACTTTGGAGCCATTTCTCCTTGATTTGGAGAAACGGCAGGCCAAGCACATCTACAAATCCGATGATTTTCCGGATATTGAAAGTAGTCCCATTCCAGACTGGAGTCTTTTGGACATGAGAAAGTACTCTTCAATGAACATCCAGTACTCTAGAGGCTGCCCTTACAACTGTGAGTTCTGTGACATCGTTCTGCTCAACGGGCACATTCCCAGGACAAAGAGCGCTGAAAAGCTTGTCGCTGAAATGGAAGCTTTATATAAAGCCGGCTGGCGTGGAGGAGTATTCATAGTTGACGATAACTTCATCGGCAATAAGGTAAAACTGAAGAGAGAGATTCTTCCAGCCATTGCAGAATGGATGAAAAAAAGGAACTATCCGTTCGTGCTGAATACAGAAACCTCAATCGATCTTTCAGATGACGACGAACTCATGAGACTCATGGTAGATGCAAGTTTTGGAACCGTATTCGTTGGGATAGAGACTACCGAAGAGGAAAGTCTAGTTGAGTGCGGTAAGTTCCAGAATCGAAACAGGGACTTGCTTTCATCTGTGAGAAAGATGCAGGAGTTCGGACTTCAGGTTCAGGGAGGATTCATTGTGGGTTTCGATCATGACAAACCCTCGGTATTTAGCAACATGATCGATTTCATTCAGAAGAGCGGTATAGTGACGGCGATGGTCGGTGTTCTTACTGCACCAACGGGAACGAGACTTTTCCAGAGACTGAAAAAAGAAAACAGGATCGTATCGGAGTTCTCCGGCAACAACACCAGCACTATGACTAACATAGTTCCCAAGATGGGAATGAAGAATCTGGTAGACGGATACTACAGAATTCTCAAGAGCATCTACGCGCCGAAGCCTTACACCCAGAGAGTAATTACCTTTCTTAAGAACTACAAACCTAATTCAGTTAAACACGTTAGGCCTTTCACCGATAGTATCAAGGCTTTTTTGAAGTCCCTATGGGTACTTGGAATTAAGGATAAAGGCAGAATGAACTACTGGTCGTTGCTCTTGTGGACGATTTTCTTCAAGCCGTCGCTTTTCCCTTTGTCAGTCGAATTTGCAATATACGGCTATCACTTCAGAAAGTCCCTTTCATTTGGGTTGCAAGCGGAAAACGAAGCTCAACCGCCGAGCAGTTAGAAGGGATTCTTGTCAGGCTGGTACTGGCAGCGGAAAGAGTAATTATGATGAACGATAAACTCTCTGTTCTCAAGAGGTTATAATTGAATCTCTTCTAACATTCCTGACTAAATAAGGATAATGGTGGTGTCAGCGATTTTCGATGGCGGGAGTGAGGGCATAGTTAATGTCAAGAAAGAGTGTTAGATTCGGGAGCTTTCTCAGAAATCACATAGATGACAGAGATAGGTTCAAGAAATGGCTTCAGCTCGGCATGGCATTTGAGAACTTCAGAAGAAAGCATTTTCCAGACAGAGATCGACCGCGATTTGTCAATACGGTCAATCATTTGGCTCTGGAAGAGGTCTATCATGCAGTGAAGGGTGAGAAGACCGCGTGGGTAAATCTGATGAACCCTTCAGAACTACTTCTTTCGGGGGGGCTTAGACCCGTTTCGGCCGAAGGCATTTCAGGCGCACTTTCGTCTATGCATCTTGAGGACACGGCAATCTCTGTTTCTTCGCAGGCTGGAATAAGCGACTCTCTGTGCACTTTTCATAGGGCTTCTCTCGGTGTTTCTTTGAGAAAGCTACTTCCTCCGCCGAAACTGGTGATGACCACAAGCATTCTATGCGACGGAAACCTCCCGACCTTCAAAAGAATAGCTGGAGAGTATGACGTGCCTTTTATTTTGATCGATGTGCCCAGAGGTCGGAAGCAGGAAGCGGTAGGGTACGTCGTGTCTCAACTGAAAGATGTAATTGTCACAATTCAAGAGATCACCGGGAAGCCTTTCAAGATGGATGAGTTGTCGTTGAGATTATCTTATGAAAGAGAACTGATAAATAACCTCGAAAAGGCTAGGCTCAGAGCGCACGGCTCGTATCTTCCTCAGCATCTCTACGAACATATGAACTCGCTGTATGTCCTTCATACTCTTGCCGGTGATCCTCGAATTGCATTGGGCTCCAGAAACATCGCGGAGAGCCTTAAAGTAATCCCCGAAAACGCAAAGAGGATACTATGGCTACACATACCACCTTATTACGACAATGAGTTATTCGAGTTATTTTCACCTAATAGTGAAAATCTAGTTGTAGGTAACGAACTTATGTGGGACTGGATATATCCAGTAGATCCCGACCGACCGCTAGAAAGCCTTGCAAAAAAGCTTGTTTTCAATCCGCTTTGCGGTAGCGTCGTTGATCGGGGCGAGTTCTGTTTGGGCCTCGCCAGAGATTTCAATGTCGATGGGGTTATTCACTTCTCTCATTGGGGTTGCAGGCAGTCTTCCGGAGGCGTGCCTTTCCTCAAGAGGTTGTTTGAAAGTGAGAAGATTCCATTTCTAGAGTTAACGGGAGACTGTGTCGATCATTCATCACAAGGTGCGGGGCAGCTTCGAACAAGAGTGGAAGCCTTCCTCGAAATACTGGAGAACAGAAGATGATCTACTACACATGTAGCTATTTACCTTTGGAAGTACTTATGGGTAGTGATATTGCTTTCCAGAGGCTGATGACATCTTCTCCGACCTTAAGTCATGAACTGGGATGCAACCTTTGCGGATATGCAAAGACAGTCTATCAGAAGGGCATGGAGCTTGACTCGAATGATTGTCTCTTGATAGTCGATTCCTGCGATGCAATGCGTAGAGTTGGAGACCTTCTCGATGAACTCTCCTTGGCAAACGTATTCATCCTCAGATTACCCTGGAAAAGGGATAGAGAAGCAGTAAGATTCTTGGCAGCCGAGATTCAAAGGTTAGTTTACTTCCTCGAGAGCTCAGGTATTTCCACCGATCTTCGAGAAGGCATTCGTAGATTCAACGAACTTGTCGATTTTGTGCAAGCGAATGAAAAGAGATTGGCAGCAGAAGACCTTACGAACCTATATTTTCAGGCACTTAATGGCATGCAGGCAACTTACACTTCGAAATACGGAGCAACTGCAGGCAAGAGCCGGCTTGCAATAACCGGCGGGATGACTGACATTGGAGCTTTAGATGCAGCAGTTGAAAAGACGGGAGGCATGATCGTTGCTAACGACACCTGTTTGGGAGGTAGACCATTTTCAGAGAGAACTCAAGAGAAACCCGATCCGCTTCATGCAGTTGCAGAGAGACTTCTTAAGTGGAGATCGCCGTGCGCTCGATTCTCGGAAGGAGAATTTCTTTCAAATGGGGAAGTTGATGCGACGGTCTTTGTGGCTCCGAAGTTCTGTGATTTCTATGATTTTGTGCGTCCTACGGATGACAAAAGTGTCTACAGAATAGAACTTGATTATCCTATCAATTCCCAAGGGCAGTTGTCAACGAGAATAGGAGCATTAATGGAGAAGAATAGCGTAAGATCAGTGTCACCTTCCAAGGAGGGAATGAAGATGCTTTTTGCCGGGGTTGATTCCGGTTCTACCACGACTAACGGAGTTCTGATAGACAAAGAAGGAAGAATCATTTTCTCGAAGACATTGAAGACCGGTGTAAGAGCTTCAAATACGGCCGAAGCTCTAATTGCGGAGATGACTGAAGTGGCTTCGAAGGAAGGCAAACGCATAGGAAAATGTGTTTCCACTGGTTACGGAAGGTTGCTGGTTTCATCTGCAAGTGACAGGATTACGGAAATCTCATGCCACGCCAGGGGAGTCTTCGCACTCTTTCCAGAGGCAAGGGGGATAATCGACATCGGTGGTCAGGACAGCAAGGTAATTCGACTATCCCCGGATGGTAATGTCGATGACTTCGCCATGAATGACAAATGCGCAGCTGGAACGGGAAGGTTTCTGGAAGTTACGGCGTCTGCACTTGAACTTGAAATAGATGAGATGGCCCTTATGGCTAGGAAACGGAATAAAGATGTTTCTATAAGTTCTGTCTGCACAGTTTTCGCAGAGTCCGAAGTCGTTTCCTTGATCGGAATGGGAGAGAGGATAGAGAACATCTCGTCTGGTCTGTTTAGGGCCATTGCCAAGAGAGTTGGAGCAATGTATTCGAGACTTGGATCTCCCGTTCCCCTTGTTTTCACCGGGGGCGTCGCGAGAAACTCTGGAGTTGTTGATGCTTTGAAGGAACTTTTCGGAACAGAGATCATAGTTCCTGAAGCTCCGGAGATAGTAGGGGCCTTTGGAGCTGCGCTGATCGCAAGAGACTCGGTTGTTGAAGATTAGCTTTGATGAGCTTGTGAGCTTCACTCAATACTGCTTCTTCATAAAACTTGGGAAGTGTGTTAATGGATTTTGATGATTGACTGAAGAAAGTTCCAGAGATCAGAGAAGGTTTATTGAGGATATTTCTCATGTGAAACCCCACGAGGACAAATGGCTAGTCGACCATGAAAGTGAAGCGAAGGTGATTCGTTTGTTCGAAGAGAAGGTCGATGCAGTTAAGGCGGCCTCAGAGATGGCCAGGAACACCCCGATAGAAGACTTGTGATTCAAGAATCAAATGGAAACGTGGAAAAACAAAACCGTGTGAATTGATAAGTCTCTTCAAGAATGCTTTGGGGCTACGAGAGCGTTTATTCCTGTGGCACTTCATAATAGATTGTCCAGACACTGAAAGATTTCGTAACATCTGTTGTTTTGGAAGAAAGAAGTAAACTGCGCTATGAGGCCACGCTATCTTGTCAAAGCAAAGTTCAATCTATTTGAAAAACGAGTATGGAAGTCCAGGAGTCAACAGAACCAAGCAGTCTCAAGATGCCAGGCGTTAATCTTAGAACACCAAAACATTACCTGAACAACTAAACAAGATCATATCTTGCCTGGTTGGAATTACAAATGCGTCTCAGAGGAAAATAGACCCGTGGGTGGAAGCGATGAGTAAAAACGAGATAAGAGTAGTCGTTTTATACTCCATGAGATCTCTTAAACAAAGCGGTTTTCACTTCTGCCCTAATAGGTTTCAATGGAACATTTGCAACTGAGTCACCTTTTATCTATTTTGAATACCCACTGTGCAAAGACTCCTGATTCAACGATCACAGTATGTGCTACGCCGGCTGGAATGAGAAGAGATTCGCCAATTTGAAGCGTATGTTCTTCATCCACTATCATTTCGTCGCTTCTGTACTCTCCTTCAGAAATCTCATCCGCCTTGCCTGTGAGTTCACCGGTCTTGACCTTTGCCTTTCCCGAGATTACAACATAAAGATCGTGCTGATTCCTGTGTGCTTCTGGTCTTCCTGAAAACGGAGCTTTGATTTCTACTGCCTTTGCCGAGAAGCCAGCCACTCTTTGCGCGAAATCAAGACTGTTTGCCGAGTATTTGATCGCCTTTTCTGCCATCTTAGTCCTCCTTTTAATATCAAACATAATTATGGTCGTTGAACACTATTGGTTATTAATTTCCAAACTGTCCTGCTACAGACGTCGAAAGATAGTTTCCCTCTCAGATAAGTGGGATGAACGAGTTGCTCTCTTAAGGCTGGACGTTCAAATTGCCGCCGAGCAAGCTCTGAAGTTTTTCAACCTGCTCATGCTCACCAAGTACCATGAGACTGTCTCCTGGCTTTACAATAGTTGACGCGCTTGGGTTGAATTTGTTCACACCGTCGCAGACCGTTGCGATCACAATCAACCCAATCCTTTGAGGAATTTTCAAAGCTTCCAGCGTCATGCCCTCTGCTCTGAAATTGCCTGGCACTTTCACTTCTTCGAAGCGAAGCTGAAGCGAACCCGACTGAGATATACTGTCAAGAAAGCCGATTACAGTTGGATTAAGCATCATCGTAACCATTCGATGCGCACCGATTTCTTGAATGGGAATCACTTTATCGGCCCCGGCATAGTTCAGCTTGTTGATGTTCTCGCGATGGGCAACTTTTGAGATTATCTTCATGCTCTTGTTCATTCCCCTGGCGGTGAGAACAACAAAAATGTTGTCCACGTCGTCCGGTAAACATGACATCAAACCTTGAGCCTTCTCTACTCCCGCGCTTTTTAGCGTTTCTTCTTCAGTGGCGTCTCCAGAAACATAGATCAGCTTTCCTCCCTCTCTTGCAGTCAAATCTTTGAGCCTCTCTTCGCTCTTCTCAACAATCACCACATCGTTATTTCTCTTTGACATCTCTTGAGCGATAGTCGACCCCAGATCACCACCGCCGATTACTATAAAATGATTCTCAAGCTTCTCTATGGTTTTCAAAATTCTTCTCCTCCTGATCATTTTGTTTACCCTACCTTCAACGAGAAAGGCAGTTATGTTGGATACAGCGTAAACAACTATGGTGATGCTGGCAAGAACCGCTAAGCTCGTAAAGATTTTTCCTGCCTGAGAAAGTTCGGTAATCGTCCCATAACCGACAGTAGAGATCGTTATCATTATCATAAATATTGAATCGATCGGACTGTACCCTTCGATTATCGAGTACCCGATAATTCCAATCAGAAACACTGCTGCCAGTAGAATGAGAGAGACTACGATCTGTTTTGCACCGCCGGTTTCGTTCGTCATGATTTCCTCCAGGTGGAAAGAGTCAAAGTGAAGCCACTTCGCCCTTATGGTAAAATCTTATCAGAAGGGGGCCGCTGTCGTCGATGAAGAAATATACTCTCAAAAGTTCAGAAATTCCCGGATTTTTAACTGAAGGACTTGACGAAGAGCAGTTGAAGGCTGTCATTGAATCAAGCGGCCGTTCTTTAATAGTTGCGGGACCGGGTTCTGGAAAGACAAGAGTGATAACTTACAAAATCGCTCATCTTGTCTCAAATTCAATAAACCCGCAAAACATTCTTCTGGTGACTTTTACCAGGGCGGCTTCCAGAGAAATGATCGATCGCGCAAGACGTGTTAGTGGATCGAATCTTAAGGGAATGCTTTCGGGTACTTTTCACCATGTCTGCAATTATTTCTTGAGAAAGTATGCTAAGGCCGCTGGCTTGGCGGAAAACTTCACGATTCTTGACAGAGAAGATGCCAAAGACCTCATAAAACACTGTAGAACAGAATTACTGGAAGAGAGAAAGGGTATCAACAGTTCGACTCTTCCCTCAGCGGGCGTGCTGCAGAGCATCTACTCGTATTCGGTTAACGTTCTTTCATCTCTCAGAGAGTCTACGGTGAGAAAGAACAGGAAGTTTCTCGGTTCTTATGATGAGATTGAAGAGATCTGGAAACGGTACGTTCAGGAGAAGACTGTACAGAACTGTGTCGACTACGACGATCTTCTCCTCAAAGCACTCAAGCTCTTCAACGACAATCCATCGATCTTGAACAAAGAGGCCGAGAGGTTCAGATGGGTTCTAGTCGATGAGTTTCAAGATACGAACGTTCTTCAGTTCAGACTCGTTGAAATGCTTTCCTCGGTCCATGGGAACCTTATTGTCGTAGGTGATGACGCTCAGTCCATCTACTCTTTCCGTGGAGCAAGGTTTGAGAATGTCTATGATTTTCTTTCGGCTAAAGATGCCAGGATCTACAAGATACAGACGAACTACCGTTCAACTCCTCAAATAGTCGAACTGATAAATTCGATAGTTCCTCAGGATTCAATTGAAAAACAGCTGAGAGCCGTTCGTATGAATGGGCCGATCCCGGTTGTTGCCGAGACCTGGGACAATCTTGAGGAGGCATCTTTCGTTGCCCAGAGAATTCAAGAACATATAGATGACGGGGTAGATCCCGAAAACATCGCCGTCCTGTATCGTTCGCACTATCACTCCCTTGAGCTACAGATGGAGATGGACAAGCGAAAAATGAATTTCACTCTCTACTCGGGTCCCAGATTTACAGAGACGGCCCACGTGAAGGATATTCTCGCGTTGCTCAAAGTAATAGAGAATCCTCTTGATCAAGTTTCCTGGGGTAGGATTTTGAGGCTATTTCCCGGCGTGGGAAATGCGACCTCCCTCAGGATAATTCAGGGTATCTCAGCAGCTGCCAACGACGGTCACAGAGCTGAGGAGGTAGTAAACTCCCATGTGAGCAAACGAATAAAACTCGATAAACTCGTGAGTATTTTGGGTGCAACGAATGAAGAGGAGCCTCCAACGGAAATCGTTAGAAGGTTTTATGCCGATTTTTACGGTGACTATCTCGACGAGAAGTTTCCGGATGCTAGAGAGAGAAGAATGGATGTTGAAAGACTTATAGAGATCGCGGGCCGCTACATTTCCATATCCGATCTGCTTGAGGATCTGGCTGTCAGCGAAAAGATAGACATTGAGCGCGAGTCGGCTGAAAAACAGCCGTCGGTTGTACTTTCCACTGTGCATCAGGCGAAGGGTCTTGAATGGGAGGTCGTGTTTATTCTAGCGGCCAATCCCGGCGATTTCCCAAATTCAATGGCAATATTAGAAGGTTCTCTCAGCGAAGAAGAACGAATATTCTATGTTGCCGTTACTAGGGCGAAAGATTATCTTTACATACTCAGGCAGAAGGGCGGGAGATCGAGACCTATGATAGGGAACAGATACGTCTTTAGAAGCGGGCATGATTTCGTAGAGAAGCTCCCTAAAAACTGCTTCGAAAGATGGGATGTCAGCTGGGATTCCTAATGGAGACAATTGTTCCAATATAGTAGCAAAGTAGGAGGGAGAAGAAATGAACTCACTGTACTTACCACTTTTAGCAGGGATCATATCTACCATCTTTGCTTTCGTCATGTTGCGGAGAACTCTTGGGTTTTCGCAGGGTAACGACAGGATGAAAGAGCTATCTAAGTACGTTCAAGAAGGTGCCTCTGCTTTTTTGGAGGAAGAAGCAAAAAAGATATTCCTTGTTGCGGTAATTCTTGCAGCCGTTCTGGGAATAATCTTTCAGTCTTTCAAGTACCCGATTGTCCTTCTCTTTGGAGCCCTTGTTTCTGAGGCCGCAGGAGTAATCGGAATGTATGCGGCCACGAGAGCGAATGCAAGGGTAGCAGCCGGGGCAGAGAGCGGATTGTCAAGTGCTTTCAAAGTTGCTTTTTCAAGCGGATCCGTTATGGGGCTCGCCGTCGCCGGTTTCTCCTTAACGGGTTTGGCAGTTGTAATGCTGGTTTTTAAGAGCTCCTTTGTTTTTGAAGGCATTACCGATCTTTCGAAAGCCTTCGGAAGGATCTCTTACATAGACGGTGTAATGATACTCAGCTCTTATTCACTCGGAGCCAGTCTCATTGCGCTGTTCGACAGGGTAGGCGGAGGTATGTACACTAAGGCGGCTGACATGAGTGCCGACCTTGTGGGAAAGATCGAAGAGCATATCGAAGAGGACGACCCAAGAAATCCCGCAACAATAGCCGATAACGTAGGTGACAACGTTGGCGACGTTGCAGGTTTGGGGGCGGACATTCTCGAGTCTTATGTGGCTTCGATCGTCTCTGCAATAGTTCTTGCTATTTTCATGAAGTTTGCTGATCATGGAACTATGACCGAGTCCCAATATTATGGGCTGATATTGCTTCCGGTCCTGATAGCCGGCGCCGGTGTTCTTTCTTCACTGATTGGTGTTCTTGTAGTTGCAAGCTTGAAGTCTAAGGATGCCCGCAAGAGTCTCAGTTTTGGGAATCTATTTACCGGCGGTCTTGTCCTGGCATCGGTAGCGATAGTTATAGGGATCGCAGCGCCCGATTATCCATTCAAAGATGCATTCTTAATCAATCCCGAATTCGTTTCACGGTGGAGACTTTTCTTTGCAATTGCTTCCGGCTTGATTGCAGGAATAATCATCTCAAAGCTCAGCGAGTATTACACGTCCGATGACTACAAACCTACAAGAAAACTCGCGAAAGACACTCAAAGTGGAGTCGCGATAAACATCACCGGCGGTCTCGCTCTTGGAATGGGCAGCACTCTATGGCCAGTGATAACCTTAGCTATTGCCATACTTGCGGCATATTTGTCTGCAGGGGTCTACGGAATAGCCATAGCGGCCCTTGGAATGCTTTCCTTTGTCGGATATATCGTTTCTGTTGACTCTTACGGCCCAGTTGCGGACAACGCGGGCGGTATTGCTCAGATGGCAAATCTGGATCCGAAGGTAAGGAAGCTCACAGACCGACTAGATTCTGTAGGCAACACTACTGCAGCCATAGGGAAGGGCTTTGCAATAGGCTCTGCAGCTTTTGCTGCTCTTTCACTAATAGTATCTTACATATGGGGTTCGGCTGGGACAGCGGAAGAAATCATAAACAATCCAGTAATTAATCTGGTAGAGCCCTATACACTTATCGGAATTCTTTTAGGAGGAATGCTTCCCTTCTTCTTCACGTCACTTTTGATCAAGGGAGTGGCCGATACAGCAAATCTAATGATAGTTGAGATTAGAAGGCAGTTCAAGGAAACTCCTGGGATCAGGACTGGAGAAGCTGTGCCTGACTACAGGAGATGCATTGAAATTACGACAAAGGGTGCGGTTAGCAGAATGCTTACTCCCGGAGTTGTGGCGATCGCCTCACCGTTCATTGTTGGATTCCTTTTTGGTAGGTCGGCAGTTGCCGGTTTGCTGGTTGGCGGACTCTCCAGCGCAATCATGATAGCTATATTCAGTGCAAACTCCGGAGGAGCCTGGGACAATGCGAAGAAATTCATTGAAACCGGTGAGTATGGAGGAAAGGGTACGCCGACTCACGAAGCTGCAGTCGTAGGAGATACAGTGGGAGATCCGCTGAAGGACACCGTTGGTCCTTCTATGGATATTCTTATCAAGTTGATGTCTGTAGTTTCTCTGGTCTTTGGCTCTCTCTTCCCGGTAACACCATTCTTTATGTAAAATAGTTATATGGTTGGCGCGGTCTTCAAGACCGCGCTTTTTTCTTCTTGAAGTACCTCTGTCAAAGTTGCAATACCTCGTGTTAGAATTCTCTCATGGACACAAAGAAAGCTTTTAGCCTGATTTCATCTTATGGTTTCTTTCTCTTTGGGTTTACATCAATAATACTTGGAAGCGCATTGCCGGCTATCGAGAAGAGCTTTGGCTTAGACCATCAGATCGCAGGCGTTTTGCTTTCGCTTCCTACGCTTGCCTTTATGGCTTCGGCTATTGTCGTTAGTTCTCTCTCTAATCGATTTGGACCCTTTAATTTGCTTGCCGCAGGCATTGTGTGCATTGCTGCAGGATTGACCGTCCTCTCTGTTGGTCGGTCATTCTGGCTTTTGTTAGTAGGAAGCATGACAGTGAGCTTCGGGACGGGAAGTATGGAAACTTCAATTGGAATAGCAGTCTCAGGACTGAACTACAAAAAGCCAGGGGGAGCTTTGAACCTCATGCATTCTTTCTTTGCGATAGGTTCAATTATCTCGCCTCTTATCGTGGCGGCCTTTCTTGTTGACTACACGTCATGGTGGAAGCCGTTTCTCATAGCTCTCTTTGTATCGCTTCTGCTGTTATCATTCATTCCGTTTCTTTACGGAATACCCTTTGTAGGAAGTGATGAGAAGGCTACTCACTTCAGAAAGGAGATTTTTTCCAAGAAGATCTTCTGGCTTATTATGGTGGGTGTTCTTCTTTATGTGGGCTACGAGATTGGTTTCACTTCATGGCTTTCGAGCTTCATGTTTGAATCGAAGGGTATTGAGATGAGATACGCGAGCATCTTTCCGGCGCTTCTCTGGGCAGGGATATTCGTCGGGAGATTACTGGCCGGGATCTTCGTCGATAAACTTGGATACGAGCTGTCGCTTTTGATGATGGTGATAATAGCTTTTGTTTCGTTTGGAGCAGCGTTGCTTCTCCAATCCGCTATTGCGATTGCGTTAGCGGTAGTATTTGCTGGTTTTGGCTTTTCTGGAACTTTTCCCACGCTTCAAGCCATCCTCATATCCTCCATGAAAAATGGAATCGGGTTCGCAATTGGAATGTTCACAGTTGCTGCATCAATTGGCGGCGCAATGTCTAATTTCCTCGTAGGGCTTCTTGGCCATCACTTCGGTATGATGGCCGGTGTTATCTTCATCTTGTTTCTCATCTTTCTTGAGATGGTCGTTGTGCTTTTAATAATGAGAGTCAGGAAGGTGAGAGTCGATGCACAGTAAGGTAATAGTTGTTGGAGCCGGTCCCGCTGGACTCGCCGCCTCAAGAATCTTTGCCCGTGACGGAATAGATTTCCTTCTTCTTGATTCTAAAAGCTTCCCACGAGAAAAGGGCTGCGGAGGGGGTTTGACGCCAAGATCTTTGAAGAGGGTCCACGAGATATTTCCCGAAGTGGATATCGAGGGCTTCGACTGTCACGAGTTAAGCATAAACAGGTTAATCGACGGACAGATGAAGCATCTTACTACTCTGATGTCAAAGAAGACAATATTCAAAACTGTTGACAGGAAGGAATTTGATAATGCTCTTCTCAAATCCATAGTTGAGAGAGGCGGTAGATTCCTTTCTTCAAGAGTGAGAGAGATCGTGAAAGAGGAACAAGGTTTTGTCGTTAAGACAGATGAAAGAGAGTTGACCTCTGACTATGTAATCGTTTCGGCCGGCGTTTTTGGGGCAAAACTCCTTGGACATGAACCACCCTCTTTTGGAGTTGCATATTATGGTTACAGCTCTCCCACGGGAAGTGCTTCCGTCACCTTTATCCCCAATGGTTACCTTTGGAGTTTCCCTGGTGAGTCTTTCAACTCTGTTGGAGGTGGGATTTACCCCGATTCGGAGAAGACTCCCTCTTATGAAGAGATGAGTACCTTGATAAAGAGATCTTTCGGTGAAGAGATTGATTTGCGGGGGACACCAATCCCTACTTTCAATACCGATGTAGTTCTTAGTTTGAACAACATATACACGAATTTGCTGGTTGCAGGAGACAGCGCGGGACTTGTTGATAACTGGACGGGCGCCGGTATCGATTTCGCTCTCGATTCTGGCAGACAGGCTGCACTTTCGATCATTGAGGATGGTTACAAAGGCAAGACTGTTAACGAAAGATATCTTGAAAGGCTCTTCCCGGCCGCCAGGCATCTGCAAATCGCAGACGCCTTCAGAAAAAGGTTCAACAGAAATTTAGAAGAACATTTAGATCTTCTCAAGGGAAGAATGACTGGAAAACTTCTTTCTAACTATCTGAGCTACTATGTTAAGGGTCCTTACAGACTCGCATTCAAAAGCCTGTTCACTCGCGGAATTTCAAATCGCCAACTACACTGCTGAAGTCACCCGAGGAACGATATTTCTCATCCCGTCATTAACCACTTCACCTTCTATCAGTCTCATCAGCCTTTCT
This sequence comes from Mesotoga sp. H07pep.5.4, assembly GCF_003664935.1. Classification (NCBI taxonomy): domain Bacteria; kingdom Thermotogati; phylum Thermotogota; class Thermotogae; order Kosmotogales; family Kosmotogaceae; genus Mesotoga; species Mesotoga sp. H07pep.5.4. Next base: position 157,610 of record NZ_JFHM01000007.1, read on the forward strand.
CCATAAGAATTAGCGATATCCATATTGTGTGTGATCATGATTATCGTAATGTCATATTCTCTGTTTATTCTTTCAGTCAACTCCATGACTCTGGAAGCGCTGTCAGGGTCTAGAGAAGCAGTGTGTTCGTCGAGAAGGAGAAGCCGCGGTTTCGACAAGATCGCCATCACCATGGCCAGAGACTGTTTCTGCCCACCTGAAAGCTCGCCTGCCTTGGTATTCAGTCTGTCTTCGAGCCCCAGTCCCAGATCCCTTAGCAACGATATTGCCTCTTCTTTGACGGAACTGAACTTGAAAGGCCTATTTCCCTTCTTTGAAGCTATTATCAGATTTTCGGCAATGGTGAGGGCCGGAAATATGCCTGTGTTCGGATCCTGGTAAACCCTACCGATGAACTCCGCAAGTTTGTGTGGCTTCATGTAATTCATTGTCTTACCGTCGATCATGTAGAGACCGGATGTCGGCTGAACCTCACCGAGTATCACCTTAAGAAGGGTGGATTTTCCCGCACCGTTTGGCCCCACGATTGTCACGAACTGCCCCTCTAGAACTGTGAGACTCACATTTTTCAGTGCCACCCTTTCGTTTTCCATCCCTGGATTGTATGTAACAGTCAGATCTTTGAATTCGACCATAACCTCTTCACCTCCTGCTTCACCTTTCGTTTACCTCCACTTGAAGAAAGCTGACGCAATCCAATAACCGTAATAATAAAAACTGCTGTGAGTAGTTTCATGTCGCTTGCAAGAAAGCCGATCCTATATCCGTATCTCATCGCTAGGGAGAGAAGTGCCTGATATATCACTCCACCCACTATTGGAGAAAGCAGGCCGTAGAAAAGCTTTACTCTCCCGAGAAGTATCTCGCCCATTATTACCGAAGCCAGTCCCGTTACAACCATTCCCTGCCCAATCGTTGCGTCAGAGAACCCACTGTAGAGGGCGAAAAGTCCGCCACTCAACCCTATAACGCAGTTGGCAATGGTAAGCCCCGCAATGGCAAGAACATCCTGGGATATTCCGAAAGACACCACCCCCGAGGGATTACTGCCAAATGCTCTCAGTGTCATTCCCGGGTCAGATTTCAATGCAACCGATAGAACTACAACCACAGCAGAAATTAAGACAACTATTAGTAACAAGTCAGAACCATCGAGCTGGTTATTAAAGATATTCTTGGCAACTACCGTTGTTCTTGATTGGCGCTTCTCAGTGTTGATCTCAAGCTCTTCGAAAAGGTTATCTAGACCAGTACCGCCGCTCATCTCCTCGAAGCTTTGAGTTGTCCCCTCTGGAACGACTCTTGGAACTGGGAGATTGGGGCCGCCCATTACCCTGAGATTGACTGAGTAAAGCATTGTCATGACCAAAATTCCGGCAAGAAGAACGTTGATCTTGAGCTTTCTATGAATAGTCCCCGTAATGCTTCCGGCAATGGCTCCCGTTAAGGCGGCTAGCATTATCGCAATCCAGGCGGGAAGACCGGAGACAAGTGCTTTTACGGCAACGGCTGCTCCGAGGGCAAAGGAACCGTCCGTCGTAAGATCGGGAAGATCAACAATTCTGAATGATATGTAGACTCCCAGGGCCATCAGGCCGATTATCAATCCCTGTTCCAGAATCGCCATGAACTTACCTTTCCGTCTCTACACCATCGGTTACTATCAGATTAGCCAGATCTAGGACCGATTGTGGAATCTCTACGCCGATTTCTTCTGCGATGTCTGTGTTGACGAAAAGAATCAAGGAATCCTGTCCCAGTATCTTAGTTTCGAGTTCCGAAGGAGGAGTACCCTTAAGAATTTCAACAACCAGTTCTCCGGTGGCTCTACCGACCTGATAGTAATTAAATCCAAAACCGATCAGACCGCCAGATCTTGCAATATCTATATCTCCCGCGACAATTGCGACCTTTTCTCTCAAGGCAACCGTAGAAATCGATTCTATGCTTGAGGCAGCAGTGTTATCTGTACCGATGTAGATTGCGTCTACATCTTTTATCTGGGCATTTAGAGAGGCGACCATTTCGGCGGTCGTAGAACCTGTGATATCTATTAGTTCTAGTCCAAGAGCGTCACAGGCTTCTTTGGCAAACTCCCTTATTGTCACGGAGTTGGCCTCTCCGGAATTGTAAATCACTCCCACCCTTTCGACATCCGGAAGAGTAAGTTTCAGCAGCTGAAGCTGGGTTTTTACAGGTGTCATGTCGCTTATCCCAACCACGTTTCCGGGGTTCTTTCCAAATGCCGGTACAAGGCTTGCGCTGACCGGATCGGTTACTGCGCTGAAAACCACGGGAATTGTCTTTGAAGCATTTACAAGCGCCTGAGCCGACGGGGTTGCTATTCCGACCATTACAGCTGCTTTTAATGATACGAACTGCTTTGCAATGGCTACCGCAGTGGAAACCGATCCCTGAGCATTCTGGAAGTCAATAACAATGTTGTCCCCATCCTTGAAGCCACTCTCTTCAAGAACATCGATAATTCCTTCCCTCACTGCATCAAGAGCCGGGTGCTCTACTATCGCTGTAATCCCAACTGTTTGAACAGACAAACCAAGAATCCCTACCAGTAGTAATAGACACACAAGAACCTGCTTCATTCTACATCCCTCCTGATATAAAAAAAGAGAGAGGACGCTTCTCAACGTCCTCTCTCTTTTCACTCTCTAGTGTATTTTAACTCAAGCACACACTGGAGGAGTCCGAAGAAAGGACGTTCCTCCTAAACCAATAAGCGTATGCAAAGCTTATGAATGTTGCTCGAGTCATCACATTTACCTCCGAATTTCTTTGATAAGAAGTTTATACCACAAATAAATGTTACGGATCAACGGTAAAGACGAACGTTTTGTTTCCTTTATGTTCTCTCTTCCCTCGAGTAAGGCACACCCGATGAAGCGGGAGCCCCAACCTTGCGCTTCAAAGTGTCTGTTGAAGTAAAGAAGAGAACGACAATCGTCAGCAAATAAGGAAGCATCTTCAGAAAGTCGGGCGAAATATGAGCGCCGACGGCCTGCAATCGTAGTCCTAGGGCGGTTATCCCCCCAAAGAGATACGCACCGATCAAAGCTTTAACGGGATCCCAGGTGGCGAACAGAACCAAGGCTATCGCTATCCACCCTCTGCCCGCAGTCATGTTTTCTATCCACATGGAGTTGTAGGCAAGCGAGAGATAGGCGCCTCCAATGGCCGTTATCGATCCGCCGAGAACCGTGTAAAAATACCTCACCGCGAAGACATTTATTCCTTTAGCATCGGCAGCCTCGGGGGATTCTCCCACCGCTCTGAGAGTAAGACCTGGCTTTGTTTTATAAATGAAGAACCACATAATCGGGACAAGCACAAAACTAATATAAACGAGTACGTCATGATTGAAAAGAACCTGACCGATGTAAGGAATGTCCGAGAGGAAGGGAATCTTAATTGGCTCGAAACGCCTTGCAATTACACCGATATAGTCTTTCCCCCAGAGGCCGCTTATGCCGGTACCGAGCATAGTAATGGCCAGACCGCTGACAATCTGGTTGACTCTCAGTGTAACTGTGAAGAAGGCATGAACAAGACCAAGGATTGCACCTGCAAGCATTGCCAAAAGTAAAGCCGCGAGAAGGTTCGATGTTTGATATGAGGCGACGAACCCACCAATGGCACCGACAAGCATAAGACCTTCCAGTCCAAGATTCATAACTCCAGATCGCTCGGTGAATATTGTGCCTAGAACGGCAAAGAGCAGTGGTGTTCCAGCCCTAATGGTGGCGTTGAGAGTCGACAGAATAAACGATTCGATATTATTCAATGTGAGCCGCCTCCTCTTTGACGATTCTCAGCCTGTATCTGGAGATTGTTTCTCCTCCGAGAAGAGAGAAGAGAACCAGCCCTTGAAAAACCGAGATCAGAGCCATGGGAAGCTTATAAAACATCTGAAGCTGATCGTTGCCCACCAGCAACCCGCCGAAGAGAAAGGAAACGAGTAGAATCGCAATCGGATTGAGTTTGGCCAGCCATGCCACTATGATCGCCGTGTAGCCGTATCCGGGAGAAAAGCCATGCTGAAGTCTATGCTGAACGCCCATCATCTGTACAGCCCCTCCGAGTCCGGCGATCGCTCCACTTACTACGAGAGCAATAATCGTGTACCTGACAATGCTTATTCCAGAATATCTTGCGGCCTGTGCGTTATCCCCGACGATTTTGGAATTCATTCCCCAACTCGTCTTCCTATAGACGTAAAACAGAACAACTGCAATAGCAACAGCGATGAAGAAGCCAACGTGAAACTCACCTTTGAAGAGAGTTGGAAGCCTAGCTTGATCCGGAAACGGAGCCGTTCCTGGGAATCCATAACCTTTCGGGTCTTTCCAGGGGCCATAGACAAGATAATCCACCCAGAAGATCGCGACGTAGTTGAGCATCAGAGTGACCACAATCTCATCTGTCTTTGCGAGGGCTTTCATCAGGGCGGGAATCAAGGCCCACAGGCCACCGGCAACTGCACCCGTGATTGATAGAAGCAGTATCATTGCCAGAGGAGAGGAGACATCTTTGAAAAGAAAGAGAGCTCCCCACGTCGCGGCCAGGGCACCCATATAGAGCTGACCCTCTCCGCCAATGTTCCAGATCTTCATCCTGTATGCAAATGACAGTCCCAACCCCACGAAGGCTAGCGGTACCATTCTCATCAGCGTGCTGAAGATCCCATACTTATTTGCAAAAGGCCATGTAAGCATTTCCTTGTATGCATCAAACGTCTCACGAAAGGCAAGTGAAAAAGACCCTAGTCTTCCGTAGAAAAACACCATCAAGATTATCCCCATTAAGACCAGTGCGGCTACCACAGAAAGAATTGGCACGAGAATCGACGAATACTTCGGAATAACCAGCCTCTTCTCTATCTTCACTCTCATGATATCTCGCCCCGCTTTGAGCCGGCCATCATAAACCCTATTTCCTCTGTGAAAGACGGGTCGGGAGGTGTATATCCCATAATTTCGCCCTCGTAAATCACCGCTACTCTGTCTGAAAGTCTGAAGATTTCATATAGCTCTCCTGCAAGAAGAAGAATAGCAGCTCCCCTTTCTTTGTGAGCCAAGAGAGTTTTGTAGACGAATTCCATGGCTCCAATGTCAAGCCCTCTTGTAGGATGCTCCGCGATTATGAGACAGGGCTTTGTTGAAAGTTCCCTGGCGAGAACGAGCTTCTGCAGATTTCCCCCCGAAAGAAACCTAGCCTGGGTTTTCGTTGAAGGAGTCGATATTGAATAATCTGAGATCAACTCTTTGGTTGCTCTCTGCATTGCCCTCGTGTTCAGATTAAAGGGCGATTGAGGGAGATACATGGAGTACGAGTTCTTCATGAACACGTTTTCTGTAATAGATAATGAAGGGCAAGTTGCAACGGCTCTCCTGTCCTGAGGAATGAAAGCTACACCACCCTTTATTCTTTGGGCGACGTCAGTGTGACGAAGTACCTTGTCGTTTAACACCACTTTGCCCTGGACAGGCTTTCTAAGACCGTAAATTGCCTCTGCAAGTTCTCTCTGACCGTTTCCGGCGACCCCTGCAATACCCAATATTTCGCCAGATTTTATGCTCAGACTGAGATTTTTTACTGCTTCAAGATTCTTGTCATTCTTAACGGTGAGATTCTCTACCTGAAGTACTGTTTTTCCAGGTTCGGTCTTGGGTTTGTCGAAATCTAGCAACACATCTCTTCCCACCATCATTCTGACTAGGGAGCGTCTGTCTACTGAATCCCTTACCTCTGTTCCAACAACTTTTCCGCCCCTCAGAACGGTGACTCTGTCGCTAATCTCAAGAACCTCGTCCAGCTTGTGACTTATAAAAATCACCGATGAGCCCTCACTCACTAGCTTCCTCATAGCCTTGAACAGTATCTCCGTTTCCTGGGGAGTTAAGACGGCAGTCGGCTCATCAAGGATTATCACTTTAGCTCCAGTGTAAAGAAGTTTAAGAATTTCTATTCTCTGTTTCTCTCCCACCGAAAGAGTCCAGACCCGTGCCCTGGGATTGACTGGAAGATCATAGCTTTTGCCCAACTTTTCGATGCTTGATTCGACCGTTTTGGTTTTTATAAAGAAGCCCATTCCCTTAAGACCAAGTACAATGTTTTCGGCGACCGTGAACGACGGTACTACCGTGAAGTGCTGCTGAACCATACCTATCCCGTATTTCAGAGCATTGTGAGGAGAAGAGATGGAAATCTGCTTGCCCTCCATGAATATCTCTCCCTCATCGGCCTTGTATATACCGAACAGAATATTCATGAGTGTGGTCTTTCCGGCTCCATTTTCTCCAAGAAGAGCATGAACTTCGCCTTTTTTTAGGTCAAGAGAGATATTTTCATTTGCTATTACACCGGGAAAGGCTTTGGTGATGTTTCTCATTTCTAGGATCGGAAGATCGGCCAAGTAATATCACTCCAAAGAAAGAAATCGAGGGGCCTGGCGGCCCCCCAAAACTATCACTGAATCTTTCCAACTACATTGTTTACGAACCAGTCCATGCTAAGAAGCTCTGCGTCAGTTGGTCTTTCGCCTTCAGCATACCTTAGAGCTCCTGACTGATCGTAGACTGGACCGTCAAACGGGTGGAACAGACCCTGAACTATTGCTTCTCTCATGGTCATCACGAGTTTTGCCACACCATATGGAACAAGATCGGATACGAAGATGTCGACAACACCTTCTTTGATCCCTCCCCAGTACTGTTCATTGGTCCAGGTTCCGTCCATGACATTTCTGACTACATATTCATAAAATGGACCCCAGTCCCAAACGGGGGCTGCGAGGAAAGCATTTGGCGCGAAGGCACTCATGTCACTGTTGTATCCTATTGAAAAGACACCTCTATCTTCTGCTGCCTGCTGGGGAGCCGGTGAATCCTGATGCTGTGTTATCAAGTCTGCACCAATATCCAGAAGTGATTCCGCTGCCTCTTTCTCTCTTGCCGGATCAAACCAGGTGTTGGACCAGACTACATGGACCTTTGCCTCGGGGTTAACGTACTGGACACCCATCGCAAAGGCGTTAATTCCACGTATTACCTCAGGTATTGGATAGGCGGCGACGTAACCAATAATGTTGGTTTTCGTCATTGCTCCTGCGATCAGACCGCTAAGGAATCTCGGCTCATACATTCTTCCAAAATAGGTGCCGAGATTATCGGTGGTCATGTAACCGGAACAATGCATAAACGTTGAATTCGGGAAGGCCTGTGATACCTTTACCATACTGTCCATGTAGCCGAAGCTGGTCCCGAAGATGAGGTCGTATCCTCTTTGGGCATAACCTCTAAATACAACTTCCGCCTCAGCTCCTTCAGGTACGCTCTCAATGAAATCAGTAACGATTTGATCGCCGAAGACTCTTTCCAGGTGTAGTCTACCCTCGTTATGCATTGTGCTCCAGCCACCATCGCCCACCGGTGCAACGTAAACGAAGGCTACTTTTAGTGGTGCTGCCAGAAGAGCTGCAGCAATCAGAATCATTGAGAAAAACAGGAAGATCTTCCTCACTGTCATTACCCCCTTTGTAGTGGAATAGGTTATCCTGACGTAGAAATTATACATTTATGAGCTTGCCAATCCAAATTGAAAGAGACGACCAAACTAGAAAACGACTGGGTGTATAAACTCATTAGAACAGCTTTTGGCAACATTTGAGCCATCCTTCTTATTAAGTTAATTTTAGAGTTCGCTGCATAGTGGTAAAATATCATGAAAGAAGTGTTGATATTGATACAGCTGAAGGAGGGTAACTATGATTACAGCTAGAATGGAAAAGGAAATCAATAACCAGATAAAGGCGGAATTCGAATCTGCATTTATCTACATGAGCATGGCTGCCTGGTCTCACAAGAATGGATACTTTGGGGCCGAGAACTTCATGTGGAAGCAGGCAAAAGAGGAAGAAGAGCACGCGATGAAGTTTATACAGTATCTTAAAGACGTCGATGCAACTGCGGAGATCCCGGGCATTGAAAAACCAAACGGAGAATACGAGTCTTTGCTGGACGTTTTTGAAAAGGGGTTGGAGCATGAGAAGTACATTACTTCCAGGATCCACAACCTTGCGAAAATCTCCGAAGAAGAGGGGGATTACGCAACGAACGACTTCATCCAGTGGTATGTTACCGAGCAAGTCGAAGAGGAAAGGAATTTTAGAGATGTTGTGAAAAGACTGAAGATGGTTGGAAATCAAGCCAACGGGATCTTCATGATTGATTCTCAACTTGGCGAAAGATAATCTTGTGCGGGATGACCTGTCATCCCGCTTTCCTTTCTGTCGAGATTCTTGTTCTCGGACCTGAGAGGGTGATTTAGATGAGAAAGCTTCTTGCTTTGGTACTTACCGTTTCCGTTCTGACAATGGCTATGGCTTCTTATTTTCACCTTACGATTCTCCACACCTCCTTTGTTCCCGCTAATACTGCTCCCTTTGATTATTCCTCTGGGAAGAGCGAAGACGTCTTTCCGGCAAGACTGGCTGCTTTTGTCAATCAGATGAGACTTTTCAATCCAAACACGTTGTTTATAGATACTGGAAATTTGATTCGGGGAACGCCTCTCTCTTACTATTCGGCTAAAATAGATTACTGCAATTTGAATCCATTCGTTGAGACGATGAACGCTATCGGTCTCAACGCATCACTCATCGGGAGTGAAGAGTTCATTTATGGACCAGGTTTCCTTGAAGAAGCTATTTCGGCTTCTGAGTTCCCTCTTCTCTCGGCAAATATCGTCTTTAAATCTTCAGGAGAACCGGTTTTCTCGCCCTTTGAAGTCGTCGAGATAGAAGACGATGGCGAGAAGCTAAGAGTTGGCATCGTTGGTCTCGTGACGGAAGTTATTCCGCCCTGGCAAGAGGCCGAGTTTTTTGCCGGTCTATCCTTCGTTGATCCTGTCGATGCGGCTGGTGATTATCTCGGCAAGCTTAGAGAAGAGGTAGACGTTTTGGTTCTGGCATATCGAGGGAGTAATGAAGAAGGTTATGAGAAAAGGTCTCTTGATAAGACCTCTTCAGACGAAGATTATTGTTCTGGGATCATGAAGGCTACTGAAGGCATAGATGTATTTTTGAAAGGCCCACAACTTACAACTAAATCGGCAATCGTTGATGGAGTTGTGATCTCTGGGCCCGGATATATAGACGAATCCGTGAGTAAGATCGATATCTATCTAGAAAAGACGGGTGAAGGCTGGAAGATTTATGTTAGATCGGTTGATGAGATTTCGATGTCTGGTTTCCCTCCTGACGAATGCGTTGTTGAGATCTTTAGAGGTTATAATGATCAAATCCAGAAGCTTCTGGATACAAGAGTTGGTTTTGCAGTCGGTGATTTCTATGTTGAAGATGCTCTTGAAGCGAGACTTCGAGACAACCCTCTTGCCGAGTTCATTAACAGAGTCCAGATGGAAGTAACGGGAGCCGAGATTTCATGTACCTCAGTTTTCGATTATGCGACAACCGGTTGGAAGACCGGACCGATAACCATCGGCGAGATCTACGAGGTTTATCCTCTTCCAAGTACGCTCAAAGTTCTTGAGCTTACCGGCGGAGACATCAAAGAGGCCCTTGAATTCAGTGCAGAACGCTTCGTTACCGATGATGGATTGCTTACTTTGGACGATTGGTCTATTGATGATTATTCGAATTACGATATGTGGGAGGGAATTGAATACATAATCGCCGTAGACAGGCCGGTCGGCGAAAGAGTCCTCAGTGTCAGGCACAATGGTAAACCGCTTGATATGGCAGAGACTTATGAAGTCTCTATGAGCAGTTTTCGTGCGGGAGGCGGCGGTTACAGCATGTTCGAGAATAAGCCGGTTGTAAGGGATGTGAAACTTCAGATCTTTGAGATAATTACGGATTTCGTTCAGAAGAGATTTGCCATTAGTCCCCAGGTTGACAACAACTGGTCGGTAGGGACAGGGTTCATTCACACGGTTGGATGGAACGAAACATTGAGATCAATTTCAGAGATGTATGGGATCGAGGATTCTGAAATCATGAAATACAATCCCGATCTAGTAGGGCTTAAAAGCATTCCCGCAGGTTCGGAATTGATAGTTTACAGACCCTTTATTCAAGACAAGTAAAATACCGGGCACTTCGATGCCTGATTCTGATATTCACTAACAAAACTGTTTATCTAAGATCTCGATTCGACACCTTTGAGAAACCTACGAACGGCCTCGATGTATTCCTCGGCTTTCTCAAGATGGTGTTCGTGAGATGCGCCTTCGAAGATCTTCATAGTTACATTTGGAAATTTGCTGCTGTAGTATCTGGTCGTTTCCGGTGTAGCTTCATCGAATTCACCGCAAGTCAATAGGACGGGTACGGTAATGTTTTCGAGATGAGGTGTACAGTCGAAGTCTTTCAAAACGCCTGTTACTGTGAATTCGCTTGGCCCGTACATGTAGTTGTAGACCTCTTCCCCCATGCCGGCAACTGCTTCGTTCATACATTGAGGCCATGGCTCCACTCGACATACATATTTCCCATAGAACTCCGAAATTGCCGAGTGATAACTCTCTCCATTGAAGTTACCGATTGATTCGGCCCTTTTGATAGCGGATTGTGAATGATCAGACAAGGTCTCAACCAGTTTTCTAGCATCGCTTTCAAATCTCGTGATGCTCATTGCCGGTCCCGACAGAACAAGACTTTCGACGAAACTGGGGTACTTGAAGGAATATTCGCAGGCGAGAATAGTTCCCCAGGACTGGCCGAGAAGATGAATTGTCGAAAACCCTAACTCTTTTCTCAGACACTCGATTTCTTCCACGAAGCGATCAACTCTCCAGAGCGACCTATCCGATGGACGCTCTGATCTACCGCAACCCAGTTGGTCGTAGAAGACAACGGGCCTCTCATCTGAAAGCGCACTTATCGTCTCAAGGTAGTTGTGCGGAACACCCGGGCCACCATGAATCGTTATAACAGGTTTCATCTTACTGTATCTACCTTGCACTTCATACCAGATTCGTCCGCCAGGAACGGTTACATATCCTTCCACACCTTCGCCTCCTTGAAAGAAAAGTTCAGAACATTGCTCAGGATCAAACGCCAGTCGCGATTATTTGGTAATCCAGTACTCTCGAACTACAAAAGCACAACAAGCAGTGCTAAACACCGACATACAAGCCTATACTTCATGCATTCAATTTTCAAAAGAAGTATATCATCTGAGAGAAATCAATCTTCGAACTGAAGCGAAAAAGAAAAACGCTGAATAATTTCTTGCCGAAAACAAATAATATCTTCAGAAACAGTTCGAAATAACCAGAAAGAGAGACAATGAAACCAAAATTCGACTGAAGTCTTCCATAATCGTCTCAAGTCAAATGTGATGAGTCTATAATGGAATTTATCTGCAGCCCATGGAACTGTATAATTGTTTTGGTTTTCGATTCAGATTTCGCAACTCAGATTCAAAAAAGGGAGGAAGAACTATGAGACATGTAAGGCGTTCGGTTATGCTTCTGGTCATTCTTGCTATTGTCCTGGGAGGAGAAGCTCTTCTTGCAGGATTGACGTATGGTTATGTAACACCGGGACCGGACACTTGGTACCGGAAAGATGTTGAAGGCTTCGAGTATGCAGCAAGTCTAGTAGGCGCGCAGGTTGTTGTACTAAACTCCGACTACGATACAGAGAAAGAGATTACCAATATAAACACACTCATCAATATGGGTGTCGATGGAATGTGTGTTTTCTCTTTCAATCCTAACGGAGCTTTCATTGCTGCCAGGGAAGCCGCGAGAGCAGGAATACCTCTAGTTGTGACTGATAATGTGGGTCAGGTCCTCCAGTCAGATGATGATATTGTTGCGTGTATTGACTTCGACTGGGAAGGAATGGGAGTGAACATTGCAAACTACATTGCTGAGAATTACCCGGGCGAGAATATTGCGTGCATAATGGGTCTCTTCGAACACGTTCCGGTGCAAATGTTCAGAAACACTTTTGAAGCAAGGGTAAAAGAACTTGGCAAGAATGAAATCGTTGCAATCAGGGACGGGCAGTACACTCCAACGGTTGCAGTCGATCAGGCTCAGGATTTGATCGAGTCCGGCTATGAATTCTCTAACCTCTTTATCTTCAACGAGGAAATGGCCGCGGCAGTAGTTAGAATGCTAAAGACAAGAGGCCTTCTCAACAACCCGATCAGAGTAATAACCTCAAACGGGGCTCCGTACGGAATCGAGCTGATCAAAGAAGGAAGCATCGATTACTCGATCTCGACTTCACCGGGATGGGAAGGATTTGTTTCATTTCTCGCACTTCATGCATATACGCAGGGAGTGATAACGGATCTGAACCAGCAGATTCTCCTTCCAAATACGCCGATAACCCCCGAGACTATCGATGACAAGACAAAGGTAGTTCCATGGGATATCGACCCAGTCTGGATCGATCTGACAAGAGAGTATTTCCCGCAGTACAATTCACTCTATTAATTACGAAGATCAATAAGAGGGGATGAGAGTGGGAGCTCTTCATCCCCTTTCTGTTAATTCCATGGTAAAGGTGAGAAAATATGCAGAGTGAAGCGTTAGTGGAAATGGAAGATGTCACGAAAGTATACGGGATGCACAGAGCGCTTGATGAAGTGTCATTCGATCTCTTCCCGGGAGAAGTCCATTGCCTTGTCGGAGAAAACGGTGCCGGGAAATCAACATTGATTAAAATCCTCTCAGGAGCAATCTCGCCAGAGGCAGGCATCATCAAAATCGACGGCAAGGTAGTTGAAGAGCTAAACCCGCGTCAATCTATAGAAATGGGAATTGCTACAATATATCAGGATGCCGAACTTGTAGACTCCCTGACCGTTGCTGATAACGTCTATCTCGGTAATGAAATCACCGGAAGAATGCCTTTTGTAATCGACAGTAAAAGTCAGATGAAAAAAGTAAACGAGATCATAGCGGCGTTGAAAATGCATCTGCCAACTGGCGCTCTTGTTGAAGAACTCTCCGCCTCTCAGAAGCAGATGCTTCAAATAGTTAAGGCCCTGTATAGAGATGCAAGGGTTTTAATAATGGACGAACCAACCAGTTCCCTGGGAATGGATGAAACCAAGGCCCTAATGAATATTGTAAGGAATCTGAGAGAACGGGGAATCGGGATAATCTATATATCTCATTACCTTGAAGAGATCTTCGAAATCGGCGATAGAGTAACAGTTCTCAAGGATGGAAAGAGCATGGGAACCTCCTCGCTAGAAAGCGTAACTGTGGAAGAGATTATTAGAAAAATGGTTGGAAGGGACGCGTCGCTTTTCTATACTAGAAGAAAAGTCGATATTGGAGAAGTTTCACTAGAAGTTAAGAACATCAGCAGATGGGGAATCGTCAATGATGTGAGCTTCGATGTGCGAAAAGGAGAGGTATTCGGTATAGGTGGCCTTGTGGGATCGGGAAGAAGTGAACTCGTTAACATTCTTTTTGGAGCGGACAAAGCAGACTCAGGGGAGATTCTACTTAACGGGAAGAAGCTCAGAATCAGGTCTCCACAAGATGCTATAAGACAGGGAATCGCTCTCATAACTGAAGACAGGAAGAAGTTGGCAATGCTTGGAGGAAGGGATGTTGTGGAGAACACAGCCTTGGTGCATAGTGAGAATTTCAGAGGCTTCCTTCTCAATTTGAAGGAGGAGGAAGATGTAACGGATGAGATTGTCAACAAGCTTTCGGTTGCAGTCCAAGACAGATCGCAGAAGATTGAAGAGCTTTCGGGTGGAAATCAGCAGAAGGTGATTATTGGTCGCTGGTTGATAGACGATTCGGATGTCTACATATTTGATGAACCAACTAAGGGCGTTGATATTGGAGCAAGAGAGCAGATTTATGAATTGATTGTTGAGCTTGCAGAACGGGGCAAATGCATTATCATGATCTCCTCCGATATGCCCGAACTTCTGTCGATGAGTGACAGAATAGGTGTAATGAGAAACGGAAGAATGGTAGAGATCGTAAAGAACGATAATATTGAAGAAGAAGATATGATAAGGCGCTTCATAGGAGTTTAGATCTCGCAGGAGGAATAAAAAGAATGAGTAATAGCGACGTTTCATTTGAGGGAAGAAAGACTCTTACGAGAAAGAGAACCTCAATTCTGAAAAGCCAGTGGTTTTATCTTTTGGTTGCAGAAATTGTTATTGCTGTCATTACTGGATTGGTTAATCCAAGGTTTTTCTCAACGAGTAACATAATGAATGTTCTCGAACAGATAGCAGTTCTTGGCGTTGTTTCATCGGGAATGACGCTTCTGATAATCTCAGGGGAAATTGATATCTCCGTTGGAGCCAACATAGGGTTATCATCTGTAGTTATGGCAATGATTATAAAAGCCGGTCAGCCATATCTGATTGCCATAATTGCGGGCATTGCGCTAGCAGTTTTCAATAGCCTTTTGGTGGGAATAACTGCGAGAGCTTTCAAAGCGCCATCTTTTATTACTTCTCTTGCATTTATAAGCGTCTTCCAAGGAGTAGCTCTTGCAATAACCAAAGGTACCTTCCAGACAATCTATGGAAAATTCGAGTTCATTGGGACGTACAGGCTCTGGGAAATAGTTCCGTTGAGTTTTCTAATCAGTATAGCCGCCTACATCGTCATGCATTTCTTGCTTTCATACACAAAACTTGGAAGGCGCACTTATGCGGTTGGAAGCAATCCTTCAGCGGCATATCTTTCAGGTATTTCCGTCAACAAAGCCAAACTCAGCGCCTTTGCGTTGAATGGCTTGTTCATTGGAGTTGCTGCGATGGTTTTGCTTTCAAGAATTGGGGCGGCCCAACCTTCAACCGGCAGCGGTATTGAACTAAAGGCGATCGGCGCCGTTGTAATTGGGGGCACACCACTCGCAGGAGGTAAAGGTAGAATAATTGGAACGTTCTTCGGTGTGCTTCTCATGGGTATCATTTCGAACTCTTTGAATATGCTACGCGTTAACCCTTACTTCCAGACTGTGACTTTTGGCCTACTGATCATCGCATCGCTTGCGGTAAGCGTTCTGAGTTCTTACAGGAAGAAGGAAAAGATAAAACCTCATTCCCCTAAGGAGGAGAACCGATGAAGCCGCAAAACTTCATTGTGATTAATCGAGAAATCGAAAGACGCTTTGTTGAAGAAAAGAAGAAGAACCCCGATAGGTTCGAACGCAAGCTCTCACTCTCTTGGAGCATCTGGATGTTCGGCACCGAGCCGATTGAAGACTCTCTCAGGAGACTACAGAATAATGGTTTGGAGTATGTAGAGATAAAGGGTGATACATCAGTTCCTCGAGAGAGAATGAAACATGCCCTTGTGAGCTTCGGACTAAAAGTCTCTGGTGCATGCGGGATGTTTTCCCCTGAAAGGGATCTTTCAAGTCTAAATCCCGATTACCAGAAGAACGCCCTCGATTATATTCGAGAAGTCTCTCGCTACGTTTCAGATATTGGAGGTACCTACATGATAGTTGTTCCAGGAGCTGTTGGTAGGCCCAAAGCAGTTGACAATTTTGAAATGGAGAGAAGCGCGGCGGCTTTGAAGAAGTGTGCGATCATCTTCGAGGAGACTGGCGTAAAACCTGCGATCGAGCCAATAAGGTCGGCCGAAGTCAGTATAGTGCACACCATTGATGAGGCACTTGAATATCTTCGATTTGTAAACGAGCCCTCCATCGGCTTTCTCAATGGGGATGTCTACCACATGTTAAATGGCGAGCGGCACGTTGGCGAAGCCATTTTGAAGTGCGGAGAAAAACTTCTAAACCTTCACATCGCCGACAGTAACAGGGACGCCCCTGGAAAGGGGCAAATCGATATTGACACGGCCATCATGGCTGCCTATCTTGTGGGAATGAACCGAGAGGGTAGATTCATAACATTTGAGCCTCTTGGTCCTTATCCCGACCCCTACGTTCTCTCAACTGGGCCATGCGATGTCGATCTTATGGACAGGTTGGTTAGGGAATCTGTAGACTATTTCAGGGAACGTGAAGAAGTAGTACGTTCTCTTTGATCAGGAGGAATAAAAATGAAGATCGGATTTCATACAGACGCATTCAATTCTGCCGTGTTTAGTTTCGAGAAGGCACTTCAGTGGGCTCAGAAGAACGACGTTCACTATATTGAGCCGGGGATAATAGACGGTGTATCGTGGATTCACGGTCTCGGATACTTTCCACATATTTCTCTTTCAGAAGATCCTCTTAAGACAAAGCTGAAACTCCAAGAGTACGGTGTCCGCTTCTCGCAGATAGATTCCGCATTTCCTCTCTCTGGAAATGAGGGCTTCTACAACGGTGTTCCGTATGTTCTAAAATCGATCCCTTGGGCTAAACTGGCTGGCTGCGAAAACATTGCAACTACTGACGGGCTGAAGAAGCCGCTGGGATTCAGTGAAGATGAGGCTCTGGAGCTAATGAAGAGGGCCTACCGCATAATAGTTGAAACAGCGGAATTGTATGAAATAAACATTAACATCGAAGTACACGGCTACTTCACTACGAATCCGGATCTCCTTGATAAAATGCTTAACTTTGTTCAAAGCGATAGGCTCGGTTTGAACCTCGATACAGGGAACAGTTTCATTGCTGGTCAAGATCCGGTAGCCTTTTGCGGCAGATTCATAGACAAGATCAAACATGTACATATTAAGGATGTCTCGAAAGACCTCGCAGATGCCATGAGAGGAAAGGATACTGGAATCGGAATTAGTCACTCTGCAATCGGCGATGGAGTCAACGCCGATAACATTAAAACTATCATCGCCATGTTAAGGGATTACGGTTACAATGGAACTCTAAGTATGGAGTGCGAGGGTATGGGTGGACCACTGATTGAAAGATCACTTCGATGGTTGAGAAAAACACTTGAAGAGCTTGGCATAGAAGAAGAGAAGTGAAGCATCCCCCCGTTACATCTTGAAGGAGGGTGAGCCCGTCTCCTTGAATTCGTCTTTTATAGACGAAGAACCTAGATAGTTTTTCATTTTATTGCAAAGATGCAACTCTCTTTTAGAGAGCATTCAGTTACCTGTTTATCTATAATTCTACAATTATAACTTCTCAAATCTTAATTGCCTCAGTTTCTTACCAGATGGGGCTTCGTTACATGAAGTCCCGTCTGTTGTGATTTGGAGCTTTAGGAGTTCTCTTTTTGGGACTTCAGACTAGTTTCAATTCAACCAGCAGCAAACATTGTCAAAAACATTTCGATAATGGCCATCCCGGAACGATGTAGATCCAATTTCTTCCCTTCAACCACAGTCTCATAAACTGTAAAATCGGATTCCAGTCACATGCAAACGCCTCAGCTAAAAGTCTTATTAGAGCGTTTCCTGGTCATCAAACCAACCCGTCAAAGCTCCTGCAACATGAGATATTCTCATTTCTTTGAGCCTCCCCCAAAATGCATTTGGTTGAGGCTCCTGCTAAGGGCTACTTTTCGGAACTCCTTTTCAGGATCCTGCACAAAACCTTGCACTAAGAAACCGTTAAACGCCTGAGAGGAAAAACCGGCTGATCGTTGGGAAGAGCCATCCTTTGTCTTGTCCAAGATCGGGGACCCGTCCTAAGAGATTAAGGGCAGAAGCGATGCCTCCGGCAGGAGGCGAGACCAACTTCGTCAGAACGCCCTTCGGCCCCCAATGGTTGGACAAGAGGTCAGAGAATCACGGTTTTACGATCTGAATGGGAGCCTCATTGTTTAGTTCTTTGGATAAGATCAAAACCAAGATCCCGAAACAAGTTCGGGATGACAGTGTGTGGGACCTCCTGAAGGCGCTACTTGGATAACTGTCTCAGCATCATACGTGAAGATACGTAGACGGTGAGTTCTTTTCTTCTCGAGAAAGAACGCATTTGAGACGTTCGCTTCGCTCACGAGAAGAAGAGAATTCTCGCATATCTTCAATCTCTCTCTTTCTCTCTTTTTTTCTCTCCCCTTCTCGCTCTTTCGTGAAAAAAGAAGTCCTTTTTTTGCGTGACAAGTATCAAGTCAGGTTGACCGCCTAAGGGTACTGCGAATACATCATTTTTCGTCTGAACTTGGTTCAGCATCTAGGTCTTGAGAGCCGCTGTTCGCTGCAAAGAGCCGTCCTTTGTTGCCCGTCAAAGATCATGGACCCGTGTTTCGTCAAGACCCAGGATCCTGAAATGAATTCAGATGACAGCATAAGGCAATTTCGAATCCGGAAAATCCCGTCATCTGAACTTGGTTCAGAATCTTTCTCCTGAAGTTCTATCGAACCCGCTAACTGCAATCCATAGGCATGGTATTTCTAGGCCCGGATCCCGAAACAAGTTCGGGATGACAGAGTGAGGAACTTCCAAAAGCCAATGTCGAGATAACTTCCTCAGTTGCATTGAAACCCTGAATTGATTGCCGGTTCTCTTCACGAGACCCGAGACTCCATACTGGATACCCTGTTTTTTGGGCTCCGTAATCTCAACTTGTTTTAGAATCTTTCTCCTGAAGTTCTATCGAACCCGCTAACTGCAATCCATACCGATGGCTTACTAAAGCTTAGATCCTGAAATAAATTCAGGATGACACGTTAGGTAATTTCGAATACATAAGATTCCGTCATGAACTCGTTTTAGCATCACGATTTAAGAGCCGCCGGACGCTCAAGAACGAAGACCCGCTAATCGCTGGGAAGAGCCGTCGTTCGTTGCGGGTCAAAGATCATGGACGCGTCCTTCTTCATGACCAAAGACCGGGATTCTGACACGAGCTTCGTCAGAATAATGACATGTGGCGCTTTTTCAATAACCTGGACAGTCATCCCTTAGTCCTTCTAAATCCACTCACTTTGTCATCCCGTAGAGCCTGCCCTGAAAATTACCCGTTCAGGGATCCTTACGGGATCTCACCCTTCAAGACCCTATCCGTATCCACTGCGGAGAACGGTGGACGGTGGACGGATAACCGCTTTTCTGAATAAGTGGCATCTTTTCAGTTGCAATCGGACTTGCCAACAAATCAAGGCCACGTTTTTGCACTCCCTCACGTAAAATGGAATAGTGCTCTTCAAGCAAGCAGGAGTTCACAAAGACGTTATTTGCAGGCGCAAGGGAAATAGTTTATACTATACCCGGGAGGGGTAATATGAATGAATTGACCGCAGTAGCAACCGGAACTCTAGGTGTGTCACCAATGATAAGTCCAATCGTTACAACAAGCGTCACTTACGGTAGTGCCTTTCTGGGAGGTTTACTTTCTTTCTTCTCGCCCTGCATACTTCCTCTGATTCCAGTTTTCTTCGGTGTACTTATGGGTGGGGCGGCCGATGCAAAAGCTCGCTTTATCAGGGGAGTGTTCTTCACTCTTGGGATGTCTATCTTTTTCTTCATACTTGGTATAGGAGCGACCGGACTCGGAACCTTCATCAGGCAGAATGAAGTGCTGATGAACATAATATCTGGAGGTCTCTTCGTCCTGTTTGCTTTCCTGTATCTCTTTGAGATAGGCATGAAGGGAGTAAACTTGAACGTATGGAAATTTGGCGGTTCTGCTGTAAGCGGCTTCATACTTGGAGCAGTTCTTGGTCTCGTTTGGGTGCCTTGCGCCGGTCCGATCCTTGGTTCCATTCTGGTTCTTGCAGCCAATCAATCGGCAGTTGCCGAGGGCGGGCTTATGCTTCTTGTCTATTCGTTGGGTTTGAGTATACCCTTCCTGACGCTAAGCGGATTGGTGGCAAAGCTAACTTCAAAGCTCTCTTTTGGAGGAGAAAGCAAATGGAGAAAAGTGATCAGAGTATCTGTCTTCGCTGTTCTCCTAGCAGCCGGATTGTTGACAATGACAGGAAACCTTAACTTACTACAGTTTGCAACGGGAGGTTGATTTATGAAGAAAGTTGTTTTTCTACTAGTTTTACTTCTACCAGGAATAATATTCTCGTATGTTGGAATGCTAGATGATTTCGACACAGCGCTTAAACTAGCCAAGATAGAAGATAAGGAAGCTATCGTAATGTTCTCGGATACCAGCTGCGTTTACTGTGTGAAGTTTGTGAAGGAAACTCTCGCAGATGAAACCGTTCAGGATCTTCTGAAAGCAGGTTTCGTTTTCTCCCAGATATACAAAAGCAATCCGGGGAAGGCCTCTTATGTTGTCGGAGAGGAATGGAGAGAGATGTCATACGGTGAGCTCTATGCTTATTTTCAGATCAGGGGCACACCTACATTTTGGTTCTTCACAAGCGAAAACGCATTATTGACTAACCTGCCAGGTTACGTTCCCGCGAAGGACTTCACGACTATACTTCGGTTCCTTGGCGAGAGAGCGTACGAGACAACAACCTTTGAAGATTATCGAAGCAAAGAATCTACTTTCATGGGAGAACCGAAGATCGTGCGTGTAAGTGAAGAGGATTATAACTATGTTCTCCAGAACGACCCGATTGCCAGGGAATACAAGGATCAAGAGGTCGACAAATTCACGGTCTGGTTGACGAAAGATGAGTCGACTGCCGAATCCCTGCTGGAAGAGGGAGTCTTCAGAGTCATTCTATTGAACTGAAAAAATCGAGGGCAATTGACAGAAACTCGTCGTAAGCCTTTCTGTCGAGAAGGCACATTTTTATAAGCCTCAGAGATGAAGACTTGTTTTGCGAAAAGTGATCCATTACTGACTTTAGGAATTGCTCTGCGCAAATAGACACCGGAACACCAAAAATACCAGTTGAGATCGCCGGAGTGGCAAGTGTAACAGCAGTCATTTCGGCGGCTTTTTTTAGGACGTTTGCAAATGAACAGTAAAGCTTGGATTCAAGATCTAGTTCTCCGTACTGAGGACCAAAAACGTGAATTATCTTCTTTGCGAGCAGATTTCCAGCGCCCGTTACCGCGACTTCAGAGGTCTTCAGAGGGCCATTCTTTCTAACGTAGGCATCGCTCTCGAGCTGAATCTCTTTTCCTCCAGCCCTGACTAATGCTCCAGCAACACCCCCTCCATGCCTCAAATAACTATTTGCGGCATTGACGATTACGTCTACCTCCTGTTCCGTTATATCGGATATTTCGAGCTGAATGACTCTACCTTCTCTAAGAATGAAACTCTTCATTCTTCCTCCGGATAGTTCTTCATGCCCTTCCATAACGATCTGAGCCTTTCAAAAAGGAATTTCTCTTTGCCACTGTTTCCTGGAACATAGAATACTTCCTCCTTTATCGGTTCCGGCAGATAATACTCACGGGAAAACCCTCCGGAGTTGTGCGGATAATTGTAGCCTTTACCATAGCCCAACTCCTTCATCATCTTAGTAACTGGATTTCTTAGTTTTAGAGGGATTTCTAGATTCGGGGTAGTCTTTACCTTTTCTTGTGCCTTCACCATCGCCAAATAGGTTCTGTTGCTTTTGGTTGCGACTGAAAGATAGATTGCCGCTTCAGATAGGTTCAGAATGCATTCAGGCAAGCCGACGTTATTCACTGCCTGAAAGGCCGCGTTTGCTATCACCAGGGCCATGGGATCGGAGAGGCCAATATCTTCTGAGGAGAAGATCACCATTCTTCTGGCGATGAACTTAGGATCCTCACCGCCCTCTAGCATCCTTAACATGTAGTACAGAGCCGCATCGGGATCGCTTCCCCTAAGGCTCTTGATGAATGCAGAGACGATGTCATAATGCTCTTCGCCCTTCTTTGTATAACGACCCGCAGGCAGGACAGACAGTTCATTCATGACTTCAAGGTCGAGAACGGGTTTGTCTAGAGCAGCGGCACTCTCGACAAGGGTATCGAGAAGATTGAGGGCAATTCTTGCATCTCCACCACTACTTTGCGCGATTACTTCAATTACCTCCCCGTCAACAGTAACTCCGGACTTCTTGAGGATAAGATCCTTTTCCAATGCCTTATTTAGAAGCGCCGAAATGTCTGAGTCCTTCAAACCCTTAAGAATCACCAGCCTACAGCGAGATAGAAGGGCGGGATTGACTTCGAAGCTGGGATTTTCTGTAGTCGCTCCAATGAGGATAATGATTCCCTTTTCAGTTACGGGAAGAAAGACATCCTGCTGGCTCTTGTTAAGTCGATGAATCTCGTCAACAAAAAGCACCAGCTGTTGCCCAACTCTCTTCAGTCTCTCCCCATGGGCAAAATGCTTCTTAAGATCTGCCGTTCCCTGTAGACTTGCGCTGAAAAACTCGAAATGATAATCGTTTCCCAGCTTCGATCTGATGATTTCGCCTATCGTTGTTTTTCCCGTGCCAGGAGGCCCATACAGGATCATTGAAAAGAGCTTGCCGCTGTCGACTGCTCCGCGGATTATTCCCTTTTTTCCCGTCAAATGCTCCTGACCTACAATGTCGTCGAACTCTTTCGGTCTCAGTCTCTCACTGAGAGGAGTCCAGTCCGTTTCTGAAATACTCAATTGTCTCCTTAAGCCCCCTTTCAAGCTGAGTAGAAGGTTCCCATCCAAGCAAGGATCTCGACCTTTCTATGTTGAGAATTGATTTCTTAACATCACCCGGTCGTGGTTCCTTGTGCACGGCTTCTCTTGAATAACCGGCGATCGGCTTCATTATGTCAAACAACTCGTTTACCGATGTGCCAATTCCGGTTCCGATGTTTATCACAGTGTTTTCGCATTTCTCGATCGCCAGAAGATTCGCCCTTGCAACGTCGCCAACGTACACATAATCTCTAACGCATTCTCCATCCCCGAAGATTACGACCTCTTGATTACGGAGCATTTTCTCTGAGAAAATTGCTATGACTCCGGCCTCTCCGTAGGGATCCTGACGGGGCCCATATACATTTGCGTATCTCAAAGCAGTGTATTTGATGCCAAACTCACTCGAAAAGAATCTGAGATAGTTCTCCGTTGCGTACTTTGCAATTCCATACGGTGATAAGGGTTTCGGCAGTTCCTCTTCATCTGTAGGGATCCTTTTCACATCGTCACCGTAAATCGCTCCACCAGTTGAAGAGAAGATCACTTTTTTCACACCGTATTTTGCCGCGATTTTCAGAAGCCTCAAAGAACCGATGATATTTACCATCGCATCTTCTTCAGGCTCTCTCACAGATCTAGAGACGCTTATTTGAGCTGCGAGATGAAAGAGAACTGTAGGCTTGTGAAGCATAAATACCCTTTCCATCATCTCCTGATCGGTGATGTCCTGCTCGTAAAAAAGCGCCCTGGGATCAAGGTTCTCTATCTTACCGCTCGAAAGATTGTCTACTACGACTGGTACTTTTCCAGATGAAATCAGGTGATCAACGATATGCGAGCCAATGAATCCCGCTCCTCCAGTAACTAGGTAATTTTCTGCCATTCTATCCTCCTAAATGTCAATATTTTTGCCAGAGAGTAATTGATCGTACATCTTTCTAACATTTTGAATGTCCTCCCAGGTAAGGCTTTTTGGTGATCCAGGAGCCCTCGATGCATTTCTGAGAAGATAACTAGGGTGAAACATAGCAAAGACCTTAATTCCGCCGATCCAGTCGAAAATGCGTCCCCTGACCTTTGTTATCTGAATTCCCTCTTCATTCACAAAATATGAAAGTGCCGTGGCTCCGAGGGCAACGATAAGCTTCGGCCTTATTATTGCTAGTTGAGAGAGCAAGTATGGCGAACAGGCTCTCTGTTCCTCCGCAGTCGGAACTCTGTTCTTAGGAGGTCTGCACTTTACGATATTTGTTATGAAAATGTCTTCTCTCGAAAGTTTCACTGACTCCAGAATCTTTGTTAGCAACTCACCGGCTCTGCCGACAAAGGGCCTGCCTGAAGCATCTTCATCGGCCCCGGGACCTTCACCCACAAAAACAACGGGAGTCTCAATTGAACCTTCACCGGGAACTGTGTTGGTTCTCGATGAGCTCAAAGGACATAGACTACAGTCACTTATCTTTGAATTGAGTTCCAGAAGAAGCTCTTTCCTCTTTACATAGTCAGTCAACAGTTTTCACCTCAGAATCTGAACCTGAAGAACGGAGCGCCCTTGTAAAGGCCAATCACGAAGTATCTATCCTTCAGTTCCTTTATGTAGTATTTTAGTGCGATACTTTCGACTGTATCCTGAATAGTTGTGACATCACTGCCAAAGCTTAATCTCAAGATAAACTCCAGTGCCATACAGTGGAGATCAAAGTACATCGGAGAGAGCTTGGCTATCGACTCGTCCCACATCGAGATGTCCCCCGTATATGTACCAATTTCGACAAAGCTTCTCTTCCCACTCCCGTCAATTCCCAGTGAGAGCCTGTTCAGGACGCCTGGGGTATCTGAAATCGAACCCATAGGAAAGTAAAGCTCATTAATGTGCATTGTGAAGTACAGATCCTCGCTCTTTCTAAGCTCCATCGACAGTCCGAATTCATCAAACTCAGCGTTGGTCCCACCCAACAGAGGCTTGTTCCCGAGCTTCACGTTTGATATTCCAAAGGAATAGGCGGTATCGCCGGTCTCCGATGCCGTTGAAGTTGCAATGAAATACTCTCCTACAGATAGTGAGGAAACTGACAGCCTGGTTGACTGCCACAACAGGAATTGTGCCTGCGTTTCAGACTTTGTGAAGTACTTCTCCGGATACTTGTATTTCGAGTCGAACTCAGAAAAACCCGTAGTGATGAAGTCAATCGAAGCATTTTTCCATGAAACCTCGCCTATCGAGAGATCGTTGACCTCTATTTTTAGTCGATCATAGATCTTTCTCGAACCGAACAGATAGGGATATCTGAACTTGACGCCGAGTTCGGCAAAGTCCTTTACTTTAATTGAGGAGCCAAAAACAAGATCTTTCAGCATCCTTTCATCGTCCGCTACGCTTGGTGAGGCGTCGAAAGTCCAGTCAAGAGTGAATTGAAAGCTGGTCTCAGTGGCGACTTTGATTGTCAACCTCTCCTTGTTGACAAAGTCGTCAAGCTTGTCGCCGGTCTGCCAGTAAACCTTGCTTTCCGTACTGTGAGAAAAGACCTCGGAATCAAATGTGACCGAGTATGATGTCTCGGATGCCTGTGAAGTGACAGGCATAAAAACAGTCTCGGCCTTTTGACCTAGAGTCACTTCCCAGAACGCGAATTCAACCTCAGTAGTAAGAATTCCCTTGCCGAGCCAGTTCATCTCTGTTGGACTTGCCACTAGTTCTTCGTAATCCAATTCCAAGGTATAGTCAGCCTTAACGATCTCCGAGTCGATACCGGTCAACAGTTTTCCTGGATGATCGAGCCTCCATTCCTTCTTTATAAAATCATAGGTAAGAACGGGGTTGTACTGAAGGCCAACATAGTACCAATCGAAAGGTCTAAAGGTAACCTCGTTCTTGAGAGTGACGGGAATTTCGTTTTTGGTTAGTTCCCAACCCTCTTCCGAGTCATATATGAAACCAACTTCATAAGCTGGCTCTAGGATTACATCCACCGAAAGCAATCCCCATTCGCCTTTATAAAGCTCAATATCCTTATACACACGAAGCTTCTTTCCTTCAATCTTAAATGACTTGTCGTATCTAGATTCAAAATAGAACTTAAGTTCTACCGAGACAAAGCCGTCATAAAGAATGTCGAAAGGATCTATCCAGAAAAGCTTATCTTTGTTCTTCTCATGGAGCGAATCGAAATCCAGTGCATATCTGCCGTTTACCTTCAGTTTCCCGTCATCGGAGGCATATGTCAAGTAGTTTCTTCCAATTCCTTTGTTGTCAGAGGGCATTGTGATATTGAGTTCAGTAGTTGAAGCATCAAATGTGCTCTTGATATCACCGCCAATCTTCAGGTTGCCAGCAGTGAAGAGGTATTTGTTCACCTCCAGCACGAAATCCTCCATGTTCGAGGGGTCGAATAGTTCCGTTACCGTTGCCGCATTTGAGGCCAAGGTGAAGTTCAGTGAATCTACCGAAGCGTCGGCACCAAAAAGGGAGCTTTTCGTCTTCAAAACCGAGGCCTTGGTCCTCAAAGAGTACAGCACCTCATTATTCACATATCTCTGACCGAAAAGGCCGTTTACATTGAACTCCGATGTGCTTAACTTGAAGAAACCTGCATCAATACCACCATCGGATGGTACGGTGAGGTTTTGAAGATTCACCATCCAAAGGTTCTCTTCATCGTATCTTGCGAAGGCTCCAATTACGTCGAGTTCAAGCTCCCAGTCCTGAGGCGAAAGAAGCTGAACATATGCTAACTGCATCTCCGTCGCATTCAGTGATTCCTTTACCGCAAACGGATCGAGCTGAGTCACTTTGTTCTCTGAGGTGGTTTCACCAAGATTGATTCCACTGAAGGGAGTTTGAAGTTCCATTAACGAAGGACCACTAAGATAGAGGGCTCCTCCCTGAATCCTCAGCCAGTCGAAAGCGGGTTTTAGCAAAACGTACGCTCCGTAACTTGTTTCCTTCTGCTGTCCAAACTGCCCGAACAGTTCCAAATCACCCAAGGGTGTGAATAAGACAGCCTTCGCCGTGAATGCATCTTCGGTGGAAATCCAGTGTCTGTACCACGTTCCCTGTAGGAGTAACCAGTCCAGTTCTAGATACCGTAAAGTTATTCTTGTTTCGGCTTCGGTAATGCCGCTAAGGTCAACGTCGAAAGGCCTTCGTTCCGGGTCGTCTAGAGGGAAGTAATAAGCTGGAAGATAGAATACAGGAACATTGCCGATATACATGAGCATGTTCTGCACTGACATTCCCTTGCCAGGTGTAATTACGGCGGAGGAGACTCTGAAGCGGTAATGAGGGTGGGTCTTGTCACATGTAGTTACATATCCTTCTCCAATATTAAAGGTAGGAGATGCTTCCATAGTCGACTGCACATAATCACCGAAGACATAAAACGGTACCTTCGAACCGGTTTTTGAAGTATCGCCTCTGGCGGCCGGAACCTCAAGTTCCGTTCTTGAGTAAACCTGCATACTTTCGACGCGCTCATTTGTCAAGTCTAGAATCAGCCTGTCCGAGAGAATAGTGGTCTCATCACTGAGCATCTTCACGTTTCCCCAGAAGGAGATCGATTCCGGAGTGGAATCCACATTTAGTATCGAAGCATTGGAGGCTTCAATCGTAGCGTTCATGGTCTCGCTGAAATACTCTACCTTGACTCCACCACCAAGCAGTATCTCCCTGCCACTCTTGGTTCCGGCAATTGTGCCTCCGACGATCTTCACATTAGATCCTTCGAGGAGACCGGGAACGAGAAGAAGAAGAACAATTGCCGATACTTTCATTATTCTTGTAAACAGCTCCGATAATCTATAACTGGCTTTAGTATCGATGAGGCAGTATATTATCACACCAAGCATAGAAAATATAATATTTGGTATCCATGGTGCCAGAGATGGGTTTATAAGGTTCTCCTTTCCCATTCCACTCAACCAGGCTCCCGATCCCTGATAGATGACGACCAGAAGAAAAGTAAGTATTACAGACCAGGATTTTGACTGAAGATTGAACATCAACGAGATCGGAACGCCAAGAAGAACAATTACGAGAGGAGCGATGGACATCGAGTACTTCTCTTGCAGAGCGACCTCGAGCGAGGAGGTATTGATCCCCGTATTCTTGAAGGCTTCGATATCATCCCTCAGTTCTTTACTTGTCTTTTCCTTTGGAGATTTGAAGCTGGCCAGATAACGTTCGATATCTTCATCTATTTCGAACTCGGCAGTGCCGAACTGCATCTCAACGTCGAGAAAGCCCGATTCGTCTGTCTGATAGATATTAGCTTTGCTCAAAATCCATTTGTTCGAAGAGATTACTGCGCTTTCCGCCGTTGTAAGCGTAACTTGACCCCTCGAAACTTCATAAATGGAGACGTTCTTGAGCTCCTTCGTCTCCTGATCGATTCTCCTCACGTAGATCATTCTTCCCTGGCTGTCCCGCATAAATACGTTTTCTTTGAGAGTAACTTCCGGTTGCTTGTAGACGAATCTCGCCATCGCCTCATTTGCCTTTGTCGAAGCTGTCGGTACGAGATAGTCGTTCAAGAGATAAGCAAAGCCACTGAAAATAATACCTATGAGAAGAAAGGGTATAACCAACCTCTTCAAGGATATGCCGTGGGTTTGAAGGGCAATCAGTTCATTGTCTGAGCGCATTCTTGAAAGTACCCAGAATATCGCTAGGAGTATTCCCACTGGAATTCCCAGGACAATAAACTCGGGAAGATTGTAATAAATAAGTAGAAAGAGTTTATCGATTCCAACCTTGTATCTTATGATCATATCTGAGAGATAGTAAAGCAGCTCCAAACTTACGAAGATTATGAACCCCGCGAGACCAACAAATATCGAACCCAATGCTTGAGCTCCTATATACTTTATAAGAGTCATCAAGAAGAATCACCCCTCATCATTCTGGGTTTCAAAATCCACAGGTTTGAAATCGTCGTTAACACATCTATAGTGTCTTCCGCTTTCTATGTAAACTGCCGCTTCCATCAATTCCGTTGAAAGATCGGCAATCTCTTCCAGTGCACAGAAAATCATCATAAGGTCAAACGCCCTACCAACAACCGAAGGCGATTGCTCACAATAACGAATCAGATCAGACTTCACCTCTTCTTGCATTCGATCAATAGCGTCATCGCTCTTACAGAGCCTCTCTGCTTCAGACAGAGATGGTTCAACGAGATTGTCTATTGCTCCCTTAGTCATAATCGAGACAGACTCAAACATAGACTTCATCTTGTCGTAGTATCCGATAGGCGGTCTCTTCGAAAGTGAAAGACTTGTCTCGCAAATGAAGACACACTTATCACCTATTCTCTCCAGGGCACTGACAATATTCATTGAGAGCGTCAAAAACCTCAGCTCTTTGCCAGTTGGAGTCAGTATACCCGTTAGACCAATTATCATTGCCTGCAGCTCCACCTGATGGTAATCTATCACAGAATCGGAATAAATCACATCTCTAGCCTGGTGTTCATTTCGCTCTAGTACTGCGACCATTGTCTTGTTGAAGATGCTCTGGACATATCTGGCCATTCTCAAGATCTCAATTCTCAAATTACCTATTCTTTCAAGGCCTACTTTAGATATCATCCTTAAGCCGACCTCCAAAAGCGAGCCTTCTCTTGAGCAAAGCAACGAAATCAAAGCTTCCTTCCCTGAGAAGAGTCACCTTTCTATCTGAGAGTGAAACTTCAATGGTATCCCCGGTCCTCAGTTCAGAGACGAGCTCCCCATCCACATAGGCTTCTAGAGGAAAACCCTTGTCTTGTTTCACTTCCATTCTCACTTTTCTAGAGGCGCCTATGACTATCGATCCAACGAAGGGATTATGGGGGCATATTGGCGTTATCTGGAAGCAATTGGCCTCGGGGTCAACAAGTGCGCCGCCCGCCGCCATCGTATAAGCAGTGGAGCCCGTATTTGTAGCAAAGATTATTCCATCGCCTACGACTTGGTAGCTGCTTTGCCCTGATATTTCTACTGATAAGGAGACCGTCCTGCTTGGTGTTGAACGCTCGACGACGCAATCGTTGAGAGCATATCTTACGGTTCCATCCAGGCTTATCTCCATTACATTTCTATCGACACCATCGAGTTTTCCCTCCTGCAAAAGGTCGAGGGCCGTATGCAGCATGCTGAGTTCAAAGGCAGCGAGGAATCCGACACTACCAACTCTGAAGCTCATGATGGGAAGATTGTTGAGAACAGCCATCTGTACTGCCTCGAGGACCGTTCCGTCTCCCCCGAATGTAAGGATGACATCCTGCTCCTGAACGGAACAGGAAGCACGATCTTCACAGAAGGAAGTATCGATCTTATGTAATTCTATCTCTCTTGAAAGCCAGTCAAGCATCTCGGCGGAGATTCTGGTTCTGTTGTAGAACACTGCAGCCTTCATAACTCTCACCCCGCGGTAAATGAAGGAAAACTTTCTCCTAAGCAAACTCTGAAAAGGCTCTTATAAAATAAAAGATTATCCAGCAAAAATGGCCTTGTCGACTTACAGGTTCCGATATTGATGGGCCTGTCCGAAGAAACAGCCATCTTATTCCTCTACCTCTTCTCTATGATCAGCGTAGTTCCAGAGCGGAGTATTTCTTCCCTCAAGGGGGAGGCCGAGGTGCCTGTATGCCTTTTCCGTAACCATCCTTCCCCGACTTGTCCTTACGAGGAATCCACTCTGAAGTAAGAATGGTTCATATACTTCGCTTATTGTTTCCGGCTCGATTCCTAGCGAAGCGGCAATGGCCTTTACACCGGCAGGTCCGCCGTTATAGCTTTCGATGAGAATCGATAAGAGTTTTTTGTCCATTGAATCGAGTCCTTCCGAATCTATTGAAAGCAGAGTCATTGCCGATTCAACGGTCTCCATGGTGATCTCGCTTTCACCTTCAACGGTGACGATGTCTCTTACTCTCCTTAACAACCTATTTGCGATTCTTGGGGTACCTCGCGACCTTCTTGCGAGCAGAAGGGCTGCATCGTCCCGAATCGAAGTCCCCAAAAGGGCAGCAGAGCGTAGAATAATCTGCTTGAGATCCCTGTCCGGATAGAACTCCATTTCGAGGATCATACCGAACCTATTTCGAAGAGGAGCCCCTATGAAGCCGCTTCTCGTAGTTGCACCAACCAGAGTGAAGGGATTCAGATCGAGACGTATAGATCTCGCGCTTGGTCCCTTACCTATCATTATGTCAAGTTGAAAATCCTCCATAGCCGAATACAGTATCTCTTCAACGCTTCTATTCAGTCTGTGAATTTCATCTATGAAAAGCACATCGTCTCGCTCCAGGCCGGTTAGAATTGCGGCCAGATCTCCTTGCTTCTCTATTACAGGTCCTGAAGTAACATATATCTCAGATCCCAGCTCGTTAGCGATTATATGAGCAAGAGTAGTCTTTCCCAGTCCCGGAGGGCCGGCCAGCAGTGTGTGGTCAAGGGCTTCACGCCGTACCTTTGCAGCCTCGATCGCTACTCGAAGCCTTTGCCTTATCTGGTTCTGACCAATATACTCCTGTAGAGTCTTAGGTCTAAGACTCTTGATCGAATTATCCTCTTGCACCTCGCCGGGCGTAAGGAAGCGTTCTTCTCCCATATAACCTCCTAAGGATGAATCCTGTAGAGCGTTCTTGCAAAGGGTATCGCTTCTCTGATGTGTTCAAGACCTGCAATCCATGCAACAATTCTTTCGATTCCCATACCGAAACCGCTATGTGGAACCGTACCGTAGTCTCGCAGGTCGAGATACCAGTCGTATGATTCGACGTCGAGACCATACTCCTGTATTCTTTCGACAAGCAAGTCGCGGTCGTGAATTCTCTCAGAAGCCCCAATTATCTCTCCATAGCCTTCTGGGGCCAGCATGTCATCACATAGGACTACTTCCGGTCTCTCGGGATCGGGCTGCATGTAGAAGGCTTTCATCATTCTTGGGTACCGTTCGACAACGACCGGTTTTTCGAACTCAGTTGCAATTGCCGTTTCTTCATCGCCTCCGATGTCGTCTCCCCATTTGATATCGAACCCCTTCTTTACCAGAAGCTTTATTGCCTCGTCATAGGTTATTCTAGGGAATGGAGTCTCGATCTTCTCTAGTCTCGACGTATCTCGTCCAACAGAGCGAAGATACTCTCCTGCTCTTTCGAGAGTTTTCTTAACGACATAGGTGACGAGATCCTCCTGAAGCCTGATATTATCGTCGTGTCCGTAATACGCGACTTCTGCTTCGTTCATCCAGAACTCTATGAGATGTCTTCTTGTCTTTGATTTTTCGGCTCTGAAGGTTGGTCCGAGATTATAAACCTTTCCAAGAGCCATAGCAGCCGCTTCAAGGTAAAGCTGTCCAGTCTGAGCTAGATATGCCTTTCCGTAATCGAAGTAGTCGATTTCGAATGTGTTCCCGGCGCTTTCTCCAATCGAGCCGGTGAATATCGGGGTGTCTACCAGGACAAAGCCTCGATCATTGTAGAACTCTCTGACGGCACGTATTATCTCATGACGAATCTTAAGAACATGGGTCTGTCGCTGAGTCCTCAGCCAAAGATGCCTGTTGTCCATAAGAAAATCGATCGAGTGGTCAGGCTTGTTAATCGGAAAGTCCTTTTCAGGGATCTGAATAATTTCTAGGTCCTCGACCAGTACTTCAACTCCGCCAGGAGCTCTTTCCTCGGCCTTTACAAGACCGGTGACTATAAGGCTTGACTCCATTTTCAAGGAGGCCGCAACCTGAAAGACGCTCTCGGGCACGCTTGACTTCTCTACGATTGCCTGAACGAATCCGGAACCATCCCTCAAGAAGAGGAACTGGATCTTCCCACTCGATCTTCTTCTTCTCAGCCAACCCCTGATCTGTACGTGTTCATTTATATGTTTACCTAGTGAAGAAATCTCTGCGACTTTCATAAGCACCTCCAGCAACAACTCGTCAGCTTCAATTATAGCAAAAACCCGGGGTTAAACCCCGGGTCAATCATTACGAAAGCTATTCTATTATATTGTTCCTGAGGCAATAAGAACCCATATGGATATTCCAAGAGCAGCAAGTGAACTTACTGTAGAGAGAATCAACCAGGGCGAAGTCTTTTTCTGAAGTGCTTCAACGTCCTGTTTTGTGGCGGCGTCAACAGTGGCCTTGTTGATCTCGGCTACTCTTTCCGAGAGATTCACAATAACAGGCTGAGTCTCAAGGTCACTAATCTTGAGGTATCTTTCAAGATTTACTACCGTTGTGTTTAGCCTAGATTCTAGTGAATCCGCTCTGGTCTTCAGTGCCTTGATCTCGCTCTCGTTCTTTCCTAACTGTGTGTTAACCGTATCCATTCCCAGAGAGATTCTGGAAAGACTCGCATCAACAGTCACGTTAAGCATATCCATATTCTCGTTAATCTTTGCCTCGAGATCACCGATGCTAGCCTGTGTTGCAGCAAAGTTCTTCGACTGTTGATCGGTTAGAGCGTTGAACTTGGAATTCAGAGCGTTAAGATCGCTCCTGAGAGAGGATACAGTGCTAACCGAGGACTTTAAGGAAGCAAGTTCGTTTTCATGGATCGTAACGATTTCGTTTATCGCGTTGATGCTTCTTTGGAGATTCCCGATATCACTCTTGATGATTCCGGTTTCAGAAGCGAAGTCGTCTCTCAGGGTTTGGAGATCCTTATACAGCACTTCGCTGGAGTTCTTAACCTGTGCAAGCTCGTCGATCCCCGCATAGAGATTCAAGTTTGCCTTAAGGTCGGTCTTGGTTACGTAGTTCTGGAGATCTCCGATTTTTGCGTAATCTGAAGAAATCGCGTTCACTCTTGCCGAAAGATAATCAAGCTTGTCAGTCGCCTCGGTAGGAAGCTTCACATTAGCAATCTGATCTTCAAGAGAAGAGATCTTGTTCTGGAGATCTCTCACGCTCAGCACATCGCCAGAAAGCGTCGTCATGGATTCCTTGATCGATGCAATCTCAATTGCATTTGCAGATGCCCTGTTGGTTATTGTGCTGAGTTTGGCATCATAGTCACTTAAAGAAGAGGACAGTGATCTTACGGTTGAATCAAGAGCCGAAATAGCCCTTTCGTTTGAAGAAATACTGCTCTGTATCATACTTACGTTGCCACTCAGTGTGTCAACTCTTCTAACGGCATCGTTAACCTTTGATTCCATAACCGTGAGATTAGACGTGCTGTTCTGTACATTCTGCACATCAAGAGCAAGCATGTCCAGCTTTTTGGTGGTCAAAGAAAGATCTTCAACGAATTTCATGATTTGCTGTCTGAGTGATTCGACAGTGCTCTGAGATACGCTTCCATTTGTAGAGATTCCCAGAGAGCTTATTCTGTTTTCGAGAGCGGTTATTCTCAGCTGGAGATCCATTGTGTCTATAAGCCTTCCGGTGGAATCCGTCAAAGCCAGTTCCAAAGCTTCAAGTCTTGACATAATCGTACCGTCTACCGCTCCGTTCTGAGGGACGGTACCCTGCCTGGCGAAGTTCAGTTCAACGTAATCGAGCGTCTTCTTTAACATGACAGCCGTCTGATACCTTGTCAGAGCATCGTTTCCATTGAAATAAGTTTTGCCGTCGGCCTGCACAATCCCGGTTAGAATACCGAGGTCAGAGAGCTTCATCACGGCATCGTAAGCCCAGTGATTTGAACTAACATCAACGTAATTGACCGCAGCGAATGCTGAAGTAAATGCCAGACCGAGAATAAGCAGTGAGGCAAGTAAAACTTTCATTTTCAATTTCTACACCTCCCCGAAGGAAATATTCTAAATGATTCTACCACAAATCTAGATTCCATCCTAGAAACTGGCGTGGTAATATTATCTCTGTGGGAGGTGTTGGAGTTGAAGAAAAGAACGCACACCTGTGGGGAATTGAGGGCTTCCGACACGGGGAAAGTAGTTACATTGAACGGCTGGGTCGATCGTATAAGAGACCTCGGCGGAATCAAGTTTGTTCAGGTGAGAGATAGATATGGTTTCACACAGGTGGTCTTTGATCCTCGAGATAATGAGCTTTACAACATGGCGTTGAAGTTGGGGAACGAGTTTTGCATTTCCGTAACTGGCTCCGTTAGGAAAAGACCCGATGATGCGATCAATCTTAGGCTTCCCACTGGGGAGATAGAGATTGTGGCCTCGGAGATGGAAATACTTTCAGATGCCGAAGTCCCGCCGATTTACATAAATATCGATGAAGAGTCGGCCGAAGAGATGCATCTTCGTCATAGATACCTTGATCTAAGACGGCCAAAGATGCAAAGAAACATTCTTACCCGACATAGATTTGTTCAAGCCGTTAGAGAGTACCTTAACAATAACGGCTTCGTAGATGTGGAAACACCGATCCTGGGAAAATCCACCCCAGAAGGGGCAAGAGATTTCCTCGTGCCCTCTCGTCTAAAGGCAGGCAAGTTCTATGCTCTTCCACAATCTCCTCAGATATTCAAACAGCTGCTCATGGTTTCCGGTTTCGATAGATACTATCAGATTGCCAAATGCTTCAGAGACGAGGACTTCAGGGCCGACAGGCAGCCGGAGTTCACGCAGATCGACTTGGAAATGTCCTTTGCAGATGAGGAAGATGTCTTTTCGATGACCGAGGGCTTGATGAAGTATGCGTTTGAGAAGGCAGCTTTCGCCGATATCAAGACACCGTTCAGGAGATTCACGTATCAGGAGGTTGTTGAGTTATACGGCAGCGACAAACCCGATACTAGATATGGAATGAAGATTCACGATATTACTTCAACCTTCGAAAAAACGGCTTTCAAAGTTATCTCTGATTCTATAGACAAGGGCGAGAAAGTCAAGGGCTTTCTCGTAGAAGGCAAGGCCGATAGATTTTCAAGAAAAAAGCTCGACGAATACACCGCATTTGCAAAAGAGAACGGTCTTGGAGGTTTGATGTGGGCGAAAGTTGAGGGCGACGGTCTGAAGTCATCTATACTTAAGCACTGTCCAGAAGAGCTCTCGTCATTGGTCTCTCTTTTCGCTGCGAATGAAAACGACCTGATTCTATTCAGCCTAGGAGAGGGGCTTCCGCTTTCGAAGGCTCTAGGACAGATAAGGAACAAGATTATTAAAGAGGAAGAGTTCTCGGTAGAGGGATTTGAGTTTCTTTGGGTAACGGATTTTCCCATGTTTTCCTACAACGAAGAAGAGCAAAGGATAGAGGCCGAGCATCATCCCTTTACTATGCCGGATCTGGAAGATCTTGAGAAATATGGAGAAAGTGATCCTTTGAAAGTTAGGTCGAAATCCTATGATCTAGTTCTCAACGGTTACGAAATAGCAAGCGGTTCAGTCAGGATTCACCGGAGAGATATTCAAAGCAGGGTATTTGACCTAATTGGGCTTTCACGGGAAGAGGCGACGGAGAAATTCGGCTATCTGCTAGAAGCCTTCAAATACGGTCCACCTCCTCACGCAGGAATTGCTCCCGGTCTAGATAGAATCATCGCAATCATCGTCGGCGCTCAGTCTATAAGGGAAGTAATAGCATTCCCGAAGGTCGCCAGCGGCGCGGATTTGATGACCTCCGCACCTTCCGAGGTTTCGCAGAAGCAGCTTGATTTGCTTAAACTACAGTTGAAAGATACGGAGAACTGAAGTTGAGGATCGCCATCGACGGGCCGGCGGCATCGGGAAAATCTACTGTTGCAAGGCTGGTTGCTGAGAAACTGGATTTTGTTTATATTGACACGGGTGCAATGTACAGAGCGCTCGCTCTGAAGGCCAAGAAAGCCGGAATTTCCTTTTCCAACGCCGATGAAATGGCTGAACTGATGAGCCATACGTATTTCTCGCTTTCGGATTCCGGTATCATCCTAGACGGAAGCCCGCTTGGTGACGAGATAAGAACCAGAGAGGTTTCGCTCCTTTCCTCAGATATCGCAAAATATTCTTATGTAAGAGATTTTTTGACTGAGCAGCAGAGAACGCTTTCAAAGCAGGGAAACGTTGTTATGGAAGGGCGAGACATCGGTACTGTTGTTATTCCCGAAGCTGAGCTTAAAATATTTCTTACTGCATCTGCCGGCGAAAGAGCAAGAAGGAGAGTGAAACAACTGAAATCAAGTGGTTTGGAAGCCACTTACGATGAGATTCTTGCTGAAATAGAAAGAAGGGATCTTAACGACTCGACGAGATCCGTTGCCCCACTAAAGGCGGCCTCGGACGCCATAATTCTGGACACTACAGATATGAGTATTGAAGAAGTTGTTTCAAGAATCGTATCACTGGCGGAGAAGCGACAGAGAGTCCACCTTGCAAGGTCAGTAGGCTTCTGCTACGGAGTCGACAGGGCTGTCAGTGAGGCTGTGAAACTGCTTAAGTCGGGAAAGAAGGTATATGCAACAGGAGAAATCGTTCATAACGAGAAAGTGATGGAGGATCTCAAGCAGCTGGGTCTAGAAGTAATAGATGACAGCATTTTATCTGGAAAACATGAAGGTGTCGCAATAATCAGGGCTCATGGAATCGACCCTGCTTCGGAAGAGAAATTACGGCGTGTTTTCGATGAAGTAATAGATCTGACCTGCCCTATAGTGTACAATGTATTTAGCCTGGCTGTAGATCTTCAGCGGCAAGGCAGTTTTATTGTGGTATATGGAAAGAAGAACCATGCCGAAGTAACTGCTCTTTCAGGTAGACTGAATAGGTATCTCATAGTTGAACCCGGAGAGAACTACGAGGAAGTTCTAGAAAAACTAGAAGGACTTGACCAAATTGCAATTGTCTCTCAAACGACAATGAGCAGTCTGGAATTCGAGAACTTCTCAGGGTTCGTGAAATCTCGTCTTGGAAAACGTGTCACTGTTTATAATACGATTTGCAAGGTTACAATACAGCGTGAATCTGAAGCCGAACGTCTGGCAAGGATTTCCGATACGGTAATTGTCATAGGTGGAAGGAACAGCTCAAACACAAAGAAACTGGTAAGAATAGTCCAAAGACTCGGTAAGAGGGCACTACATGTAACAGACCTGACTGATCTTCCTCAAGGTGATATGGGGAAGGTTGCCATAATTAGCGGCACATCAACTCCGTACGAGCAAATCCAGAAGATACTGGATTACATAGACAATAAGAGGGAGGTAACCAACAATGGAAGAGAAAATGAATCGGCAAGATGAAAACCTGAGCATGGAGGAGATATTTGAACAGATGGATGTTTCCTCAGCAAGGAAGGGAAGTAGAAAGGATGCAGAGGTTTTCTCCATTCAGCCAGACGGCTTGATGGTGATCATGGACGGAAAGCTAGACGGGTTCGTACCCGCGGATCAGCTGGTAAATGAACTGGAAGAGTACAACGTTGGAGATAAGATAGAAGTCATGGTCATTAAGACTAACGAAGAAGAGGGAAGAAGTACTGTCTCCGAGAAGAGGGTCCATGCTAGACAGGCAGTAAGCAAGGTTGAGAAGGCCTACAGAGAAGGTAAAGCGATTGATGGAAAGATTGTTTCAGAAACAAAGGCAGGATACAACGTCAGATTAGTTAAGACGGTCCCGGCCTTCCTGCCTGGATCCGAGTCGGGTATCAGAAAGGGAGATCCCGCTCCGGAGGGAACGTTGAAATTCAAGGTAATAAGGTTCAAGAGACAGAGGAACGGCATAAACGTTGTTGTTTCTCTAAGGGCATTCCAGGAAGAAGCTATCAAGGCTTACTTCGAGACGATCGAAATCGGTCAGGAGCTTGAAGGAACGGTTGAATCCATCAAGAACTTCGGCGCCTTTGTCAAGCTCAACGACAACGTGACCGCTCTTATCCCAGCCTCAGAGATGAGTTGGGATCCCAGTGTAAGAATCAGCGATCTTCTCAAGCCTGGGCAGACGGTCAGGACCAAAGTAATCGGGGTCGATGAAGCTGAGAAGAAAATCTCCCTTTCTCTCAAGCAGATGACTGAAGACCCCTGGTTTACACTGAAAGACAGGTATGAGGTTGACTCTACAGTAGTGGGAACCGTTAAGAATATCACTCCATTCGGATTCTTTGTTTCGCTCGAACCCGGAGTGGAGGGTTTGGTTCACATCTCAGAAGTCTTCTGGGGAAACATTAAGAAGGATCTCAAGAGCGTTGTGGAAGTGGGAGACGAAGTCAAAGTAACCATCAAGGAAATCAATGAGGAAAAGAGAACTCTCTCTCTTTCTTACAGAGAAGCTATGGGAGATCCCTGGCAGAACATAGGCGACAAGTACAAGGAAGGTGACATCCTCAAGGCGAAGACTGCAAAGGTACTTCCTACCGGCGTCATTCTCGAGCTTGAAGAGTACGTCTCAGGATTTGTACCGGTTTCCGAAGTCTCCTGGAACTTTGTCGACAGAATCGAAGATGTTGTAAAAGAAGGAGACGAGATAGAAGTCAAGATCCTTTCAATAGACACTGTAAACAGAAGAATGAGACTGAGTATAAAACAGGCCTATTCTGACCCCTGGGAAAAGGTTTCGGCTGAACTATCGGTCGGTGATCACGTGACTGGAACTGTCACAAGGCTCACAAAGTCCGGCGCGATAGTCTTGATTGACTCTTACGGAGTTGAAGCCTTCCTTCCTGTCTCTCAGGTTGCTCTAGAAAGGACAGAGAATATCGAAGATTCCGTACAGGTTGGTAGACATGACCAGTTCAAAATAATCAGGCTTGTCTACGATCCCGACAACGACACAAGAAACATGGTAGTTTCCATAAGACAGCTCATAAAGGACAAAGAGGCTGCCGAGACTGATAAGGCCCTCAAGGATCTGAACGGAAATGGATCGGTTAACTCCAACAGTTTGGGAGAAATGATAAAGAACCAGCTCGAGGAAGAAGGAGAAAGCCTCTAGTGGCTACCGTCCTGATAATTGGACGACCAAATGTTGGAAAGTCAACTCTCTTCAATAGGCTTGTTGGTGGTAGAAGGGCCATAGTTGATGATATCCCCGGTGTGACGCGTGATTTCACTGTGGGTAGAGTAAACTGGCAACAGCGAACATTTCAGCTTGTCGATACCTGTGGCCTTTTCGAAAATCCCGAGAATATAGTTGAAGAAAAGATGAAAGAGGTCACCCTCGAACTACTGAGCGAGGGTGACCTTATTCTGTTCGTTGTTGATGGAAAATTTGGCCTCACTAGTGCTGATCAAGTGCTGGCGGACTACTTGAGAAAGCAGAGAATCGAAGTAATCTTCGTTGCAAATAAGGTGGAGAATCCAGAGTCTTTCTATTCAAATATGGGAAACGAGATCTTTTCACTTGGTTTCGGAGATCCGATCAAGATTTCTGCCGCTCACGGACTCAATATCGACTTACTTCTCGACGAGATTTTTGAGAGGCTGGAAACATTGGGCCACTCTGTCTATCTAGAAAGCAATGACGAATCTGAGCTCAAGATTGCGATTGTTGGGAAGCCCAACGCTGGAAAATCCTCGATCTTCAACTGGATTGTCGGAAGCCCAAGGAGTCTAGTGACGGAAGTGCCCGGCACAACTCGTGATACTGTTGACGAGACTGTAGAGGTTGATGGCATTCCAATCACATTTATAGACACCGCAGGAATTAGGAAGAAATCCAAAGTAAAAGTGATGAACGTAGAGTACTACAGTGTCATGAGGGCAATCGATGCACTCGAGAGATCGGATATCATCGTGATGGTGATGGATTCGGCGGACGGGGTAGGAAATCAGGATCAGCGAATCGCTGGCCTGGCAGAAAAGAATGGCAAGGCGACAATTGCGGTTTTCAACAAGTGTGATCTTGCAGATGAAAGAAGAAGAAAGGCACTGCTAAGAACCTTCAAGCAGGATCTCTATTTCATAGATTACAGCCCGGTGATCTTTACCTCTACACTGACCGGCGAAGGAATGGACGAGCTAATCGACAGCATAAAGCTGGTAAGCAAGAAGATCGACCTTAGATTACCTACCGGACTTCTTAACACCATTCTTCAAAGATACTCTGAAGGGACCCCTGCCCCAGGTAAGGGGAAAAAACGGGGCAAGATTTATTATGGATCGCAGATCGCCAGTAGACCCCCAATAATCATGCTAAATGTGAACGATCCTTCACTTTTTACCGAGCCTTATCTTCGAGGTATAAGGAATACGATTCGTTTGAATTTCGATCCATTCGAAGGGACTCCGATCTTCTTGAAACTCAGGAGGAAGAGATGAGGTATCTTCTATTTGCCTTGGTCGGATATGTCATGGGCTCGATTCCATTCAGCTTCATTATTCCGCTTGTCAAAGGTGTGAACATCACAAAGGTTGGAAGCGGAAACGTAGGTGGAACGAATGTACTTAGGAGCATGGGCGGGTATGCCGGGGCCGTCGCAATGATTCTCGATGGAGTGAAGGCTTTTGTTCCCGTACTGATAGCTCGGGCGGTCTTTGGAGTCTCTCTACCAGAAGGAATGATGATAGGTTTCTTCGCAGCAGTTGGTCACAGCTACTCGATATTTCTGAAGTTCAGAGGCGGTAAGGCTGTGGCCTGTACCGTGGGAACGCTTTCCGGAACTCTTCCGTGGTACGTGGCAGTCTTTTTTGGCATCTGGATTCCCATTGTTCTCGTTACCCAATACGTTTCTCTTGGATCACTCTTGGCTCTGGCTACCCTCTCCGGAATACTCTTTCTCACAGAGGGGTATGCGGTTGGCCTATGGATGCTGGCCTTCTTCGGACTCTCACTCTTCAGACACAGGAAAAACGTTGTGGCTCTCTTTAGAGGTGAGGAAAGAAAAACCGATCTCATCGCTGCCTTCAAGCGGAAACGCAACGAAATGAAAAATCGTTAGGCAGTTTCCTGGATGCATCTGTGAAAAGCTGCCCGTGGTCGTCATACGCGCTAAGTGCGGCCAGTCCGTGCTTCGCTAAGGCCATTTCCGACTTCGTAGGCAAAGGATTCGCAAGGCGATTGCTGTGGATTGCAGATCGCTGCTGAAAAACCGTTTTCGTCCATCCCAGAGCATGAGCCCGTCCTTGGGAAGAGCATTAAGAGCGGTTCTTCGTTTGTCGAAGAGAGTTTGTTCTTGGTTCCAGAGCGAGGATTTGTTTTTCGTTCTTGATTAAGGGCAAAAACCATGACCTAGATGCTGAAACACGGTTTTGATCCTGCCGGAGGACGGTGGACCGTTGACGGACAACGTAGCCTTCTGCAGCGATCAGCGTTTTTTAGCAAGCGTCCAGCGGTTCTCAGATCGTGATGCTGAAACAAGTTCATGACGCGAAGGGCAGGGTGTCGATTACAGGGTATAGGGTCTCGTAAAGAGAACTGGCAATCAATTCAGGGTTTCAATGCAACTGAGGAAGTTATCCCGACATCGGCTTTTGGAAGTTCCTCACTGTGTCATCCCGAACTTGTTTCGGGATCTAGTGCTTCGAGAAACCGTGGGTATGCATAGCAGGTAACAGGCTCGAAATAGCTTTCGAAGAAAGATTCTGAACCAAGTTCAGAATGACGAGATGTGGAGTTCTCTAGCAAAAATTGGGACATTAGGAGCCGGTCAGTCCCTATTTTCGCTCTCGTCTTCTCGTGAGCGCAGCGAACGTCTCAAATGTGTTCTTTCTCGGCTTTTCCAAGCGTCCAGCGGTTCTTAGATCGAGATGCTGAAACGAGTTCAGACGGCATTTGACGTTTTTTTATTCTTTGACTTGCAACTTGGAACAAAGAACTTGCAACTGCTCTTCCGAAGGACGGGTTCACAATCTAAGACGGGCAAATTATTCCCTCGAACCAATCTTGATTCTCAGCATGTGCCTCTGAAGTTTGGCCTCGTTTCTGGCGCGTTCGCGCCTTGACTTGCTTACCTGGAGCAACTCCTCTGCCCTTTTCAGTCGCTGCTTGGCACGCTCAACACTGATTTCTTCCGGAGTTTCCGCAGCATCTGTCACAATTGTAAGTCCTTCTCGTTCCTGAAGGACATAGCCACCGTGAACGGCAAACTGAAGAGTGCTAGAGCCGGACCGTACTTTCATTACATCAACAGTCAGTTTCATCAATGCAGGGGCCCTCTCGGGCAGATAACCTATCTCACCTTCTGTCGACCGGAACGAGATAAAATCTGCATCGCCCTCCCATTCTATTCCGTAGGGAGTTATAATTCTGATTTTTAAGGCCACTTCACTCATCCTTCGTAAGATTCTTTGCCTTTTCTTTTGCCTCGTCGATCGTCCCAACCATCATGAATGCCTGTTCAGGCAGGGAATCGTGTTTGCCCTCGAGTATCTCTTCAAATCCTCTTATCGTTTCCGATATCGGCACGTACTTGCCCTCCATGTTACTGAATTTTTCAGCAACAAAGAACGGCTGGGTCAGGAATCTCTGGATCTTTCTCGCTCTTTGGACAGTAAGCTGGTCTTCCTCGGAGAGTTCTTCCATTCCGAGAATCGCTATTATGTCTTGAAGGTCCTTATATCTCTGAAGAACCTCCTGGACCCTTCTTGCAACCTGATAATGTTCTTGACCTACAACGACTGGATCGAGATTCTTCGAGGTGGAGTCCAGCGGATCTACGGCCGGATAAAGCCCCTGTTCGGCTATCGAACGAGAAAGGTTTACCGTGGCGTCGAGATGACTGAATGTAGTGGCTGGTGCGGGATCTGTGAAATCATCGGCCGGGACGTAAATTGCCTGAACCGAAGTGATAGAACCCGATCTTGTCGAGGTAATTCTCTCCTGAAGGTTTCCCATTTCTGTAGCGAGTGTCGGCTGGTAACCGACGGCAGACGGCATTCTTCCCAGAAGGGCCGAGACTTCAGAACCGGCCTGAACAAATCGGAAAATATTGTCTATGAATACAAGTACGTCCTTCTTCTGTACATCTCTGAAATACTCTGCCATCGTTATGGCGGAGAGACCTACCCTGAATCTCGCTCCGGGTGGTTCATTCATCTGCCCGAATACAAGGGCGGTGTTCTCGATGACACCGGCTTCCTGCATATCGAGCCATAGATCGT
This sequence comes from Mesotoga sp. H07pep.5.4, assembly GCF_003664935.1. NCBI lineage: Bacteria > Thermotogati > Thermotogota > Thermotogae > Kosmotogales > Kosmotogaceae > Mesotoga > Mesotoga sp. H07pep.5.4. The sequence continues at coordinate 200,946 of NZ_JFHM01000007.1, forward strand.
TTCCCTCTCTAGTTCTTTCACCGACCCCGGCAAAGACTGAAAGCCCCTTCTGCTCGATTGCGAAGTTTCTTATTAGTTCCATGACTAGAACGGTCTTTCCGACCCCAGCACCCCCGGAGAAGCCTATCTTTCCCCCCTTGCTGAATGGCGCGAGAAGATCGATGACCTTTATTCCCGTTTCAAGTATCTCGACTTCGGTCTGCTGATCGGTGACCGACGGAGCAGCTCTGTGTATTTCCCAGTGATCGGAAAACTTCACTTCACCGAGCTCGTCTATCGGTTCACCGAGTAGATTGAACATTCTACCAAGAATCTCCTCTCCCACAGGAACCGTCACCTGCATTCCTGTATCAATGACATCCTGCCCCCTTACCAATCCATCGGTGCTGTCCATGGCAATCGCCCTGACACTGTTGTCACCTATTAACTGGGCAACCTCGAGGACTATCCCTTTATCTAAGAATTCGTTCTTTACTGTTAGGGCGTTCAAAATGTCGGGAAGTCTCCCTCCCTCAAACGATACGTCTACGACGGGACCGGTTATCGCGACTATTTTCCCAATGTTTTCTTCCTTTTTGTCCGGCACACTCACACCTCCAAAATCAATCAACCGTTAAGAGCCTCGGCGCCGTTTACAACTTCGATTATCTCCTGAGTGATATTCGACTGGCGCAGTTTATTTCTCACCAGAGTCAACTGTTCTATCATACTTTTCGCATTTTCAGTTGCATTCTTCATTGCGGTTTGTCTGGAGAAAAGCTCCCCGACCTTCGTTTCGTATAAGCCCTGAAGAACCTTTGCAACAAGCCAAGAGTTAAGAACATCTTTATACAGAACCTCGATTTCAGGTTCAAAATCAAACAAGTCATTGTCGGGTTTTTCGAGATCTTCAACTGGAAGGAGTCTGACGGTTTTGGGCATCTGAGCGAGAGGATTCTTGAAAAGACTGTAAACCATTTTCAAGCCTGACGCATTCCTATCTTCCATGACATCGACAATGTCGTCAACGATGATCGCTGCCTCGTCAAGATCTGGAGTATCGTAGAAATGACTGAACGCGGTTATAGGCAAGCCGCTCTTCTTAAAATAGCTTTCTGCCTTGATACCGACCGTAACGATGTGTATGATATCCGACTTCTCAACTTCGCGCTCAGCGGCCTTCATTATCTCGGCATTGAAAGCGCCGGCAAGCCCCATGTCCGAGCTGACTACAAGAAGAATCTCTCCTTCGCCCTCAATCTTCGGGTGATTTGTATCACCAAAGTAAGCTCTGACTAAGGCTCTCTCCATAGCCCTTTCGTAGAGCCTCACAAATTTCAGTCCCTTATGAATCTTGTTGATCTTTGCCCGCGCGACCATCTCCATAGCGCGGGTAATCTGCATCGTCGAGTTCGTTGACTCGATGCGTTTCTTTATCGTTCGCAGTTTACCCTTGCTCACCGTCAATCATCCTCGCTCAGTAAACAGCTTCTTCGTCTCTTCTATTGCTTTCTTAAGACGAGTCTCAATTTCATGTTCGATAACCTTCTTCTCTTTTATTGAATTCAGTACATCGCTGTAAGAGCTCCTAAGAGTCTTCAGAAGAGAGGTCTCGAATGCCGAAATCTTGGAGTTTTCCATCTCATCCAAATAGCCCTTGGTCCCGGCATAAAGAACGACAACCTGTTCTTCAACGGGCATTGGGACGTACTGATCCTGCTTCAGAAGTTCTGTCAGTTTCTCTCCCCTTGTCAGTTGGTCGCGGGTGGCCTTATCAAGTTCAGTCGCGAACTGGGCAAAAGAGAGCAGGTCTCTGTACTGAGCCAGCTCGATTCGAAGACTTCCCGCAATCTTCTTCATTGCCTTTATCTGGGCAGCGCCTCCTACCCTCGAAACTGAAAGGCCGACATTGATTGCCGGTCGATTTCCAGCGTAGAAGAGGTTTGGATCCAGATATATCTGTCCGTCGGTTATGGATATCACGTTTGTCGGTATGAATGCCGATACGTCGTTTGCCTGCGTCTCAATTATGGGCAACGCGGTGAGCGATCCTCCGCCGTAGTTTTCGTTCAGTCTTGCCGCTCTCTCGAGCAACCTGGAGTGCAGATAGAAGACATCTCCGGGATATGCCTCTCTTCCCGGCGGTCTCCTGAGCAGCAATGAGAGTTCTCTGTAAGAAGCGGCGTGCTTGGAAAGGTCGTCATATATGACGAGAGAGTCCTGGCCTTCAAACATGAAGTGTTCGCCCATTGCAGCTCCCGCATAGGGAGCAAGATAGGAGAGAGACGCCGTTTCGGAAGCCGAAGCGAATACAATCGTCGTATACTCCATCGCGCCAAACTGATTAAGCTTGTCGATAATCCTCGCAAGGGCTGCCGTTTTCTGCCCTATTGCAACGTAGATGCACTTGACGCCCTGTCCCTTCTGGTTTATTATCGCGTCGATCGCTATGGCAGTCTTCCCGGTCTGCCTATCCCCAATTATCAACTCTCTCTGCCCTCTTCCAATGGGGATTGTTGCATCTATTGCCTTTATTCCGGTCTGTAGAGGAGTGTCGACCGGTTTTCTCATTACTACCCCAGTTGCCTTGACTTCAACCGGTCTATAACTCTCTGTTTTGATCGGTCCCTTTCCATCGAGGGGAATTCCGAGAGGATTCACGACTCTTCCCAGAAGCTCCGGTCCTGTGGGGACTTCCATGATCCTTCCGGTTCGTCTGACGAGATCGCCTTCCTTTATCTCCTCATATTCCCCAAGAATAACTATTCCTACATTGTCCTCTTCAAGGTTCAATGCAAGGCCGAAGACGTTATTCTCGAATTTCACCAGCTCATTTGCCATGACGCCTTTGAGGCCGTAAGCCCTTGCAATGCCGTCACCTATTTGAATGACCTTTCCCGCTTCAAAATAATCAAACTCTATATCAGTCTTTTCTAGCTGATTCTGTATAACTCGCGTAATCTCAGATGGACTGATCTTCACTCATTCACCTCCCGAGGGCCCGAGCCCAACTCCTGGCTCACTCTCTTCAAACGACCGCTGAGACTTGTATCAATTACTTCATCTCTGAACCTGATCACATATCCTGCGATTAGATTAGGGTTAAGGTTGACCTTCAAAACCCCTTCCATTCCAGTTATTTCTCTGACTTTCTTCAGAATTTCCTCTCTCTCTTCGGAACCTAGCTCTACTGGAGAATCGATTTCGACATCTATTCTATTGCTTTCAAAAAGAAGTCTCGCGCCAAACGAGATTTCGATATCTGCCAGGAGCTCAAGTCGCTTCATCGATACAAGAAGAGAAACAAGTCTCTCTATCTGATCTAGAGGCTGTTGAACGAAGCTGAGAAGAATGCTTGCCTTTCTCCCGGCCGAGAGCGTCGGATCGAAAATAAACTCTGAAAGTTCAGTATCAGAAACAATCTCAGAAAGCTCATGCAGCTGAGATCGTGCTTGCTCTCTATTTGACGGAGGAAGGCTCAAAAAGAGCGCGTTCGCATATTTGGCGGCCAGAGAAAGGACTCTCTTCACTCCTTGTCACCCATGCTCTCAAGAATCCTCTTCGCATACTGTTTCTTGGCAGTATCGTCCATCTCCTTCTGAAGGAATCTCCCCACCATTGCAACGGCTGCGGTTACAATCGCGCCCTTGACTTCGCCTGCAGCTTCTTCGCGTTCACGCTGAATCTGAAGCTCGGCAGACTTGTACATTCTCTGTATCTCCTGTTGGGCATCTTCTCTCGCGTTTCTTACGATTTCCTCCGCCTGTCTCTCGGCCTGTGAGATTATCTCATTGGAGGATGATCGCGCCTCTTGAATCTTCGCCTCGTATTCTCTCTTGAGGTCGTTGGCTTCAGTTCTCAGCTTTTCGGCTTCTGCGATTTCGCTCCGTATCTTCTCTTTGCGCTGCTTCATGATATCGAAGAACTTGTCGAAAAGCAGTTTCTTCAGCACAAAAAAGAGCAGCAGAAAATTCAGTATCGACAGTATGGCTGTCAGATTAAGTTCAATCAAGTTATCACCCCTCCTCTGCTCAGGGGAAAAGATTCAGACTACCAGAAGAATCATGAATGCAATAACAAGAGAATAAATACCGGTAGTTTCTGCAATTGCGTCTGCCAAGATCATTCTGGTTGTCAGGGTTCCTATCATCTCCGGCTGCCTTGCCATTGCTTCCATCGCACTCGCGCCGATTCTACCTTCACCGATACCGGCTCCAATTGCACCTATTCCCATGGCAAGTCCGGCACCGATAAACTTTCCCATCAACATCAAGCCTTCTCCAATATCCACAGTAAAACCTCCTTACTCTATTAATGAGCTAATATATGCTATTGCGAGTATCGTAAATATCAACGCCTGTATCGCCCCGAAGAAAAGCCCGAATATTCCCCACAGAGCTGCCGGCAAAACAAAGTATTTGACAAGGTAACCAAGAATCAGTACTAGAATTGCCCCTCCCATTATGTTCCCGAAGAGCCTGAGCGCATGAGAAATCGGTTTTGCGATTTCACCGATTATGTTAATCGGAAACATCCACCAAATGGGTTCGAAGAAACTTTTGACCCAGCTCTTCAGACCCTTGACTCTTATAGCGTACACATGACTCATGACGAACACGAATAATGCAAGCATGAGATTCATGTTGAGGTCCGATGTAGGAGCATACCACGTATCGGCGAGGATCGTGAACGTGACCCCTCCGTTTTCCGTAGGGAAGGCATTTATGCCGGGGAAGCTGCCGATGATATTCGAGACCAGAATGAAAAGGAAAAGTGAGGCCGCAATGTCGAAGATCGGCCTGATGTACTCCTTTCTAGTCACTGAATCCTTCACAAGATCGAAAACGTAATCGAGGAGAGACTCGAGAAGACTCTGTTTCTTCCCCGGGATAATCTTGAAGACCTTCACTCTTGTAGCCATGAATATTATCAGACCCATTACTACCCAGGTCATGATTATCGTTAAGGGGTTTACCCTGCTGAGAGGGCCTTCTCCAAAGGGAAGCTGATAGATCCATCGCTGACCAACGCCCTCAAGCTGGAACTTGTAGCCTGTGACAACCATATATATGAGCACGGAGATATATCCTCCAGAAATAACTCCGAGGAATATCTTGTCGGATTTAGTGAGATTAAGATTCACAGAGCCACCTCCCAAAGGCTATCGTTGCGATTTTAAGATTCATGATTCCGAGAAAACTCCCTAAGAAGAACCCGGGTGAAACTGTGGATGCAGTACCGAAACAAATGCCATAGAAGGTATATCTCACGAGAAACCCGGTCGGGGCTCTCTTCTTTTCGGTTATCATGATATGTGCATCGTAGTTTATCAGCAGTAGAGCTAGCAAGGAAAATGCAGTTCCGTAAAAGACACCCAGCTCAGAACCGGGAAGCGGTATAAAGGCAAAGATGCCGCTTTCAACCATTGCCAGGGCTGCCAGTATTGTCGCTGTTTTTATCATCATTGTCCTTGTCTCTATCATATCGTTCTGCCTCTTTCAACAGATATCTTATTCCATTATATATGCCCGAGAAGGCTCCGAAAAGTAGGAAAAAAGAAATCCATACCTTACCCATTCCGAGGAACTTATACAGTAAGTATCCTATACCCCCCGAAACCATTATGTTCGCGATCACAATAACTGCAAACTGATAAAGCGTTGACAGCGCCGTCCAGTTTATCTTGTTTTTCTCATTCAAAGGGATTACGTCTCCGTTTCAGCACCAGTAATCACCTACAGAGATTTCAATATCCAGGGGAACGCTCAGTTCTACAACTTCAGACATTCCCTCCTTAAGAATCTCTTTCAGCTTTTCAATCTCCTTCTCTGGAGCTTCATAGACCATTTCATCGTGAACCTGGAGAATAGCAAAGCTTTCCATTTCTTTTTCTTTCAGCAGGTTATAGATCTTTATCATGGCCATCTTCATTATGTCAGCAGCCGTTCCCTGAATGGGCGTATTGATTGCTATCCTCTCGCCTTCCTGGATCACGTTTCTATTCTTAGTCTTAAACTGAGGGATCTCCCGCTTTCTGCCAAACATAGTCCTCACAAAGCACTTGTCTTTGGCCTCAGAAATTGTGTCCTTAATGAAGGCTCTTACCTCAGGAAAGGCTTTGAAATAATTCGAAATCATCTCTTCGGCAACATTTGTGGGAATCCTTAGTCTGCTTGCCAGTCCGTAGGAAGAGATTCCGTATATTATCGAGAAGTTTATCATCTTCCCTATTCTTCTCTGCTCTTCACTTACTTCGTTTTCTTTAACGCCGTAGAGATTTGATGCCGTTAAACTGTGTACATCTTTGTCGTTTTTAAATGCATCAAGAAGCTGCTTGTCCTGGCTTAGGTGTGCGAGAATCCTAAGTTCGATCTGGGAGTAATCTGCGCTCACAATCTTCCAGCCCTTCTTCTGAGGAATGACGCATTTCCTGATTTCTTTTCCCTCTTCGTCCCTAATAGGTAGATTCTGCATATTTGGGTTGCTGCTAGATAACCTTCCCGTCCCCGTTCCCGTCTGGTGATAGCTAGTATGAATTCTTCCTGTCACTTTGTTGACGAGCCCGGGAAGCGAGTCCAGGTAAGTCGATTTCAGCTTCTGGTACTTCCTGTAGTCGAGGAGCTTCTGCACCGCAGGATGTTCATCTGCGATTTCTTCTAAAGCGTCGGCGCTCGTCGAGTAGGAGCCACCCTTCGTTTTTTTTGAAGGTGTAAGGCCAAGTCTTTCAAAGAGAACCTTCCCGACCTGTGACGGGGAGTTGGGATTGAACTGCTCTCCCGTAAGGTCAAACAACTCCTCGAGGATTTTATCGAGAATCTTTCCGTACTTCTCTGAAAGGTTTTTGAGCGAAGGAACGTCGAAGTAAACACCATTTAGTTCCAGATCCGCAAGCACCGGAATTAGTGCCAGTTCAACCTTTCTGAATATCTCTTCAAGTTCCTGTTCATATATCTTTTTTCTAAGAACCGAAGAAAGCCTGAGTGAAATATCCGCGTCCTCCACCGAATAGCGGGCCGCCTCTTCTAGAGGTACCTTAGTGAAATCATCACCCAGTTGATTTTTCTTCATAAGATCTTCGAATTTTATCGTTTTGTACCCGAGAAATTTCATGGCTAGCTCATCGAGATTGAACCTCTTTGCATCTGGAGAAAGGAGATATGCAGCCAGCATCGTGTCAAAGTCGGGAACAACTGGATGGATACCGTTGACTGCTAAGACAGAATAATCGAATTTCAAATTCTGCCCGATTATCTTAGTTGACCTTTCTTCAAGAAGCTTCTTAAGCTTTTTCAGGACATAGTCTCGGTCTGCCTGCCACCCGTCAGACTCGTGTGCAATCGGAATGTAGTAACCGGACCCCTCATCGATGGAAATCGAGACTCCTACGATCTTCGCGCAATGAGGATCGAGAGAGGAAGTCTCGAGATCTATTGCGAATATTGGGTTGGAAACCAGCTTCTCGAAAAGCCTCTCGAGTTCATTTTCGCTCTTGACTAGTCTGTATCCATCTATCTCTGCAAAAGAATCATCGGCCTTATCGGTTAGGTTGAATTCATTCATCATAGAAGAGAATTCAAGTTTTAGGAAGATCTTTCGCAAATCGTTCTTTCTGAAACCCTCATACTTTATGTCGTCTAGCTCTATGTTCAGATCCTCATTGTCAAGTAGCTTTACAAGCTCCATCGAAAGTTCAAGCGAGCTTCTGCCGTCTATCAATTTCTTCCTCAGTCCAGGGCTGAGTTTCCTGATGTTTGCATAGATTCCTTCGATGTCACCGTATTCTTTCAGAAGCTTCTGGGCGGTCTTTATTCCGATTCCTGGAACACCGGGTATGTTATCCGACGGATCACCTGCGAGAGAAAGAAGAGCATGAAGCCTTTCCGGTTCCAGTTCATACCTGGACAAGACCTTCTCTCTGTCGTAGAGATCGAGATCGGTAAGACCCGTAACGAAACGCAAAATGTGAACCTTATCGTCCACCAGTTGAAGAAGATCCTTGTCGCCGGTTACTATAAGCACTTCGTCTACTTTATCACGGTACTTCTTCGCAGCCGTTGCAACGATATCGTCGGCTTCGATTCCGGCTATCGAAAGAAACTTTATGCCGAAGGCCTCGACTAGTTCAGGAATGTCCTTGAGTTGTGCTACAAGGGCATCTGGCATAGCCTCACGAGTTGCCTTGTATGATTCGTACGCCTCATGACGCTTCGTAGCTTCCTTTCGGTCAAAAGCGAAGATAGCATAGTCACCATTCTTCATTCTCTCTCGAGTGAATTTCGACAACATCCTCGCCGTTCCAAAGAGAGCGTTTGTTGGTTCACCCTTGGAATTAGTGAGTGTTACATCTATCCCGTAGTAACCACGGTAGAAGATTGCAGTTCCATCAAAGAGAAACAGTTTTCCGGGCATTACTCTGCCTCCAGTTCGTCGAGTAGCTCAACAGCCCTCCTAAAGTGAGGAATAACTATCGACCCCCCAACTATCAGTGCTATGTTGAGCACCTCCATGATCTCTTCTCTACTGGATCCCGTTGCCTTGCATTGAATTATGTGATAAGCGATGCAATCGTCACACCTGAGAACTGCCGAAGCCACAAGACCCATCAACTCTTTAGTTTTCGAATCCAGCGCCCCATCCTCGTAAACAGCACCGTCCAGCGAGAAGAAACGCTTCGTATCTATGTTACCAGTTTCAAGGATTCTATTGTTCATCCTTTCTCGAAAACTTCTGAAATCTTCAAGTCTTCCCATTTTTCCTCCTAAAGTGAGATAGAGAATACTCTCATTGCGTTGTTCAAGAGGCTTTCTGAGCAACTGATCGGCGAAATCCCTTTCTGATTCGCAATTTCCTCGATGACATATCCGACGTAGTAGGGCTCGTTCCGTTTACCTCTGAATGGAACTGGCGGAAGATAAGGACAGTCGGTTTCGCAAACGAGTCTATCAAGAGAGACTTCCCTTACGACCTCCCTGAGCTCATCATTCTTCTTATATGTCAATGGCCCGCCGATTCCGAGGAAGAACCCCAGCTCCACGAACATTTTCGCATATTCTAAATCAGCGGAAAAGGCGTGAATTACTCCCTTGAAGTGCCCGAATTCTTTGAGCATCTCGTAAGCTTCGGAGTAGGCCTCCCGAACGTGCACCACGACAGGAAGATCCAGCCTGGCCGCCAGTTCAAGCTGTTCTTTGAAGGCTCTTATCTGGTCTTCAACAGGAGAAAGATTCCTGAAGAAATCAAGTCCTATCTCGCCAACAGCAACGGCTTTATCACTCAAAAGCAAAGATTCTAATTTGAGAAGACCGTATTTATCTAGCCCGCTGCTGTCATGAGGATGAACTCCGGCCGAGAAGAAAGCATTTCGCAGTCCTTTCACAGTTCTGAAGGCCCTTTCGGAGTCCTCTGCATTTGTCCCGATCTCAACAAGAAGAGATATCGTGTCATCTTCAATTTGCCTGATTATTCTCTCTCTATCTGAATCAAACTGGGGAAAGGAGATGTGTGCGTGAGTGTCGACAAGCTTCAGTGAGGAGAAATCAGGCGTTGGCTCTGACATGGAAGATGTCACCGTCCTTAACGATCTCCTCTTTACCAACGATCTTCACCATGCCTTTTGCCTTTGCTTCCTGCATGCTCCTTACCGTCATGAATTCATCGTATGGTATAACTTCTGCCCTGATGAAGCTCCTCTCCAAATCCGTGTGTATCTTCCCAGCAGCAGCCTTGGCCGGAGTATTTTTCTTTATTGTCCATGCCCTAACTTCATCTTCGCCGACGGTCAAGAAGGAAATCAGGCCCATGTGTTCATAGACCACTCTCGACAATCTCTCAATGCCACTTTCGGAGATTCCAAGCTCTTGCATGAAAATCTCCCTGTCCTCCTCGGATAGTTCCATGAGCTCGGATTCTATCTTTCCTGAAAGTTCAATGTGCGCGAAGTTTCTTTCACTTATCCTTTGAAGAACCATCTCACGTTCGGGATAATCATTAGCGGAGAACTGATCCTCATCAAGGTTGATGGCGACGATTATCGGCTTCGCCGTGAAGAGCGCGAGCGAACCGAGGAGTTTCAAATCATCCTCAGCAAGTTCAAGTTGCGATGCGAAACTGTTCTCGTCGAAGCCCTTCTCGATGAGGTGGAGAAGCTCAGTCTCCCTTTCTTCGTCGGCAGATAGCTTTCGTTTCTTCTTCGCTTCTTCAAGTCTTAAGAGTCTGCCCTCTACCACTTCCATGTCTCTTACGAGAAGCTCGGTTTCTATGGTCTCCAATTGCTTGACGGGAGTGTAGGCTCCGGTAGGCCAAGGAACTGTTGTATCTTTGAAGGCTCTAACCACCGCCATAACCGCCTCTGAATTCTGAATAAACTGGAGAATACGATTCTTCTCCTTCTGATTTGCCGCAAGATCGTAACCGGGAATATCTGTGAAAGAGACTGTTGCATATACTGTTTTTTTTGGATTGAAGATCTTCGAAAGTTCATCTACTCTTTTGTCGTGTACTTTCGCAACGGCCGTATGAGCCTCGTTCTTGTGACTGGAATGGGGTTCGACACCAGTTAGGAGGGTGAACAGCGTGCTTTTCCCGCTCAACGGTAGACCAAAGATGCCTATCTCCATAACAACGCCTCCTTTTGACAAATCTATATTATCAGAATAGGGACTGCAATGGGAAGCCAGATTAAAACAAGTGAGGGAAGGTAAGGGTCCTGTAAAGTCTCTTCACCCATGAAATAGATTCACTGCAGAACGCCGTAGTGAAATTAGAACACTGCTCAAACGTAGCTTGGAATTGAAAAAAGGGGCTACACTGTGTGACCGCTTATCCTCTTCAGGGCGGCTCTGTCCAGAATCCTTATCTGTCTTCCGTCCTGCTTGATTAGCCCCTGCGCAACAAACTCAGAGAAGACCCTTGACAGGGAGGGTCTGGCCACTCCAAGAGCATCAGCAAGCTCTTCCTTCGTAGTCTTCAGTTCGAACTCATCTCCCAGATCATCACTTTGCCTGAGAAGAAAGTTTGCCAACCTTTGATTCAGAGTGTTCAAAGAGAGCATCCACACCTTTTCTGCCAGAGTAGTCAGTCTGTCTCCCATATTCCTAAGTAGGTTTCTCAAAAATACCTCATACTCCTTACAAAGCCAGAGAATTCCATCTCTTTCGATGTAAAGAATCGCACTTTTCGCAGTTGAGACAATATCTACAGGGAGACGATTCTCTGTAGCGAAGAGAAAGCCGGAAGCTAGTATAGATGGAGCCTCCATTGTTTCAATTGTCATGACCCTGCCGGAGAAATCCTGCATTTGCGCCTTTGTCTGTCCTTGAAGAAGGACAAGCATTTCATCACAGATGGCATTCTGTTCTTCGACAAGTTCTCCGGGCAGGAAGAAACTGATCCTGTGATTTACACTTCCGAAGATCCTTTCAAGCTCGCCGACTTTTATCCCTCCAAACAAAGTGCATCTTCCAAGATTGAAAATTAAAGGATTCAAAAGCCACCCCCGTGAAAGGTCGATTCACTTTGATTATAACCAGATTAGTTGTTTTTTGTTGTTTGATTTGTTGTTTTCCAGCAGTGTAAGTCTTAAGCACTTGATTTTAGCATCCTTAAAATTGTATGATATTTTCAGTATACTTTGATATCTTCTTTTTGGAGTTGTTGCGGGTCAGCATTTTAGCTAATCTCAAGCTTTTGAGTCCGCTGCTTGTACTCTTGTAAAGACATTATGGAGGCAATCTTGAGACTTTTCATATTCGATGTGGGTGGGGTTGTTGCAGAAAATACAAGTGTGGTTCCGTCGATAAGCGGTTTTCTCGGTATCTCGAAAGAGGAGTTTGTGGAGATTGCGGAAATGGATAATCTCCTTGCTTTGCAGACGGGAAGAATCACGGTAGAGGAATTCGTTTACGTTTTCTCTCGAAAGCTCGGTAGACCGGTCCCGAGGAATATCTGGGACATGTTTTTCAAACCGACTCCAATGGAGGAGACCGTCAGAATAATCGAGAAACTTCGAAGGAAATACAGGGTGGTTGCCGGTACAAATACAATCGAGTCGCATTACGAAATACACAGGTCGCGGGGCGACTACGAAGTCTTCGACAGGGTATATGCATCACATTTGATCGGATATGCAAAACCAGACAAGGCATTTTACAGTCATATCCTTCGTGAAGAGAATTGCTGCGCAGAAGAAGCTTTCTTCACGGATGACACGAAAAAAAACGTTGAGGCCGCTGCCAAACTAGGAATTGTTTCTTATCATTTTACTGATTCAACAGCTTTAGAAAAAAGACTCAGAGAATACCTTTGAGTAACTTCACATCGAAAGGGGTGTTACTATGAAAAGGCTTGGCGTAATTCTTTTAGTATTGCTAATGCTCGCGGTACCAATTTCTGCGCTTGGAAAGACCACCATCACCTGGTGGATCAACCCTTGGAGAATCGCACCTCCAGGCTTCCCGTCCGATAAGGCCCCAACGGAGGAGGACTTCCCGAAGTGGGCCGCTGAGGAGTTCATGAGACTTCATCCAGACGTCGAAGTCAAGTATGTCGTTGTCGGAAACACCGAATACTCTCAGAAAATGGCTGCGGCCATTGCGACTGGGACCCAGCCTGACATCTTCAAGGGCCCCGTTTGGGATACCAGATGGGTCGAAGCGGGACTTCTGGAACCTATCGACGACTACCTTACCGAAGAAGACCTTGCAGACTTCTATGAACTCGCTCTTGATGCGGGTTATGTCGATGGCAAGCATTACATCTGGCCGTGGAATCTCGGAACAAACGGTATGGGAACGAGCATGCTTCTCTACACTCCAGACTTCGAAAAGGCCGGGGTCGATTGGCGGAAGATCGTTGAAGAAGGCTGGACTATGGAGGAGTTTGTGGAGATTGCGAAGAAGCTGACATGGGACTCCGATGGAGATGGAAAGATCGATCACTATGCGATCAGCTTTGGAGCACAGGATACCCACAACCTCATGAATTTCATCTACGCACATGGTGCAAAGCTTATCAACGAAGATGAAAGTAAGGTCATCTTCAACTCACCAGAGGCAGTCGCCGGACTTCAGTTTCTTCTCGATCTGGTCGAAGTTCACGGAGTTGCACCGAGCGGAGTCGAGGCTATGGGCGTCTACGACGTAATTGGAAACTTTCACTCTCACAGAACCAGTATAGGTTTTGGCGGTCCTTACGAAATTGGAAGAATCACACGTTATGTAAAATCCGGTCAGCTTGCCGAAGCCTTCTACCCGGTGATTGCTCCGTTCCCTCATCTCGAAGGACAAAAGGGCGTATCTTATGCATCGGCCAGTGGATTTGTCGTCTTCAAACAGAAGGATGAGGCAAAGAAGGAAGCCGTTATGGAGTTCGCCAGATTCCTGACGAACAAGGAAAACACTGCTCTTTTGGAAAGCCTTATATATCTCACTGCAAGAAAGTCTGTAAATGCCATGCTCTTCCAGAATGATGCTTACTTGAACGAGCAGGCTCAGACATTCGCAAGGATAATGGACGAGACTGGAATGGAGTTCTTTGGATCACAGAGCTTCCCGTGGTCTGAGATATCCAAGTTCTTCACCAGCGCAATGCAGGGGGCTTTCGGAAAGACTAAGACAGCGCAGGAGGCCCTCGATGGCTTTGTAACCGAGGCCAACCGGGCACTCTCTTACTATTGATTCTAATCAAATGAGTTGAAGGGAACAGCCTCTGCCCCAAGGGCCCGGGGCTGTTCCCATTTAATGGGGGTGGTCGATTTGGAGCAGATTCCAGTTAAACCAATAAAACGAAAGACTACGTTGAAAGACGTGTGGAAGGGCAGATCGGGATATCTCTTCATTCTTCCGCATTTTGCCCTCTTTGCAATATTCTTCCTTGTACCGGTTGGTTGGGGGATGTACCTGAGTATGTTTAAGTACAATGTCTTTTCTCAGACATTTGTCTGGTTCGACAACTACAAACGTATTCTGAGCGACTGGCTGTTTCTAAAATCCTTGAAAAACACCTTTATATACACTTTTGGAGTGGTTCCACTGTGGTTAGGAAAGGCCTTGCTTGTCACGGTTCTCATTTACCCGTTTAGAAAGGGCATCCAAACATTTTTCAAAGCGGCCTTTTATCTGCCCCACGTCACTTCTACGGTCATTGTTTCCATGATCTGGCTTTGGGTTTTCAATCCTAACTTCGGACTTCTCAACTATTTTATGTCTTTGCTCGGTCTGGAACCAGTAGTGTGGCTTGGAAGGTCCTTGACGGCAATGCCATCCCTAATAATGATGCAGGTTATCATGGGCGGGGGTTCGACAATAGTGCTCCTCTCTGCAGCCATGGCATCGATACCGGAGTATTATTTCGAAGCTGCAACGCTTGAAGGGGCCAGTTCCTGGGCGATCTTCAGAAAGATTACCCTACCTCTCTTGAAGCCGACTATACTCTACTCTCTCGTAATGGGTACAATAGCGAATTTTCAGACCTTCTCGAACATATACATTATGACGAGTGGCGGACCGGAATTCTCCACCACGACCGTTGCCTATTTGATTTACGAGACCGCCTTTAAGAACTATAATCTCGGCCTTGCTTCTGCAATGTCGATGGTTATGTTTGCGATACTGGTAGTTCTTGGAATAATCCAGTTCAAGTGGCTCGGCTCAAATGTGGAGTATTGAGGTGATTGGCTGTGAAAGCGAAGACTAAGACTAACATAAAAAAGATAATTTCGCTGGTTATTTTGGCGGTGCTTGCATCACTTGCCTTTATTCCCCTTTACTGGATGGTTGCAACGGCTTTTACGCAACCTTCATTGACTATGAAGTTTCCACCTGATATCATCCCTAAGAATCCGACTCTTCAGAATTTCAAGGATCTCTTCGAGAGAAAAGTAATTTTTAGATGGACTCTAAATAGTTTTATTGTTGCCGGAACGGTTACTCTTGCTCAGATTTTCGTCTGTGCAATGGCAGGCTACGCTCTCGCGAAGAAGAAATTCCCTGGAAGCAAGGTGATATTCTCGATATATATTGCATCGATGATGATACCGACCCAGGTAACCCTTGTACCCCTGTACATCCTGATCTCGAAAATGGGAATGGTGGACACTTATCAAGCGCTGATTCTGCCCGCCATTGCCGCGCCCTTTGGAGTCTTCCTTATGAGACAGTTCATGGTATCTGTACCCACAGAGATCATCGAAGCGGCAAGAATTGACGGTGCGAGCGAGTTCAAAACCTTTGCGAAGATCATTGTTCCGATTTCTAAACCGGCTATGGCTGTTCTAGGAATATTCACATTCATGGGACAGTGGAATAGCTTCTTGTGGCCTCTTATAGTTACGAACACCTCCGAGATGCGAACCCTTCAGGCCGGTCTTTCTCTTCTCCAGGAGCAGGTACCGATGCAGTATTCATACCTTATGGCAAGCGCTACATACTCGGCCATACCGATGATCATAGTTTTCCTTGCCTTCCAAAAGTATTTCTTGAAAGGAATAACGGTAGGAGCGATAAAGTGAAGGAGTGGGCTATGGAAAAGTATATTGCGACACCTGAAGGAGTGTTACAAGAAAAGCAAGAGTCTGATTACTGGTGTAGAAGAATGGAAAACCCGGACGCAATTTGGATGTTGAAGGACGAGATAGAATCCTTCAACAGCGCAATAATCCTACGAGCTAGAGACGCCGGGAAATTAGAATTTGCTTGCAGTTTGGAAGACTGTCCATCTTCGGTTCCTTTCGAGGAAGTGAGGAAATCGATTAACGATACGATTCCCGAAACCTTCTTCCAAAGATCTCTTCTCACGTCGGAAGGAGACAAAGTTCCGGCCGAGATTCGAAACGACATCATTGATAATGCAACCGCTATCCTAAATCAGGATATGGCGGTGAGATTTGGTTTGGTAACTCGAAGAACAGATCTCAGAGTTCTTCCTACCGATCTTATTTCATGTGATGAGTACATAGATAACGATATGCTCCAGTTAACGGCCGTGAGTATCGGTACGCCATTTGCGCTCCTTGCACGAAGCAGGGATATGTCATGGATTTTTGTCCAAACTCCCTTTTACAGGGGATGGATCAAGACAAACGATACAGCAGTAGCCAAGAAAAGAGGAGCTGTTCTGTCCTTCATGAAAGCTTCTCCATTTCTACTCGCAACGGGCAACAGGGTGGAGATCGAACCAGATCCCTTTGTTATGAACTCTCTCGGGCTCATCCTGCAGATGGGCGACAGGCTGCCTCTTGAGAAGCCTGCGGAGAACGAAAACCTTCATGCTCAGGGTCCATTCTCCTGTTTTACTGTTTCAGTTCCGTACAGAGATAGGCTCGGTTTGCTCGGCTTCAGGAAAGCACTCGTTAGAATGAGCGAAGACGTCCGAATTGGCGATCTCGATTTAACAGGAAGAGCTATCCTGGATCAGGCCTTCAAAATGCTCGGAGAGAGATATGGCTGGGGTGACCTCTATAACAGGAGGGATTGTTCGAGATTCGTTCGGGACATCTATGCAAGCTTCGGAATCTTTTTACCGCGAGATACCTGGGCGCAGGAACGGTTTGGATCAAGCAACAGGATAATTTTCGAAGGTGATGTTGAACACAGAAGGTCTCAGCTGTCCTCCTTGAAACCAGGTAATCCTTTGTACATGCCTGGACATACTTTAATTTACCTCGGGGAGGAGAATGGACGCTTCTTTGCGATTCATGATGGGGCGGGTTATCGGGATTCGAAAGGTAAGAAGGTTTCCGTGCATGGTGTCTTTGTGGTCGATCTATCGGTACGTACTATGAACAGCGATAAGAGCTATCTGGAGCAGCTTACGACGGCGCTAAGAATCGATTCCGCCTGAATCTCCATAAATTGGCTGAAGAAGTCTACGGAACTCGCTGATCTGGTGATCGGAGATCGATTCTATTCTCTCCGGGATAATTCCCGCTATGCTGTTGATTGATACAGAGATTGATCTCGCAGTATATGACCGATTTTCGGTAACTTCTTCAAAAGAGTCACGGGGAAGCGGCCAGTAGTTCCAGGGATCGGGCAGTACTGCTTCCGGATCAGAGGTCTCAACTTCGAGAACGTAACCGATACGCGGTAGAAGGTACCAGTCGACGACACCTTCAATTCCATTTCTCATGTAAACATGCCTCGACTTCATAACGGCCTTTGAGACCCTCAGTTCCTTTCTCATTTTGATTATCAGTGAAAGATCGACTCTTTTCTCGATCTCTTCCCTGATGAGGCCCGCTCCCGATTTCAAGGTCTGAACCACATAAAAATCTGATTCATCGACAATGATCCTTATCCGACGCCTATCAGGAGGGTTGAGGTACCACTGAACAATCAGCAGATGCCTTGTAGCCTCTTCTATCACCTCTTCCGGAATCTTCGTATTGAAAAGAAACTTCCTTTCGATTTCGAGCAATGCCCTCACACTCCAGAAACAGTGTATATCAATACATTCACATCGGCAAGTTGCGTCTTCTTCGGTCCTGTGTTAGTATGTACCGAATAGTGACAAACGGAGGTTTATGATGGAAGAGAAAAAGGAACTTGAATTTCACGTTTCTGAAGAATGCAACGATCCAAACTGCGATCACGACCACGATCTAGTTAGTGATGTAGACAGATTTACAGTCACGGACGAAGACGGAAGCGAACACCACTTCACTGTAATAGCCGAATTCGAGAACAACGACAATACTTACTGGGTAGTTGAGGAGTTTTTCGAGGAGGACGACGAGGAAGCCGATGAAGAGGAAGATGACGCTTCCGAAGATGAAGAAGAGGAAGGTTATATAGTTTTCAGGGTCGAGTACGACGAGAACGAAAACCCTTACCTTTACTCCGTCGAAGACGAGGAGTTTGAAGAGGTTTCCAAAGCCTGGAACAAACTCGTCGAAGAGATGATAGCAGAGGATGACGAAGAAGAAGAATAGGGGACCTGAGGTCCCCTTTTTGTTATAATCCTCTATGGAGGTGTTGACATGATTCTTGCTCTCGGCGTCTTTCTTCCAGAAGTGAAACCTTTAATGGATAGCATGCTCGTGCTTGAGTCAGGAGAGATACTTGGCAGACACTTTTGCAGAGGAGTTATTGGCAACAATGAAGTCGTTGCCTGTGGTGGTTTCGTTGGAAAGGTCGAGTCTTCGATGCTCACTCAGAGATTGATTGATCGCTTCAATCCGAGATTGGCCGTTCTCTCTTCATGCGCCGCCGGAATCGATGAATCAGTGCAGATAGGCGATGTGGTTGTCGGTACCGAGTTCGAGGAATATGACACAATCTTCCCTCTTAGCGAAGGTAAGATGGTAATGAAAGCGCCCGACACGCTTCTTATGAGGTTCCTCAAGATCTACTTCAAGGCAGGAAAATTCGGGAAAATCCTTTCGGGTGACGGAGTAGTCGCCAATGCCTCGGCGAGAGATGAAATACACTCTTCGTACGGAGGAGTAGCCCTCGATATGGATTCTGCGCCCTTCGCAAAGACCGCTTACGAGAATAAATGTAGTTATCTTGTAATAAAAACAATTCTAGACATGGCAGATGAGAATTCGAAGAGGGATTTCGACATGCATTTCCCGGAACTTGCGGGAAGGTCATCTGAACTACTCGTCGAGATAATGAAGAATCACTATATAGACAGGGAGTGAGAAAGGTGGACTGCATATTTTGCAAGATTGCCAGTGGAGAAATCAAGAGTAGTTTCGTGGGGGAAAATGACTGGTTTGTTGCCTTTGACGACATAAATCCCGTTGCTCCCACTCATGTTCTGGTAGTGCCTCGCAAACATATGAAGAGTCTTGAAGAGCTGGCAAAGTATGACACAGAATGCATGAGAAGCTTTTTTGAGCTCGTAGAACAGATAGTCGAATTGAAGGGCATAAAGACGAGTGGTTACAGGCTAATCGTCAACCAGGGCAGTGATTCCGGACAGGAAGTAGAACATCTTCACTTTCACGTACTCGGAGGAAGAAAGCTGGGAAGACTTGGATGAAGGAAGACTTTCAACACTACTATACAGATCAGACCGAACCGCCGAAAAGCATCCGGTCAGTTTATCTTCGCCTTAGAAACGGCCATTCTTACACATTCAGGAGTCCCGAGGGAGTGTTTGCCTTTGGGAAGGCAGATAGAGCCTCACTCTTGCTAATAGAGAACTGCATTCTTGAAGGTCAGGAGAGTATTCTCGATCTGGGTTGTGGTTACGGCGTAGTAGGCATTACACTCAAACTGGAACACCCAGATCTGAAGCTTTACATGAGCGATGTCAATACCAGAGCCTTGACCTTTTCAAAGATCAATGCGAGAGATCACAATATTCTAGCGGACATTCGCAAAGGCGACCTCTTCTCTCCTTGGGAAGGGACAAGCTTTGATTCCATTCTTTCAAATCCCCCGATAGCTGCCGGTAAGGCAGTATGGCAAAGGATGATAAGTGAGGCTCCTGAGTTTCTAAATGAAGGGGGCTTACTTCAGATAGTGGCGTACCACAACAAGGGTGGTTCAAGACTTGAAGGGATTATGAGAGAGACATTTGGAAACGTTATAACCACGACAAAATCTGGCGGTGTTAGGGTCTATGTCTCCAGAAAGTTCTGATGCCATTCTCCTTCTGGAAAACTTAACTGTAAAAGCGGGCGATGAAGAGATACTCTGTGACCTCAGCCTCGAGGTTGGGCCGGGCGAACGCATAGCTCTGCTAGGCAAGAACGGCTCCGGAAAGACTACTTTGCTAAGAGTTGTAGCCGGTTTGAAAAAACTTGAATCGGGAAGAAGAATGATAAACGGAAGAATTGGAATGGTCTTTCAGAATCCCGACACCGTGCTTTTCGGTACTACTGTTCGGGAAAATCTCTTCTTTCCTCTTCGCTCGCTTTCAATTTCTATGGAAGAGTCGCGTAGAAGGATAGAGCTCTTCGTCAATGAATTTGGCTTCTCAAATATCGTAGATAGGGACATACTGACGCTCTCCGGAGGACAGCGTCAACTGGTTTCGCTTGCGGCCGCTCTCATATCTGAGCCCTCTCTTCTCCTGCTGGATGAACCGTTGTCGATGCTGGACAGGCATGATAGAGACATGATTTTACGGACTCTTGAAAAGGTTATTCCGCAGAGGACGTCGATGCTCTTTGCGACTAACAGGTTTTCCGAAGTCCTGAACTGTGAAAGATTCGTAATTCTGGGAAGAAAGGGAAAACTCTTCGATGGGGGTTATAGAGAGCTCAGGAATTCCTTTACCGTGTTCGAGGAGTCGGGGATGTCGATCCCCTTCGAGATTGCTGTCTCATGCTGACTGTTAGAGAAGTTTCCTTCACCTACAAAGGTCATGGAAAGGGGACTCACGTTTCCGCCTTGAAGAGGGTCACTTTTGATATTACAGATAGTTCCTTTGTCATATTGACGGGAAGGACCGGGTCCGGTAAATCTACCCTCCTTCAGCTTCTTTGCGGATTGATTGAACCCGATGGTGGCGAGATTCACTGCGAAGACGGAGATCTCTTTTCGAAGAGCTCAATGATCTTCCAATACCCCGAGGATTGTTTCTTCAATCCCACGGTAATGGAAGAGTTGGAGTTCGGCCTTAAGACTGCCGGAAAGAACGGTACTGAGAAACTGAAGGCGATTACCGAAGTGATTGGCTTCGACCTTGAGAAATTCAGTTCTAGAACTCCCTTTTCACTTTCCGGGGGCGAGCAGCGGCTTCTTGCCATTGCATCGATGGTCGTGCTTGATAATGCGATTCTTCTCCTCGATGAACCGACATCGGGGCTGGATGATAGAGCCGTTCAAAGAGTAAGAAACCTCCTTTTGTCCGAGTACCGGTTAGGAAAGACAATAGTTGTCTCTACACACTGGCCGGCAGAGTTCCTGGATATGGCGACTCATGTAATGAATCTGAGAGACGGCAGCCTTGAATATTTCGTTACAGTAGAAGACTATGTCGACAGTAATCTTCATAATAGGCAGCTTGAAGAGAAGGAGAAGTATCTGATAGACTACTACAAACGCTTCAAGGCTTTTCCCGAGAATGATGAAGAGCTGATCGAATTCGTCAGGAGAGAAAAGAAATGCTGAATATATCTGTCATTGTAAACACAGTTGCCGTAATCATAGGTTCTATACTTGGATTGCTCGGAGGAAGACTTCTGAAGGACCGTTATAGAAAGGTCTTCTTCAACGTCATTGGAATTCTTACGATGGGTCTAGGAATAGAGATGTTTCTAGACACTAACAGTGTTCTCGTTGTTCTAGGAAGTCTGATCATCGGCGGGGCATTGGGAGAAGCTCTGGATATAGAGGAAAAGATCGGCAGGCTTGCCGGAAACAAGCACGATGACGAGAATTTCGTAAAGGGCTTCATCACGGCATCCGTCCTCTTCGTAGCGGGTCCCATGACTGTAATAGGATCTTTGAAAGCCGGCCTCTCCGGCGAAAATGAACTGATATTCATCAAGTCGTTGATGGACGGAATCTCTTCTATGATGCTATCGGCAGCTCTTGGTAAGGGCGTACTTCTTTCGGCGGCAGCCGTGTATCTCGTGCAGGGAGGTCTAGTCTCTCTTGCGGGAGTACTTTCCTTCCTCCAGGATCCGTTATATCTAGGAGACTTCTCCGGAGTCGGTGGTCTCATGCTTCTAGCACTGGGAATCAGACTACTTGAGATAAAAGAAATCAGGGTCGGCAACTTTCTCCCGGCCCTGATCCTCTCACCTGTTCTAACCTGGGTCTCTCTTCTCTTTACCTGAAGGCCTCTAGCTCAGTAGGAACATCGATTGACGATCTCTCTTTTGAAAGGATAACTCCCTTCTTCAAAACGGGATGAAGCTCATGATATGTTGGCTTCTCGTTAATGTACAGGATCCCCATGGGGATCTTGTCGTCCCATTCAAGCGCCTTTTCGAAGGCCTTGACTTTGTTCGTAGGATCATAGCTGGTGTCCTTTTCATGGACATCGTAGAGCCTGTCTTTGTAGTACTTGAAAGTGTTCACCTTGTTGAATGTAACGCATGGCTGCATTATATCGACGACTGAGAAGCCTTTGTGTTTTATCGCAGCCGAAACAACCTTTCGAAAGTGCTCCTTGTCTCCAATGAAGGTCCTTCCAACGAAGGCAGCATCCATAGCAATAGCCAGCGCAAGGGGATTCAGCGGTTCGTTTATCACTCCCTGCAGCTGAGAACTCGTCTTCTGGCCTTTTCTCGTTGTAGGAGATCCCTGGCCTTTAGTAAGCCCGTAAATCTGATTGTCATGAATCAGAACAGTGACATCGAAGTTTCTTCTAATACCGTGGATAAAATGATTCCCGCCCTCTCCGTACATGTCACCATCACCGGATTCCGCAATAACAGTGAGTTCGGGATTGACAGCCTTTATCGCGAAAGCGACCGGAAGACTTCTACCATGGAGACCGTTGAAAAAGTTGATCTCCAGATAGTGAGGCATCTTAGCCGCCTGTCCGATGCCGGTTACCATAATGAAGTGAGATTTTTCGACTCCCATCTCCTCCAGGGTACTGGCGAGATTCATTCTGAGGGGAAAGTTACCGCATCCAGGACACCATGCAGGTTCAACTTCTCTTAGATAACTCATATCATCCCCTCCTTCTTCAAAGTTTTCTCAATCCAGTTTGCGCTTATAGGACGTCCGTCGTATCGACCTACATGCTCGATCTGCAGACCGGTCACCGATCTGAGTAGAGTCGCAAACTGGCCTGTAAAATTTCCTTCGATCGAGCAGAGTTTTTTGCCTGCCAGTTCTTCCTTTATAGAGGAATCGATAGGAAAGACCTCGGAGTAATGTACGTATCCGATATCCTTTCTGGACATGGCGAACTCGTCTATTGCGCCCCAGCTGTCTCCCCAGCCAACTAGAATCAGAGGAGCATCCAGGTTGAACTTCGCGGGTGCGGACAACTCGCCGAGCAATCCCTCCATCTTTTTCATCCTCTTATCGACCATTTTCCTTCTGATCTCTAGATCTTCAGTTATGTATCCCGCCTCATCGTGTTCGTCGGAATCGACTCTTACAGTTGCCTTCCCTCCGGGTATCGCTCTTGGGGAAACGCCGTTCTCCGTAATTTCGTATCTGCGGTACTCCTCATTTCCTTCTGTGATAAATCTCTGGAGGAACTCCTCTTTGTGAATGGGAGCCTCTATTGTGGCCGAGGAATCTACTAGCGATTCAGTAAGAAGAATAATCGAAGGAATCTGATATTTATCGGCAATATAGAAAGCCTTTTCCGTAAGCTCGAATGCCTCTTTAGGTGTCCGCGGCGAGACCACATATTTTGGAAACTCTCCATGACCTGCATTTACTACAAAAAGAAGATCTTCCTGCGCCGTTCTCGTGGGAAGGCCGGTCGCCGGTGCGGGACGCTGAGCGTCTACCACGACCAGGGGAGTCTCGGTCATTGCGGCGAGAGATACACCCTCCTGCATCAATGCGAAACCTCCTCCAGATGTTGTTACAAGAGAACGTACACCTGCAAAAGCTCCTCCTATAACCATATTCACTGCGGCGATCTCGTCTTCTGCCTGTTCAACTACTATTCCATGTTTTTCGGAGTTAGACGCAAGGAAGGTCATAACACCGGTTCCGGGGGTCATCGGATAGGCTGCCAGAAATTTACATCCCGCGGCGATTGCGCCGAGGCCGGTTCCCTCTGTTCCATTCATTAGGTAGTAATTATGTTCCTGTGCATCGAGCCGGGGAATCTCGATTGGCAATGAAAGATCGTAACCTCTCTTCAGCGCTTCGAGATTGGCTTTGATTATCTCTTCTTTTCCAGAAAAGGTCTCTTCTATAAGTTTCGAGGGTATCTCCCTCTTGACATTGAAAAGACCGAGAATCCCACCCAGGGCTACGACGTTCTGGGCTCTCGGCTCTCCCGCTTCTTTGGCTATCGACTTGAAAGGAAATCCCATTGCTTTGACTTCGAAATCAAAGTCCTTAGAATTCACGTGGTCGGAATCGGAATCGTATATCAATGTCGTCCCATCGTGAAAGTACTGAAGCTGTGAGATAGTAGTACTTTTACTTAGAGAGACGATAAGATCGAACTCTTGTCTCATCGAATACAGAGGAGAGTCAGAAATTCGAATTCGGTACACATACTCGCCGCCTCTGATCCTTGAATGATAACTCTTGTCGGTGAAGATACAATACCCATTTCTGAAGAGACTTAGCGCAAGCATATCCCCAATAGTATTCAGGCCTTGACCGGCTTCACCGGAAAGGGCTATTACATAATCTCCCACATTAACACCTCCGTCGAGGTAAAGAAAGGCGGGAGTGATTCTCCCGCCTCATTTCAGTCGATTGGTTCGAAATCGTCTTTACTAGCTCCACATAGGGGACAAACCCAATCCTCTGGGACATCCTCAAAGGTGGTCCCGGGATCTACACCGTTGTCAGGGTCTCCAACTTCCGGATCATAAATATAGCCACATATAGTGCATCTGTACTTCATCTTGCCGCCCCTCCTTAATCAGAACTCAACTCTCTTACTGCTCTCCCAGAGACCGTGAATGTTGCAGTAAGAGGTAGCGATCAACGAACCTGACTTCTCCAGTTTCACATTGAATACTGCCGTGGGCTGTGTTGTAACTGGAGTGAACTCGATGTGGCCAAGATGAGTCAAGAACTGGCCATCATCGTACATTACGTACAGATCAAACCACTTGATGTGATGCTCGATAGTATTTGGGTGTGAAATCTCCTTACCAACCGTTATCTGTACATTAAATGCCTCTCCAGGCTTGACCAAATCGGGAATCTCAATTACCGGCACATGTTTCTCGCTTTTCCAGTCAGCACTCTTCACATACTCGCCAATTGCCATTAAATCCCCTCCTTTATCTAAAGCTGAACACAAAAAGAACAATCACTGCAGAGCTGCTCTGAACAACACGTACAGAAATTACAGTAATTATACCATATCGCTAATAATTGAAGTCTTTCGTAATCTTTCCAAAACCTCTAGGAGTAATGTTTATCCTTACCTCAAAAATGCCTGCGAAATTTGACTTCTTCTATAGATTTCCCATTACCTCTGATAGAATAGGTTTAGAGAACGCTGGAGGGGTTTGTTTGGCGAGACATGACATAGTCAAAGCATATATCGATGAAGCCTCTGCTGAAGCAGTATTGTTCACGAGAAATTCCAATATACAGTGGTTCTTCGAAGGTGAGGTAGACCCAAGAGTTGACATCTCCACTGAACTCGCTGCTTTCTGGCTTTTGGTGACAAACTCAATGGTAATTGCTCTGTGCCCAAGATATGATATAGATAGAATCAGAGACGAAGTCCTTCCCAAAGACGTGGAGATTATGGGCTTTGATGGATTTTCTAATTCCGTAGAATCTGTTGGGAGTATCTGCAGTAAGTTCTCGAAAGTTGCCGTCGATAGTGATCTCTTCTTCTCCTCTTCGAACTATGTTCCAATTGGCAGGAGCTTCTATGAGAAAACCCAACTTCTTAGTGAAAGAGAGATCCTGCGCCTGCGAGTCACAGGGAAACTTACTGAAAACATCATCTGCGAATTTGCTCCTGAACTCCAGCCGGGAATGACCGAACTGGAAGTCGAGAAAGTCCTTAGAGCGATATTTATCGAGTCGGGACTTGAAGTACCGACTCTTTGCATAGCATCGGACGAAAGAATCTCCAAATCGCCTTATCCAGTCTCCACTGCAAAGAAGATCAGTAGATATCTCATGCTGAGAGCAACGATCAGGAAGCAGGGGCTTTCAGTTTCTTTGAGCAGATATTTCCACTTCGGAGCAGTCCCACAAGAGCTTGAACAAGGACACGAGAGGGCTTCTGGAATTGCGGCAAAAGGAGCTGTAGCGATAATGAGAGCAAGAACTATGGGTGAGGTCTTTGAGGAGATAAAAAACGCTTATGCTTCTCTCAATGCTGCCGATGAGGTAGCGTATTACAGTCCGGGAGGCACAAACGGTTACACAAAGAACACCTTTCTTTTCGCTCCCGATTCACAGATCACGATGAAACATCCCGCCACTTATGTACTGAACCCACTTATTGGGGGCCTTTTAAGCGAAGATACCGTTTTGCTCAATTCAGACGGAACGGCGGAATTTCTAACGCTTGGAGAAGACTTCCCGAAAGTAAAAGTCAGACTCGAAAGCTTCAGGGTCCACAGACCATGGATCATGATCATATAGCACGCCCCATGAAAAACGTTCCTAGTCCTTCAAAAGCAAGACCGTGAGAAAAGAACGGTTATTCGTTCCGACGCTTTGCGTCCAGACTCTTGGTTAGTTAAGGAGCGGAAGAGCCGTCCTTGGTCCTTCGTCCAAGACCATGAACCCGTCCTTCGGAAGAGCAAGAAGAGGAGAGGGGCAGACGCATAACACGCGAAACCGGGCAAGACGTAAAGAGGATCGTCAGTCCCTATTTTTGCTCAGTCACGGCCAGTAATGGCTCTTCCTAGCGTTCAGCGACCAGCGAAGAGCGGTTCTTAGAGATGCGAGATCCCGTGCATTTTGCCTGAACAGAGTCTTTTCAGGGCAGGCTCAACGGGATGACCTAAGAGATGCTCATAAGCGCAGGCTGCAAAGGATAATTGCAGAGTCGATCGTTCTTTTCACCACCCCAGACCCCATACCCTGTAATCGATACCCTACCCTTCGCGTCATGCCGAACTTGGTTCAGAATCTCGATCTAGGAAGAACCGCTGGACGCTGACAAGACCCGTCCTTCGTCGCCCGTCCAAGATCATGGACCCGTCCTTGGATAAGATCAACACCTAGATCCCGAAACGAGTTCGGGATGACAGTGTGTGGTCATTTCGGAAACGCCGCATTCAGTATCTGAACTTGTTTCAGCATCCCGATCTAAGAACCGCTGGACGCTTGCTAAAATACGCTGATCACTGCTGAAGGTTACGTTCTCCGTCAACGGTCCACCGTTCTCGACGAGAGGATCAAAACAAAGATCCCGAAACAAGTTCGGGATGACAAAGTGAGGGACTTCCCAAACCCGCTGCACGGATAACTTCATCAGGTGCATAGAAAACCCGAATGTTCACCAGACCCCATACCCCTTAATCGATACCTCGCTCTTCACGTCATCTGAACTTGGTTCAGCATCTCGATTTAAGAACCGCTGGACGCTGACAAGATCCGTCCTTCGTCGCCCGTCCAAGATCATGGACCCGTCCTTGGATAAGATCAACACCTAGATCCCGAAACAAGTTCGGGATGACAATGTGTGGGACCTCCTGAAGGCGCTAAGGGATAACTTCCTCAGGTGCATAGAAAACCAGAATTGTTGCCGTTCTCTTCACGAGACCACATACCCTGTAATCGATACCCTACCCTTCGCGTCATTCTGAACTTGGTTCAGAATCTTTCTCCCAAAGTTCTATAGAACCAGCTACCCGCAATTCATAACCACAGTATTTCTAAGCCTAGATCCCGAAACAAGTTCGGGATGACAATGTGTGGTCATTTCGGAAACGCCGCATTCAGTCATGCTCGTGCTCTGAAACCCTAGTGGGCTTCGTGAAACCGACACATTGCGTCATTCTGAACTTGGTTCAGAATCTCGATCTAAGAACCGCTGGACGCTGACAAGACCCGTCCTTCGCCCCGTCCAAGATCATGGACCCGTCCTTGGATAAGATCAACACCTAGATCCCGAAACAAGTTCGGGATGACAGAGTGAGAGTGTTTCAAAAGCCTATACAGGATGATAGCCTTTGCATACTGCTCCATAGCACTTCTTGTAGAGCAAACCGTTTCTTTTCACAACCTAGAGACCCAAGGCTCGAGACCAGAGACCCCATACCCTGTTATCGATACCCCGCTCTTCACGTCATTCTGAACTTGGTTCAGAATCTCGCTCTTCGTATTTCTGACCTCTTGGTACTAACCTCGCTTTCCTCTGCTTAGCAGATCATCATCTCACCGAACCCGAGACCCTACAATCGTTACCCTGTTCTTCCTTTCGTAATAGCTTCATTTCTTGAACGCAGTTGCTTCGAGGTTTATTGGACACTTCTAAAAAATGAAACGCAACAGTTTCGATAAAGCGACACGGACGATTCTTTCGGTGTTAAACTCTCAAATGAATCTACTTCATTTTGTTTTCGACGGGAGCAATAATGGACGACTACCTGGGCTACAACAAACACGAATACAGAAGAACAAGAAAACTCGCGATTATTGAAGGCTCCTTCTTCAATCTCGCATTTCTTGTAACTCAGGGCTTCATCGTTACCGGACTTGCTCTCGAATACGGCGCGTCGGAGATGCTAATAGCGATAATCGGCGTTCTACCAACGCTGGCACAGCTTGTTCAGCTGGCCGCGCCTCTTGTCTTGAAGCTGTTTAAAGACAGAAAGAAGGCTTTGCTTTTCAGTGCGCTCCTCGGTAGAATCCCTATTGCATTTATTCCAGTTACCCTTGCTTTAGGGATAAGAGCTCAGTCACTACTCCTTGTTCTTCTTGGCTTAGTTGCCTTTGGTAACTCACTCGTGGGGACGTTCTGGGCATCTATAATGGGCGACGTGATTGATCCGGAAACGACGGGAAAGTATTACGGTAGGAGGAACCTGATTCTCTCACTCAGCACAATGCTGATCACACCTGTGTATTCATTGATCCTCGACCGTTACGAAGGCTCTCTCGGATTCATTATTGTGACGTCTATGGCTACTGCCTTTGCGATAACAACAATATTCCTTTTGAAAATGCACTACGCACCGCCCGTAAAGACCTTTGGCCGTGGACGAATGTTCAAGGAGGTATTTTCAAATCTCAAGTTCAGGCAGTACCTCAAATTTGCCTTTGTCTGGAATTTTGCGATAACTATTTCGGGCCCATTTTACGCATACCATCAGTTGGTCAATCTTAAAGTCAGTTACTCGTATCTGAGCATTTTGAGCATAGTCGCCTCTCTCACTTCCATGCTGATGTATGTATTGTGGGGAAAGATATCCGATCAAATAGGTCATCAGTCGGTGGCGGAATTTGGGATTCTCGGGGCGACTTGTCTAGCACTGATGTGGGTGTTTGTCACTCCACAAACAGCGGTCTTTCTCTTACCGGTAGATGCCATCGTAACTGGAGTTGTCTGGAGCGCAATAAACCTCTGTCTCTTCACGATGATGATGGGAATGATTAGAGGTTACTCCGTTGAGTCGTACGTTGCAGTACAGGCTTTTCTCAACGGCATAGGTGCTCTCGGTGGTTCACTGCTGGGAGGATTCATAGCCTCTTATCTTAAGGGCAAGAGCATTACGATTTTTGGAATGGAATTCTTTGGTATCCAGGTTATCTTTTTGGTCGGTGCATCGTTTAGGTTCTTGTCTTTCCTTCTTCTTAGGCGTGTACAGACACCTAAGATCAAGACCGTTACTCAGGTCTTCTTCAACACGATGTCTACGGTAGGCAGAAGAATGGCCACCAGGCCCTACGAGTTCCCGGTCCTTCAACTGAGATCGAGGAAGAAGAGAGAAGAAGCCGAGCCTTTGAAACTCGACCTGCCCAGCTCAATGATTGACCTCAGCGATATTGAAGGGGTAGAACCTGAAGAGACAACAGATGACAGCGATCACGAAGAACGCTCTGACTCCTAGGCGATATCACCCAGTTCATACTGAAGCCTGTAAAGATCCGAGTATATTCCGCCCTTTGAAAGCAGCTCCTCGTGTGTTCCCGACTCTACAAGCATGCCCTTGTGAATCACCATGATTCTGTCCGCATTTCTGATCGTCGAAAGTCTGTGGGCAATCGTGATCATTGTCTTTTCCTTTGATATCCTCTCCATAGCCTTCTGAATGAGCGCCTCTGTTTCCGTGTCGACGTTTGCAGTGGCTTCATCGAGAACAAGAATATCAGCATTGAAAACTACAGCCCTTGCAAGAGCTATCAGCTGTCTTTCACCGGCCGAGAGCGTTCCGCCTCTCTCCAGAATAACTGTGTCGTACTTGTCTTGCAAACGCTCTATGAAATGGTGTGCATAAACGTACTTCGCCGCTTCGATCACTTTTTCCCTACTGACGGTCTTATCGAAGAGGCGTATGTTGTCGAGAATACTCCCGGAAAAGAGGAACACATCCTGGAGAACAACGCCGACTTTCTTTCGAAAACTCTGAAGGTTGTAATCGTAGATGTTCCTGCCATCTATCTTTATCTTCCCCGACTGAATCTTGTAAAGCCCTGTGAGGATACTTATTATTGAAGTCTTTCCTGCGCCGGTTTCTCCGACGAAGGCGATCTTTTCTTTTGGACGAACCGAAAAGCTTATATCTTTCAAAACTTTGTGCTCCCCGTCGTATGCGAAAGTTACATTTTCAAACTCTACCGCGCCTTCGAGTGATTTGACTCCTGACTCGTTCGAATTATATTTCTCTTCCTCTTCGTCCATCAACTTGAAGATCTTCTCTGCAGAGGCCATTGCATTCTGCACGATGTCGTACTTCTCTGCGATGTCTTGAAGTGGCCGAAAGAACATGTCGATATATGAGATGAAGGCTACCAGTACTCCGAAGGCGAGAGTATTTCCAATAATGCTCTTCACCCCGAACCAAATAACAATCGCTATCGTTACGTAGTAGAGGAGGTCAAGCAGCGGTCTGAAAATGGCGAAGACCCATAGCTGCTCCATCAGGCTCTTGAAATGGCTCTTATTGACGGTGTCGAACTCCTTCTTCTTCCTCTCTTCTTGATTGAAAAGCTGCGTTATGGACATCCCGGAGATGTGTTCGGCAAGGAATGCATTGATTATTGCGAGCCGGGTTCTTACCTTTCTATATGCGACTCTATCGAAATATCTAAAGACAAAGATCGCGCCGGCAATCACCGGGAGAATTGCCACCGTTATCAAGCCGAGATACGTCGAGAGGTTGAGCATTATTACGATTATTCCGCCTAGTAAGAGAACATCCTTCACCATAGATGTTATAACACTGGTGAAGAACTCCGCAAGATTCTGTGTATCGTTTGCCACCCTTGTGGCAAGCCTTCCGCTGGGGTTGGTATCGAAGAATCTCATAGGGACTCTGATCAGGTGTCGAAAGAGATCGACTCTAATTCCGTGCGTGATCTTCTGCCCCATGTAAGATGTCGCGTAGACCTGTCCATAATTGACGAAGAAAAGCGAAAAGAGAATGAGACTCATGAAAATTGCGATCTGTCCTATCCCATTGAGATCTTCAACTCTTAGTTCGGTCAGCTGCTTTTCGGTAATTGGATAAGTGGTCGTCCCATCGGTAACGCTATACATTCCGGACTCGTCCTGTTGAAGATAAAAGGTACCCTCTTCCGACTGGACAAAACTGTATGAATCGCCCTCCTCGACAACGACGAGAGAATACTGATTGTCCATGTAATCGTCTATTGCCTTTCTCATAAGCAGTGGAGGCAGTAGGTCGAGAGCCGTCGAGGCAGCGATCAAAACCAATGCGAGAATAAGAATAGGAACGTATGGCTTTGTGTACTTCCAAAGTCTAAAGACTACCCGCCAGTCTTCAACTTTGAGTTTTTCTTCTATTTCGCTATAAACGTTTTCTGCCACGACTATTCCTCCTCGAGCTTTTCTTCGAGCATCTGTCTCTCGTACATCCTCTGATACAACCCTCCGGCCTCTACGAGATCCGCGTGGGCTCCCTTTTCCACGATTCTTCCGTCATGGAGAACATATATCTCGTCGGAATCCACAACGGCCTTCAGCCTGTGGGAAATAACGATTATCGACCTGTTGATTTCGGATTCTTTAAGGGACTTCAGAATCTCAGCCTCTGTCTCGGTATCTACGGCGGAAAGACAGTCGTCAAGAATTACTAGAGGCGCCTCCTTAATCAGGGCTCTTGCAATCGAGATTCTCTGTTTTTGACCTCCGGAAAGCGTTACGCCTCTCTCTCCGACAATGGTTTTGTATCCCTTGCTAAAACCTTCAATATCTTCATGAATCGAGGCAACCTTAGCGTACCTTTCGACCTCTTCATCCGAGATCTCCATATTTCCGAATCGAATGTTGTTTCCTACTGTCTCTGAAAAGAGGAATGTCTCCTGTGGAACATACGCAACGTTGTCTCTAATCACTTCGGGTCTAAGATTGTTGATATCTACACCGTCGATAAAAAGCATCCCCTCTTCAACGGGATACAGCCTAGCTATAAGCTTTGCCATTGTCGATTTGCCGGATCCCGTCGTTCCTACTATGGCTATCTTGGAGTCCGGTTTAACTTCGAAATCAATGTTTTCCAGCGCCGGTCTTGTACCAGTGGGATAGGTGAAGGTCAGGTTCTTCATCACGACGTGGCCCTCAAAGCTCACAACTTCGATTGGATCGTTCGTAGTAATATTGTTCTCTTCTTCAAGGACTTCCATAAGCCTTCTGTAGGAGGCCCTTCCTCTCTGGATGATGTTTATAACCCATCCAAACGCGGTCATAGGCCAGACAAGCATTCCAAGATATGATGTGAATGTTATGTACTCTCCCAGAGTTATCTGCCCGAGTATTACCATTCGTCCACCAAACAGCGTGGCCAGTACAGAGCCCAGCATCGAGAGGGTCTGAGTCAAAGGGAAGAACATTCCCCAGACTTTGACTAGATTCATATTCTTGTCTACGTAGAGATTCGACTTTTCCGTGAGAGTCTCGTTCCTCAGGTCTTCTATACCGTAGCTCTTTATCAGGCGAACACCCGAAATCGATTCCTCTATCGTATCGGTTAGATCGGAAAAGGAAGCTTGAACCAGTTTGAATCTTTTATGGATCATCTTTCCGAAAAACGTCGAAACAACTGCGAGAGCTGGGAGAGGGGCAATCGAGATCCATGTCAAACTCCAGTTCGTGAATAGTCCCATGGCGATGATTGTGACTGTAACCAGAAAGACAGCATCTATGATCATTACAATGGCCGGGCCCATAGCCATTCGAACGGCGTTGACATCGTTTGTGAATCTGGCCATCAGGTCGCCTACTCTAGTCTTGTCGTAGAACGTCGGTGAAAGCGTAAGAAGTTTCTCGAAAAGGGTCTTCCGAGTATAGTATTCGAATCTCCGAGCCGCCCCCATTATGAATATGCGCCAGAGCAATCTAGTTATGAACAGCCCAAAAGCTACGCCTATCACGGCCAGTATCAATAGCCCGACGAGGTTAAGATCTTGGGCGCCACCCCTGATCTCATCTACAATCATTCCTATCACTCTTGGAGTAACCAACATGAGCAGATCGACAAGAATAAGAAAGATTGAACCATAGAGGTACCTTGGCCAGTTGTGTTTCAAGAAGTCTCTTATCAAAACAATCGCCTCTCAAGTCCGCTAAACTAACTTAATATCATACAACATTTCAGGGGAAAGTGCGATGAATTTCCGAAAAGCATTTCAAGAGTCTTTCCTCTCCAATGTATAATAATATCATCAATTCAGCTTTTCCGAATCCAAACCAACACCGGAGAAGGATTATGAGAAAGATTGTTGCCATTATGCTCTTGTTTGCCGTTGCAAGTACTGCCATGCCCGTTGCAGTCGTCTTTTCAGGTGGCGGAGGTAGAGGGGCGTACGAGATCGGGGTTTATGGAGCTCTGCTGGACCTAGGACAGGATATCGAGGGGATCTATGGGGCCTCTGTCGGGGCCTTGAATGCCGCCGGATTGATAAGCGAAGGATTTGAGGCGGCCAGAGACTTGTGGTGCAGTATGGATTATGTAGAGCTCATGAATGCCTCTCCGCAACTATATGAACTGATTCAGGGAAATATTACGCAGCTTGACACTCTTGAACTGGCATCTGCAATGAGGGCTCTTACTTCGAACAATGGCATTGATATAGAACCGTTGAGAAACAAGATGAAGGAGCTCATTGCTGAGGAAGAGGTAAGAGAGAGCGAGATTGAACTTGGAATAGTCCTCTACTCACTGAGTGAAATGAAGTCCTATGCTCTTTACAAAGCCTCCATACCAGAAGGAAAGCTTGTTGACTTTGTTCTGGCAAGCGCAAACTTCCCAGCCTTCACAAGAGAAGAGATAGATGGAGAGGTCTTCATAGACGGCGGTGTTTACTCGAATTTTCCACTCTTCATGGCGAAAGAAAGAGGCCACCGGAATGTCGTAGCCGTTGACCTCATTGGCATGTACTTCGGAGACTCTCTAGCTTACGTGAATATCTTTACCGACGGAATGGATGTGACGCTCATTCAACCTTCCGAACAGTTTGGAACAGTCATGACGTTCGATTCCGAAGTCTCGAAGAATTATCTTATTTGTGGTTATCTCGATACGATGAAGGCTTATGAAGTCTTACGGGGCGAAAAATACTTCATATTCGGGGACGACGATCCGTTGCGGGACCATTTCCTGTCCCTTGACAGTGAGTCTCGAATCGAAGCTCTGAAACTACTGGGACTTGACGGAGTAAAAGGCGAGTGCGCCGAGTACCATTACTACCGACAATTCATTCCCTGGCTGGAGAGTACGTTGAAAAGGCCATACATGAAAACAAGCGAGCTAGTCTCATCGGTTCTCGAAGAGATGGCTGACTTCCTTGAAGTCGAAAGGCTGATCGCCTACTCGCCTTCGGGTCTGCTGGGGGCGGTCCTGGCAGCATACAGAGCCGGTGACTTTCGAGATGAGCGAGATCTGGAATACCTCACTATTTACAGGAGGCTTCTCGTTTTCCTTGAGTATCTTCATTGGCAGAAGCCTTTTGAAGCGCAGAGTTCCGCTGAGTTCAGATCCTTTCAAGAACTCTTTCAGAGTTCCGTTGGCCTTTTGGAACATACCTACTTGCCGCGGGGCCATATATCTCACTGAGAGAAAGGGGCCTCTTCAACAGACTCTTTCCGTAAACGATGTAATGCTTGTATTCCCTTCCGCCGGCGCGCCTCGCATTGGCAATCATGGTTAAATTCATGGAACTGATTGAGGAACCTTCTATCTCCTTGAAACCCATGTTCTGTATGTTTCTGTAAGCCCTCAAAAACATCGCCGAAGGTACTCCCTTGTTTCTGAAATCGGGAACTACGAAGAGGATGGCTGCCCTCGCTCGTTCCAGTGACTTCCGCAGCCTGAGAAATTTGTACCAGCCAAATGGGAGGAGTCTTCCTTCGATCTCTCTAATAATCGGGCTGAAATCTGGAAGCGCAACGAAGAAGCCGATCGGTCTCTCTCCTGATCTTGCAATAATCACCATTCTTCGATCGGCCACCAACTTAAGCGTCTTTGCCATGTCATATAGCTCGTCGTATGTAGGGGGCAGTATATCTTCCTCCCAGTTTGGAATCGATTCCTCCATAATCTTCTGAAGATCGGCCGAAACTTCCCTTATTCTTCTGAAATTTGCCTCTTCCACTCTAAACTTGTAGCGATCCATGGCGATCTCTGTGAACTTTATCTCTCGCTCTGAGATAACGTTTGCGAGGTCATATTGGAAGCCAAGATACTTCAGATAGATCTCGAAACTGTCGAAGAAGCTTGCGTAATAAGGAGGATTGTATGGCATCAATACGGCAGGAGGGTCATCGAAGTAGTCAACCAGGAGTCCTCTGTAGTCATCTCCGTTCGTTGGAGAAACGGGTCCCTTCAGATAGTTCATTCCTTTGTTCCTCGCCCAACTTTCGGCAGTCCTCAGAAGCGCCTCGGCAACCTCCCTGTCGTCTACCGATTCGAATAATGTGAAGTAAGCGTGTTTTACTGACTTTTCGTTGTTCATTACCTGTTCTATTCCAACGGCGATTCTTCCCTTAACTTCGTTATCATCCTTCGCGATGAAAAAAACATGAGGGCCATTTGCGAGAAGCTGTGAACCTCTGCTTTTCAGTAGGGCCTTCATTTCATGGCTAAAAGGCGGGACCCAGAGCGGATAATCTCTGTACAAACTCTCTGGCAGATCAGTGAATTCTTTCCTATCCAGCCGGCTAGTGACTCTGACAATCTTCAACATGTGGCTACTCCTCAAAAAAACGTATGGACAATTGTAGCATGAGAAACCTCTCTACTTGTCAGCGGGATTGGCCTCCATAGTTCTAACGTCAGAGACATAGCGCTTCAGATTGGAGTCGGCTATCATTCCGCCCTTTCCATCGGACCCAACATAATACTCCGGTGTAATAAGAAGATTTTTCGCCTTGAAACCCGGCTTTATCCTGATGTAATCCCCAAGGAAGACATTGCTTAGTTCAACATCCTCATGGATCCTGCAATTTGCGCCTATCATTACCGGACCTTCCAGTTTCACGTTCTTCTCTATTACCGATCCCGGTCCAATATAAACCGGAGTTATTATCTTTGTCGTTTTTTCGAGGAGCGATCCTGTACCTCTCCAAAGGCCCTTGGTCACTTCTTTTCCAGAAGGTTTGAATCCCTTGATTACTCCCTCAAGCGCCTTCGCGAGTATTTCGAGATAATCTGAATTGCGCCCGATATCGTACCAGTCTATCTTTGTATCAAGGGAGAAAACCCTTTCCTTTTTCTGGACGAGAAGTGGCAGCAACTCTCCCCCTATGTCGAAGAACCGATTCTTTGGAATGTACTCTAAAACCTCAGGCTCAAAGATATATATCCCCGTATTTGCAAGGTTGGATTTTGCTTTCTCTGCGGGCGGTTTCTCCTGAAAGGACTCGACTCGGCCAGAAGAGTCAGATACGATTATCCCGTAGTTAGAAACCTTGTCCATCTGAACCTCTTTGGAGATAATTGTGGCAACTGATCTGCTGGCCTTATGAAACTCGAAGGCTTCGGCCAGATCAAAGTCGACTATCGCGTCACCGCAGAGTACCACGAACGTCTCATCGAAAAAACCCGACTCTTCCTGGATCTTTTTCAGCCCGCCGGCAGATCCTACCGGCTCAGGGACGAGCTGCCCCTTTTCAAAGTGACCTTCGAATGAATAACCAACCCTCACCCCGAATCTATATCCACTCCTCACATAATTCTGAAGAACGCCTGCAAGGTGCGAGACATTTATCATGATCTCCTTTACGTCATACTTCGAAAGGAGCTCCAATATGAATTCGATAACCGGTTTCTCAATGATCGGGAGCATCGGTTTCGGTAGCCTGTTTGTCAACGGTCTCAATCTCGTTCCGGCCCCGGCTGCTAAAATCATGGCCTTCATGTATCTTCCTCCTATCTTTTGATTGTTCTCAGATTCTTATAAACTACCAAACCTCCAACTCCGAGCAACACTATCCCAATGAAAATTCCCAGTACTGTGGGTGCAACCGATATAAGCAGGAACAGTATTGACAAAGCAGACAAGAAAGAAGCTGCCGTCAGAACACCTTTGTCTTTCTCTTCTCTTCCGAAGTAAGATTGAAAAAGACCCACAGCAGGTGCGGCGATAAACAGTGCCCAACCGCCTTCGGTAATGAAACCCGGGAAGATAACATTTAGACTTAGAATTACCGCTATCGTAATCAGTACTCCCGCCGGGACGAAGAGATTCCTGTCCCTTCCAGAGAAGGCTCTGTACTCCATGAATACTGCGGGAATCCATATGAGTAAAAGCCAGAGATTCAAAGTGAAGGATTTTACGAATATTGTGAAAATACCGAGAAGAACCATTATTGCCCCAATTATTATTCTAATAATTGTGTCCCTGTTCATCATCCATCGCCTCCAGAGAGATCATTCATCGGAATTATAACAAGAAGATGGCTTCTTTAGTCAGAAGAATCGAAATACTCGAAACTGCGCAATCCGATCAAATCCCCAACTAGCAGTTCTCGAATTTACCGAACATAATTTCAGCCAGAAGGTATCTTGCTAATCCTTAATAGAAAAACTATCCATTTGCGGACTTTCCCGTCAAATGAAGAACATCTATTCTGATAATGGAAGTGGCTTCCAGAGAGTTATTAATTTCGTTGATTGCTTCATGTACATAGTCGGACGAGTACTTTGAAACCAGCTTCAGCAGGGCTTCGATCTTCTCTTTGTCATTATCAACAATTGAAGCCTTTCCGAAAGCAATTGCGCTGCGGAAGTTCGTAGAGAAACGCTCAGGAATCA
The DNA here is from genome assembly GCF_003664935.1 of Mesotoga sp. H07pep.5.4. Taxonomy (NCBI): domain Bacteria; kingdom Thermotogati; phylum Thermotogota; class Thermotogae; order Kosmotogales; family Kosmotogaceae; genus Mesotoga; species Mesotoga sp. H07pep.5.4. The sequence goes on from NZ_JFHM01000007.1 coordinate 238,900, forward strand.
CCTTCGCGTATTCGACCACACAAAAGGAAACATGGCTGTTTTGAAAAATGTTATCGAGTTTGTGCCCGGAAGAAGCACAGTGAATGAAAATCCTACCGTCTTCGTACACATAATTTACCGGCACCCCGTAAGGCATTCCATTCATATCGGCAGTCGAAAGAACTCCAAACGAACCCTTTTTGAGCATTTCTTGAGCCTCGTTTTCGGGAACCTGCTTCTCCGATCTCCTCATCTTTCTAAATTCCAAATACCTCACCCCTAGCCTATACTCTGTATTTTACCTCATGTTCGAAATGATCCGCTCATTTTGCTTTGAAGACTCTGGAAGGTCCTTGTCAGTCATTGTCTAACCTAAAAACCGCTGGACGCTTGCTAAAATACGCTGATCGCTGATGAAAATCACGTTGTCCGTCAACGGTCCACCGTCCTCCGAGAAGAAAAAAAGATCCCGAAACAAGTTCGGGATGACAATGTGTGCTCTTTCGGAAACGCCGCATTCAGTCATGCTCGTGCTCTGAAACCCTAGTGGGCTTCGTGAAACCGGCACATTGCGTCATTCTGAACTTGGTTCAGAATCTTTCTCCCAAAGTTCTATAGAACCCATTAGCTTATATGCGTACCCACGGTTTCTCAAAGACACTAATCCCAAAACAAGTTCGGGATGACAAACTGAGGGACTTTCATAATCCTATGCAGGACAATAGCCTTTCTATTATTACTCCATAACACCTTAAGAGCAAACCGTTTCCTTTCACCAGACCCGAGACCCCATGGACGATACCCCGTTCTTCTACTGGTTTAAGAAGGTGACTTTCATTTTGTTGGACGTTAAACTCCACTGATGTATAATCACTTTGTTAAGCAGTCATTTGCTGTGTCCTACATTTTCCAACCTCGATAAATTCCTATCAAGCACTCACCAATTTGAAGGGGGTGCTATAATGCGCCGAATATTTCTTTTTCTGATTGTGCTTTCTTTAGCAATCATCTTTTTTACGAGTTGTCCAGCACTAAAGTACGCTCTTACAATTCAGATAGGAGGTAGTGGAACTACGGATCCATCTGAAGGAGTCCATGAATATAACAAGAACCAAATAGTGACTATCAAAGCATTTCCCGAAGACGATTGGGAATTCGACTCCTGGGAAGGTGAAGTAACCTCGCCCGATTCAACTACAACGACCGTGACTATGGACAAGAGCAAGACTATCAAAGCCGTCTTCGTTCAGGATCAAATTGGCAGTATCATTGATAAGCTGGACCCGCTTATCCCGTTATCCTTTAGACATGGTGAAGAGCTTATTCCTCTGGTTCCGAACAATATCCAGAGGTTCCTGGATCTTCTTGAAGACGATGATCCTCTGAATCGATGGGCAGCTGCCTATGCTTTTCAGAGAAATCAGCTCGATCAGTCAACTCTCGATGATCTGGAGGATTATCTCGATGACGAAAATCTAACTATCAGGGCTCTCATTGCTGTTGCATTTCTGCTGACCGGTAATGAATCTGGAAAGTCTGTTTTAGAGAATCTTTTGATTGAGGATACTGTTATGATGTACAGTATCCCGCCTGTCTTGCTTTCTAACTTTGCCGAAGTTATCCTCAACGCTTACTACCCTGCCGAATATCCGTTAACGAGTTTTTCACCACAAACAACCACTATCTCTGGCGGACCCTGCGAATACACTGTCACTGTGAAGGTCGTTTTTCATGGTGCGGGAGCCTCGGAAACACAGGTTGAAGCATGGGAGACTGATGCCGAAGCAATTTGGAATGGGGTTGACGGTTCCCGTGAATGGGGAGACGGATGCTGTACTGTGAATTTCGAGTTTGACTTTTCCGTCCTCGCAGAAGGTGCACAGCCGCCTCACGACGCCCATGTTGTGGAAGTTAAGAAGGTCAACGGCAGCCATACCTCTTGGGTAGCTACTCCTCTGCCCACTCCCGGATCGACAGAAACCACGACGGGTGAGTGGGACAGTCTCGACACAGGTCCCGTTATTGCCCATGAAATAGGACACATGATGGGTCTAGATGACGAGTATCATAACGACGATGACGGGAACTACGTCAATGATAATCCCCAACCGGAGGGCAGCCCTCCCAGTATAATGGCTCAAACCTGGGGTGGAGCCCAGCCTCTAACTGAACACTTAGACGCAATAATGGAGGCCGCAGACATTGAATGCGACTGTGATTACACACTTACTATCGATCCGCCATATGATATCAATATCTCTCCCGGTTCTCATACAGTCACAGTTACCGTCGTAAAAGAAGATGGGAAGCCAGCCAAGAACTGTGATCTCACCCTGAACATTACGGGTCTCCACCCGAAATCAGATGTTAAGCTCAAGACAGGCGACGCTGGTAAATCACAGTACACCTACCAGTGCGTTAGGCTAGACCATACTGGAATAGACAACATCAACGTAACGGGAGAATGTGGAGCATTAGGAGATGCAATAAAGGAGTGGATAGCTCTATGGGACTTATTCCCATTTGGGATCACGCCCTTTGACGGCCAGGAGGATTTTCCTTATTCAATTCCAATGGCAATTGTCTTTGGTATTGAACCAGATCTCGCCCTTGACGCAGAGAACCTAGCATTCAACGTCTCAGTAATGATGGGAACAGAGACACTCTATTCCACGAAGACGCATCAAACAGAAATCGAAACTGCTCTGCTTCTCGAACCTGGCTGCGATTTTACTTTGGAGATTGTACCTGTTTCTCTCCCGGATACTGAAGGAACACCGACAGCAATCAACTTTTCGACCTCGCCTCTTGAGTGATTTGCATCATTATAAAAGAACCGCTGGAGGCTTGCTAAAATACGCTGATCGCTGTGAAGACAACGTTGTCCGTCAACGGTCCACCGTCCTCCGAGAAGAAAAAAAGATCCCGAAACAAGTTCGGGATGACAATGTGTGGTCATTTCGGAAATGCCGCATTCAGTCATGCTTGTGTTTTGAAACCCTAGTGGGCTTCGTGAAACCGGCACATTGCGTCATTCTGAACTTGGTTCAGAATCTTTCTCCCAAAGTTCTATAGAACCAGCTACCCGCAATTCATAACCACAGTATTTCTAAGCCTAGATCCCAAAACAAGTTCGTGATGACAGAGTGAGGGGCTTCCCAAACCCGCTGCACGGATAACTTCATCAGGTGCATAGAAAACCCGAATTGTTAAGCCGGTTCTGTTCACGAGACCCCATACCCCTTAATCGATACCCTGCCCTTCGCGTCTGAACTTGTTTCAGCATCCCGATCTAGGAACTGCTGTACGCTTGCTAAAATACGCTGAACGCTGTGAAGAGCCGTCCTTGGTCCTTCGTCCCAGATCATGGACCCGTCCTTCGCTGAGACCCAAGCCCAGATCCTGACCAGGAGCATTGTCAGGATGACGTGAAGGAAAAGCATGCTCTGAAGCGCTCCTGTTCAGGGCTCCTGCTTGTGGTTTTTCTGTTCAGGGTGATTCCCTAATTTCGCCGCACTGTCATCCCGTAGTGCTCCTATACGGGATCTCGTATCTTCAGTCTCGTCCTCTCTTTCTCTCTCTTCTCTCCCGTTCTCTCTCTCTTTCTCTTTTCTTCTCTCTCCTCTTCTCGCTCTTCCTACCTCTTCCCTCTTGCCTCTTACATCTTTTTTTTGAGCGATCGTAACTTCCTGACGGAGTCTACATAACTTGCACATGATTTTCTGTGTGATAGTGTACAATCCAACCAAGGGAGGTGGCCTTTTGTGAAGAAGATTGTTACCAGAGTGATTATTGGTTTAATTATTGGGCTGATCACGTGGGGGATCGTTGTCATCGTTTTCAGCGGTGGTATTTCAGATACTTTCTCATCAATCACTTCAATAGAGAAGGCAGATGTGCTCATGGAAATAGATGAAAATGGTCTTCTGACGGTCACGGAGACGATCGACTACGTTTTCAAGAAACCATATAGAGGTATTTATAGAGAGCTGCCTGCCGACAGGGCCGGAAGTCAATACAGCGAGATAGAAGTAACTGCAGTTGGAAAAGAGATCAAATACATCGAGTCGTTTGGTTCTCAGGACGCTCGATCTGTAAGGATTTGGTTTGTCCCGTATAACACGGGTGCCGTCTCTCCTGTGAAGGGAGAAGAAAGAGTAAGCATTACTTACAAATACACGGTAAGAAGAGCTGTAGAAGTCGGTACAGATATAGCTCAGATTTTCAGGAAGATATGGGGCGAAGATACTGCAAGCTGGGTCAAAGAAATCACAGCTACAATCGTCTTTCCTGAGAATCTTGAGATCCTTGAATTCTATACCCATCCCGTTGTTGAAGTGGATAGAGAAGGAAATACATATGAGCTAGAAGCCACAAATGTGCCTCCACTGACATATGTCGAGTTTAGAGCAGTGATTCCTAAAGATCAAGCGATGGCCATGAATATGAGAAATGTTGCTTTGGGCGGAGCCTTTGACAAGAATTACATAGACGGGGTCGAGAGCGAAGTCAGGCGAAAGATCCTCTTTGGAAAATGGATAATCCCGATCGCGATCGGTTTGCTGACACCCTTTGTTCTCATTTTTGCTCACAGAAAGCTTGGCAGGGAAATAGACGTTGGATATTACGCGGAATATGAACGAGATCTGCCGACACAACACGCGCCCGATGTTATAAACGCAGCGGTCAAGAACCTTGCCGGTATGGTAGACAACGACGGGATAGGATCTACAATAATGGAGCTTTATCGGAGGGAGTACATCGATTTCGAGAAGGGCAAAGGCGACAAGGTTGAGGGAATTGTGATAAAGAACCGCAACGTTTCAAAGCTTAGGCCTACGGAAGCTGCATTTCTAGAGTTTCTAGACAAGTATGACACAGAAAACGTATTCGATTTCTCCGCAGTGAAGAAGACGGTTACTAAGAAGCAATCGGAAGCAAGGATCTTCACAAGCGATTTCTCAAAGTACAAGACCAAAGTACACGACTCAGTCAAGGGGATGCATCTTATTGATCTGAAGGGAAACGCAATCGTCAAAGGTTATTCCATCGTTATGTTCGTAGTCTGTGTGATTCTCCTCGCCTTCTATTCAGGCGCCGATCTTGCGCCTTTGAGAATCTTCTCTCTTATCTTCTTCGGTGCAATCTGGGTCCTCAGCTGGATAATGATGGTCCTGCCGAAGGATGTATTTGGTCGATGGACAAGGGAGGGAAGGCTCTTCTATCTGAAGTGGCTCGGGCTTAAGAACTATCTCGAAGACTACTCTCTGCTCAATGAAAAGCCGCCTGAGTCGATCATCCTCTGGGAGGAGTATCTCGTCTATGCAACCGCTCTTGGAATAGCGGACACCGTTAGAAAGAACCTGAACAAGATTGTTCCAGAAGATGTCTGGAACGAGCAGAGCAGACATCCATACATGTATTATCCCGTTACTGCCTATGCTGTAAGCTCTTTTACGGGTGTTACCAGAGCAGCCTATTCCGCCTCGAGCAAAGGCTCCGGAGGCGGTGGAGGATTCAGTGGTGGAGGCTCCGGCGGTGGCGGAGGCGGAGGCGGTACTGGAGGCTTCTAGCAGTCTCCGCTTCTTGAGATCAAGGCTAAGCATATTGCGATTTTTGATGCCGCATCGGACTTAAATGAGATGATCACTTAACGATATGTTTTCATTACGGGAGTTGAGCACCAGACCAGCGTGATATAATCAATCGAAAGCTACCCAACGGAGGAGCATCCGAGATGAGTAGACGTCCATCAGGGAATCGGGACGGATCGAAAGGCGAGGGTGCCGAAGAAGGCGGAAGCCCCAGCGACCGACTTCTGGGCATACGGGAAATACCTGTATGACTGTCACGAAGAATGCGTGGAGAGCCGGTGGGTTGGAATAAGAGATTATTTCAAACCATTGAAGTGTTCCCGTTTTCTTCGGGAACACTTTTTCGTTATTCAGGAGGTGGTTTAGTGAGAATTGCAATAGTCGGCGCAACCGGGGAAGTTGGCCGAATGATGTTAAAAAAACTCGAAGAAGAGAACATTCCAGCAGAAGAGATCGTTCTCTACGCTTCCAGCAGAAGTGTGGGGAAGAAGTTCACCTTCAAAGACAAAACTTTAGAGGTCGCCGAGCTTCGCGAAGACTCTTTTGACAAAGGCTACGACTACGTGCTCTTCTCGGCAGGGGCGTCGGTCTCGAGGCATTATTCGCCAATAGCTGCAGAAAAAGGGGCTCTGGTGATCGACAATTCGTCGGCCTTCAGAAGCGATGCGGAGATTCCTCTCGTTGTGCCTGAAATCAACGGTTTTCTCGTTAAGGGATACAAAGGAATCATTGCAAACCCGAACTGCTCTACTATACAAATGGTCCTTTCTTTAAGTGGCATATACAGGAGATACGGAGTCAAGACGATAGTCGTCTCTACTTATCAGGCGGTATCGGGTGCAGGCAACAAAGGAGTCGCCGAACTCGAAAAGCAGGAGGCCGGCGAGATTGTCCCAACCGTCTTCGTCAGACAGATACATAGAAACGTCGTACCTGTAATAGGCGATTTACTTGAGACCGGTTTTTCAACCGAAGAGATGAAGATGGTCAATGAAACGCGAAAGATTTTCGGCGACGATTCAATTTCCGTCTGGCCTACGACTGTCCGGGTTCCCGTTGCGCACGGCCACTCGGAATCCATATTCGTCGAAACGATCGAGCCCTTTACGCTTGACGGCCTGAAAAGCGAGATTGAGCACTCTCAGAACGTTGTTTACAGCGAAGATCATTTGACCCCCCTCGAAGTTGCCGGTTCTGATCTCGTCTATGTATCACGACTCAGGACCTTCGATTCCAGCAGATTCCTTTTCTGGAACATAGCGGACAACATCCGCGTTGGTGCCGCAACAAACGCGGTCAGAATTATGAAAGCCCATATGGGAGGTGCTTAATGATGAAAGGAGCATACTACACCGCAACGGGAAACACCTTTCTTGTAGTCGACTCTAGAGAGAGAAAACTGAGCGATATGGAGAAACGCCTTCTTGTGCTGAAGTATGTAGATGGAAGAGACGGAGCTATCTTCGTCGAAAGAGAGTTCATGGACTACTACAACTGCGATGGAAACAGAGCCGCTTTTTGCGGGAATGGGGCGAGGACCTACGTTTATTTCATTCACGAGAAAGAGAAGCGCAATTTGGTAGAATTCTCCTCTCACGCGGGCAACGTTTTGGGTAAAGTGGACGATCTAGTCAGCGTACGAATGCCGTCTCCCAGGTTTCTCGGTACCTTTGAAGAGGAAGATTATTCTGGAGAGATAGTCGTCGTAGGCGTCCCGCATCTAGTTATCGAAGGAGACACAGATAAAGTAGATTGGAACGCTCTTCTACCTCTGAGACATCTTTACGATGCAAATATAAACATATTCACCGTTAAGAAAGAAGGAAGCCTCAGAATACGGACATTCGAACGGGGTGTTGAAGGCGAAACCGGTGCCTGCGGAAGTGGTGCCACCTCGGTAGCTTGGGTCTACTCGCGGAGAACTGGCTGTGACAAAGTCATTCTACAGGCAAATGGCGGGGACCTTACCGTGTCATTCAGAGATGGATCCGCCTATCTTGGAGGAGGTGTGGAGAAATGTTCAGAGGAACTGGAACTGCAGTTATAACGCCCTTTAAAGACGGAGCCGTTGATTTCGACGCATTCAGGCGATTCCTTCGTTTCCAGCTTGAGAACGGAATAGAGGCTTTGATAGTTCTCGGCACGACCGGCGAATCACCGACTATAAATGAATCGGAACGAACCAAACTGATAAGAATTGCAGTGGACGAGGCAGGCGGGAAAGTGCCCGTAATAGTGGGTACCGGGACGAATTCGACGGAGAAGACAATAAAGAGGTCGCTGAAGGCTTTTGACGAAGGTGCCGACGGCGTGCTTGTGGTTGTACCCTATTACAACAAACCAACACAAGAGGGCCTTTACAGACACTTTGGAGAGATAGCGACGCGAGTACAGGGACCAGTTATCATCTACAACGTACCGGGGAGGACAGGGGCAAACATCCTGCCGGACACGGTAATCAGATGTCTAGAGTTCAATAACATCGTTGGTGTAAAGGAGGCGAGCGGGGACCAGTATCAGGTCGATTACCTCATCTCCGCCTTGCGATCAAAGGAATCTGACTTCAAAGTCTGGTCCGGAAACGACGACCAGGCCTTCCATCTCTGTTGCAGCGGGGGTGACGGAGTGATCTCGGTAATCTCCAACGTTGCGCCGATGAAGACATCCGCCATGATTCATTCGATCCTAAAGGGCGATCTTCATATAGCTAGAGGGCTCCATCTGGAGCTTCTGCCTTTAATGAAGGCACTGTTCGTGGAGTCTAATCCTATTCCTGTAAAATACGCGCTCAGCCTTATGAACTACTGCCAAAACGAACTTCGTCTGCCACTTTACGAGCTTTCAGGAGGAAACCAAAAAGTTGTCCGGAAGGCTTTGCAGGAGAGTGGTGTCCTGTGAGATACGGATTGATCGGTTCCACGGGCCGTATGGGAAAAGAGATTATCGAGGTCTTTAAAGGACATGATCTTGTTCTCGAAGTTAATGATACAGGGATCTTCCGGCACGGCGAACCGGAAGTGATCGTGGATTTTTCAAATCGCGAAGTACTTAAGACTACGATCGAACTGGCCGCGCAGTTCGGGGCAGGTGTGGTGATCGGTACCACCGCTCTTAGTCAGTCAGACTTTGCAACTCTCAAGACACTTTCGGAGAAGGTGCCTGTGGTCCAGAGCTATAACTTCTCCACAGGGATTAATATACTGAAGATGATTCTCAGAGAGTTCTCGCCACTTCTCGAAGGCTTTGAGGCAGAGGTAATTGAAACCCACCACAGCGGGAAGAAGGACGCGCCTTCGGGAACGGCCTTGATGCTGAAAGACGCTACCGGGAGGGATCTTCCCATTCATTCGCTGAGAGTGGGTGGAGTTCCGGGGGATCATTCCATAGTATTTGCAAACGAAGGTGAGGTAATTGAGATAACTCACAGAGCGATCTCGAGAAAAGTTTTCGCCATTGGCGCACTGACCGCGGCTCGATTCTGCCTGGAGCATGAGAAGGGTTTCTACTCCTTTGAGGAGGTAATAAAATGGACTCAGAAATGATCATAAAGATGATTAGAGACGCAAAGAAGAAGACCCCTGCGGTCTGCTACTTATCGGGCGATTTGAGAGGGCTGAAACATGAGAATGTCCGATTTGTCGGCGGAAAGGATTTCGGGATTCTCTTCGGCGATCTGAAAGAGATAGAAGCTATCCTCGAGTTACATTCAGAGAGAATTTCGGCTCATTACATCGAAGTAAAAGCGCGGAACTCCGCTCTTCCCCTGGCCGATCTGACTAAATACCACGCAAGGATAGAACCGGGAGCGATTATACGTGATCTCGTAGAGATTGGTGACAATGCGGTGATTATGATGGGCGCCGTTCTGAATGTCGGAGCTGTAATCGGTGAGGCCACCATGATAGATATGAACGTCGTAATCGGAGGAAGGGCGATTATCGGAGCGAACTGCCATATAGGGGCTGGAGCAGTTGTTGCCGGAGTGGTCGAACCGCCCAGTGCCACTCCCGTTGTTATCGAAGACAACGTGCTTGTCGGGGCCAACGCGGTTATTCTTGAAGGCGTAAGAGTCGGCGATCATTCCGTAATAGCTGCTGGTGCCGTTGTCACAAAGGATATTCCACCCTATTCCGTTGCGGTGGGAATGCCTGCAACGGTAGTGAAGCGGTTCGACGAGAAGACGGCGAGCAAGACGAATCTCGTCAAAGAGCTGCGTGAGATACAGGAGAGCTAGATGATCGTACAAAAATACGGTGGTTCATCTGTAGCCGATGCCGAAAGAATAAGAAACGTCGCAAGAAGAATAAAGAAGAAGGTCGACGCAGGAGAAAAAGTGATCGTTGTCGTCTCTGCGATGGGAAAGACGACAAATGAGCTAATATCTCTAGCAGAATCGATATCCAAAAATCCCGATCGCAGAGAACTGGCGATGCTTCTTTCTACCGGGGAACAGGTTTCGGCTGCTCTACTCTCGATGACTCTAATAGAGATGGGAGTTAGATCTATCTCGCAAAACGCCATGCAACTGGAGATCTCAACGTTTGGCGATTTCGATAACGCGAGAATCGCCGATCTTAATCTCGATAAGATATACGCCGAGCTTGAGAAGCACGATGTGATTGTTGTCACTGGATTTCAGGGTGTAGATCCGGAAGGGAATTTAACAACGCTTGGGCGAGGCGGCTCAGACACTTCGGCAGTTGCAATTGCGGCCAAAGCCGGTGTTCAATGTGAAATACTCAGCGATGTCCCAGGTATTTTCACCTGTGATCCGAAGTTTCACAAGGATGCGAAAAAACTGGACTACTTAACATATGACGAAATGCTTGAACTGGCAGCCCTTGGGGCTAAAGTCCTCCATTCAAGGTCTGTGGAAATAGCAAAGAAGTATAACGTTGAAATCCTGTGTTTGTCTTCATTCAGCGAAGAAGGAGGTACGAGAGTGGTGAACAGGCTACCGGAATGGCTTGAACAGCCTGTAGTAACTGGAGCGACTATTGACACAAACCAGTTGAAGATCGCAATCAACAAACTTCCCGGAAATACGGACATCGTAAGCAAGATCTTCCAGGCGGTTGCTGGATCGAGTTTCAACGTAGACATGATCTCGATAGTGAACGATGATGGGTATATTCATCTGGCCTTCACTGTGCTTTCAGCAAGTCCCGCTGCAATAAAGAAGACGATAGAAAGCGTCCTGGTCGATGTAGACAACTGGGAGCTTACTATAGATGAGGACGTTGCGAAGATTTCCACCGTGGGAGTAGGCATGAGGTCGAGTGCAGGAGTCGCTGCTCGGTTCTTTTTAGCCCTTCAGAAGGCCGGCGCGAAAATAATAGCAACGACAACTTCCGAAATAAAGATCTCTGTGTTAGTTCCAAAATCTCAGGCAAGCAAGGCCTTGAAGGCCCTGCTCGACGAATTCGAACTGTGAGATGATGAGATGCTGTCAAACGTGTATTCGCCATTTCCATTGAAAATCCGCAGTGCGCATGGAATTAGAATCGAGACCGATAATGGAGAGTTTCTCGATACCTTTGCCGGAATAGGGGTTCTTGCTTTCGGGCACACGGATAGAAAGACTGTCGATGCCGTTACTTCAAAAGTTCAGCGGTTCTCCCACACATCGAATTACTTCCTCGACGAAGACGCGATTACCCTCAGCAAATGCATCCTGGACTTCTCGAATTCCGACGGAGAAGTTTACTTCACCAATTCAGGAACGGAAGCCACAGAGGCCGCTATCAAAGCTGTAAGAAGGCTTAGAAAGGGCAAGCTGATTTCGTTCGAGGGAAACTTCCACGGAAGAACGATGGGCGCTCTGTCCCTAACACACAGCGAGCGGCTTCGCAAACCCTTTGAACCGCTCCTTGCCGACGTTCGGTTCATTCCTAAGAGTGTTCAGGATTTTGAAAAGGTCGTATTGTCTGATGAAATTGCCGCGGTCTTCGTGGAGGTCATTCAGGGGAACAGCGGTGTACATCCATACCCACCCGAGCTTCTTCAAGCCATAGAGAAGCTAAGAAAAGAGCGAGGTTTCTTGCTCGTAGCAGACGAAATCCAGAGTGGCCTCTGCAGAACGGGAGAGTATTTCGGTTATCAGAACTACGCGATCGAGCCGGATATGATAATACTGGGAAAGGCTGTGGGAGGCGGACTACCCTTAGGGGCCGCCGTGTTCAGAGGCGTATCGCCCTTTTCGCCCGGAGATCACGGCTCCACATTTGCACCGAATCCAGTCAGTCTCGCAGCAGGGCTCTCCGTTTTGAGTAGAATGGACTCGGCTCTTCTTGAAAGTGTTAGAATATGTGGGGCCCATCTGAAGGAGAATCTGGAGAGACTTGCCTGGGCAAAAGAAGTGAGAGGCATTGGACTCATGATTGGCGTTTCAACGGAGAACCCTGAAAGGATTAAGAGCCTTGCCTTTGAAAGGAAGGTTCTTCTCAATGTCACGGCTGGAAGCATAAGGTTTCTTCCGTCGCTAAATATTACGGAAGAAGAGATAGACGAGATAACGGAGCGACTGGATTTTGGAGGATGAAATGATTGATTTTCAGAAACTTGCAAATGAGTTTGGAACACCTTTATACGTATATGATGCTGAAAAGATACGAAAGAAGATAAAAAAGGCGAAGACCGTTTTCGAGGGTCTCGATGCAGAGATAGTCTTCGCCCTTAAAGCCAACAACAATCCCGCACTTCTCAAGATCATGGCCGAGGAGGAAATCGGAGCCGACGTCGTCTCGAGAGGCGAACTTCTTGCGTCGAAGATGGCCGGAATGAAGCGAATTCTATGGAATGGCAACGGTAAGACTGACGAAGACATTACATATTTTGTGAATCAGGGACTCAACATTGTCTGCATCGACTCGCTTCAGGAGTTGCCGCTCTGGGATGGCGTGAATGTGATCAAGCTCTTGAGAGTGAACCCTGATGTAGATGCCCGTACTCACCCGCATATATCGACAGGCTTGAGGGCCCATAAATTCGGCGTGCCCATGGAAAAGGTCTCGGAAGTTGCCGACAGAATAGATGGAATACATCTTCACATAGGCTCTCAGATTACGGATGTTGAACCCTTCTTCGATGCCTATTCTAAGGCCCTCGATTGTGCAAAGCAATACGGATTCAAGTATATCGATCTTGGCGGAGGCTGGGGAATAGACTACGAAGGAAGAGAGCTTGACATAGAAAGACTTCAAAAAGGAATATCCGAAATCTTTGCAGGCTTCGACGGTAAACTGATAGCCGAACTGGGGAGATTCATCATAGGCCCGGCCGGCTATCTGGTCACCAAAGTGGTCAGCGTCAAGCCTTCGGAAAAGATATTTATTGTCACCGACGCTGGAATGAACGCCTTGATAAGACCAGTGCTGTATGATGCCCATCACAGAATTCAGGTCCTTGCAAGCACAAAAAAGACCGTCACTGCCGATGTGGTCGGTCCGCTGTGTGAAAGCGGTGACATCCTTGCCAGAGGTCGAAAGCTCGAAGTACCGATTCCCGGAACCGCAATAGTCTTGGAGAATGCCGGCGCATATGGATTCTCAATGGCAAACAACTACAACGGAATGCCCTTCCCTGCGGAGGTGCTCGTGGACGGAGAAGAGGTCAAGCTCATTCGCCGCAGACAGAGTATTGAGGAGCTATTCACTAACGTAAAGATGTGAAGATCGAAATCAGCCCTTTCGATAAATCGCTGAATCAAACGAAAGCTCGCGATTTATTGGGTAGAGACTCAGATAAAGAAAAGCAAAAAGAGGGACTGACTCATTTCTTTTGTCCCTCTTTTTTGGTGACTTATCGCGCTATCGAAGAACGATTTTTACAGTGTTTTGCTAAACCAATCTACAGTGGCTTCTATTAGCTGATTGAATGCGGTCATATCTCCGGTGAATATATTGAAGGTGTGGTCTGCGCCCTCAATTATAAGAACCTTCGATTTCTCATTTTTAGATGCATCGACGATTCTCTGTGCATTCACAGGATCGACTACTGTGTCTTCCGAACCATTGATAGCAAGTACCGGTGCACTTGAGTTAGAGAAGACCTGCAAGACGTCCGTTCCGTAGGCCTCATCGAACCACTGAAGTCCCAGTTTAAGAGGGCTTCTCCACTCAAAGGTCAGCTCATAGTAACCATTCTGCTTCGCAATTTCGTAAGCTTCTAAGCTTCCAACGCCTGACAGGTCAGGAGCGCCAGCCCAGCAGAGAACAGACTTGTAAGCGGGATTCTGTCCTGCCGCAAGCAAAGCGATCGTTCCACCCTGGCTCCAGCCCATTATCCCTGCCCGATGACCGTCCACTCTTGGAAGACTTGCCGCATAAGCGAAGGCGATATTCGTGTCGTCTATGGCTGAAGTGAAATTGTAGTTAATGTAGTCGGCAGTACTCTCGCCGTTCCCAATGAAGTCAAATCGAACACTCGCAATACCTGCCTTTGCGAGCGCTGGAGCTGCCAGCAGGTAACCACCACCGGCCTCGTTCTTATCAGAGCCTGTTCCATGAAGCATAACAACTAAAGGAAATGGACCGTCACCGTTGGGTATGCAGATAACAGCGGGAATCTCATGATCGATATTGGGAATCATGACGGATAATTCCGTATAGGCTGCGGGAATCTTCAAGACCGTTCCCACCTGAAGTGCAAACTCATCAGTGATTCCGTTAAGTTCGGCAATTTCCTTCCAGTCGACGCCATACGCCTTTGCGATCTCCCATAGAGTATCTCCCTTTACAACAGTGTACTCGCTTCCGGCTCCGAAAAGCATACCACCAAGAAGCACAATCAAAAGAACAACTAGAGAAGCTCTCCTCGTAACTTTCAACGCTCTCACCCCTCGAAAAAGATATGGTTTCATTTTTAGTATACACCCGCTTTGTTGCCGGACTGATAATAAGCTCCTCTTGAAAACGCTCCTGCAAGAAGAGAGAAGAAGAGAGAAAGAGAGGGAGAGAAAGTGAGAGAAGAGAGAGGGAGAGAAGAGGAAAATCTGCAGCGGGTCTCGGGTTTTGGGTCTAGGATATCGCAAGAGCAGAAGTGAGGCTCGCTGGCGCGAGGAAGTGATGCCCGTAGGATCATCCCGGGAAGTGAGGCCGACTGCGTCGGGAAGTGATGCTGGCGCTTACGCGCCAGGAGGCAAAATAGAGCCAGTCTGCTAACGCAGGCCAGTCAGGCTCCGCCTGGCCAGTCTCACCTTCGGCGAGGCCAGTTCCGACTTCGTCGGCCATAAAAGCCGGTCCTTAGTTACACAGTCAGCAGTGAACTGCCTTTCACAGCGACCAGCGGGTTTCGATTCTTAAGCGTACAGCAGTTCTTTGGGCGAGATCACGCACAGGAGCGCTGCGGGATGACAAAGTGAGTGGATTCAGGGCGAACTTTACGGGGTGGTAGCATGGGGAAATCACGGGATGACAATTTCAGATGATTGTGCAGTTCTCTTGTAGGGGCGAACGGCCGTTCGCCCGAAAAAGGTCCTGGTTGGAATTTCTGCCTTTTACGCGAAAAAAAGACATACTATAGGAGTCGGTCAGTCTCTATTTTTGCTGTTGTCCTCTCGTGAGCGAAGCGAACGTGTCAAATTCGATCTTTCTCGGCTGTTCAAAGCCTTCAGCGTCCAGCGGGTCTTCGTTCTTAAGCGCACAGCGGTTCCTAGATCGGGATGCTGAAACAAGTTCAGATGACGAAATGCGGCGTTCCCGAAGTGACCACTCATTGTCATCCCGAACTTGTTTCGGGATCTTGGTGTTGATCTTATCCAAGGACGGGTCTATGATCTTGGACGGGCGACGAAGGACGGGTCTTTCCAGCGCATAGCGGGTCTTCGTTCTTAAGCGCACAGCGGTTCTTAGAACGGGATGCTGAAACAAGTTCAGCTGACGCAATGTGGAGTTCTCTAGCAAAAATTGGGTACAGACTTTAAGAGATTTATCAGTCCCTATTTTCTCGCGAAGATAGAAAAAGGCGGGCTTAAGGCCCGCCATGTTCGTCGATGTTACGATTTTGTCTTTCTCTTGCTTATACAGCCTCCACGAAGTCGCTTTCAAACTGGCTGGCGTAAAGTTCTGCATAGAAGCCGCCTCGCTCAAGAAGTTCTTCGTGAGTTCCCTGTTCAACGATGTCGCCTTCGTTCATTACGAGTATGAGATCTGCATCTCTTATAGTTGAAAGTCTATGGGCTATGATGAAGCTGGTTCTGTCTTTCATCAAGTTTGCCATGGCTTGCTGTATCAGGGCTTCCGTTCTTGTGTCGACTGAGCTGGTCGCTTCGTCTAGTATAAGAACTTTCGGATCTGCCAGTATTGCCCGGGCAATGGTTATCAGCTGTTTTTGACCCTGCGAGATGTTCGTCTGCTCTTCGTTCAGTACGAGGTTGTATCCGTCCGGGAGGGTATGGATAAAGGAGTCAACGTGAGCCGCCTTAGCCGCTGCAAGAACTTCTTCATCGGTTGCGTCGAGCCTTCCGTATTTGATGTTGTCCCAGACACTGGCGTTGTAAAGCCAGGTGTCTTGGAGGACCATTCCGAAGTTTTCCCTCAGGTCGTGTCGGGTGTATTCTTTTATGTTATGTCCGTCCAGAAGTATCTCTCCGGAGTTGACATCATAGAAGCGCATCAGGAGTTTGACTATGGTCGTCTTTCCCGCTCCCGTGGGGCCGACGATGGCAATGTTGTGGCCCTTGTCAACTTCGCAGGAGAAATCTTTTATGATTATCTTTTCCGGGTCGTAGCCAAATCTGACGTTCTTGAACTCGACGTGGCCGTGATGATCGACTCCTCTGACAGGATCGGTTGTCTCGGCAACTTCCTCTTCTTCTTCCAAGAATTCGAAGACTCTCTCCGCTGCAGCTGCCGTCTGTTGGAAGACGTTCATGATATTTGCGATTTGCGCGATGGGCTGAGTGAACGACCTCACGTACTGTATAAAGGCCTGAATGTCGCCGACTGTGATCATCTTTCTGACGGCAAACCAGCCGCCCACTATGGTTATGAGGACGTATCCAAGGTTGCCGACGAATGTCATTATGGGCATCATCATGCCGGAAAGAAACTGTGATTTCCAGGCGGAGTCGTACAGTTCGGCGTTGAGCTTGTCGAAGGTTTGTATGCTTTTCGCCTCTCCATTGAAGGCCTTCACGACTACGTGACCTCCGTACATCTCCTCCACGTGGCCGTTTACCTTTCCGAGATACTGTTGCTGCTTCTTGAAGTATCTCTGGGATAGTCTGACGACGAAAGCGATGAGCCCCATAGAAACAGGCAGCATTAGCAAGGCTATAAGCGTTAGCTGCCAGCTTATCGAGAACATCATTATGGTGACGCCGACAACTGTCGTGACGGATGTTATGATCTGGCTCAGACTCTGGTTTAGCGTTCTACTTATGGTGTCGACATCGTTTGTTACCCTTGACAGGACGTCTCCCTGGGAACTCTTGTCAAAGTATTTCAGGGGAAGCCTGTTTATCTTCTGGGAGATTTCCTGCCTGAATTTGTATGTGACCTTCGCGGATATGCCCGACATTATCCATCCCTGGATGTACATAAACAGGGCGCTGAGCACGTACAGTCCAAGAAGAATAAACATTGTTCTGGCGATCGACTCGAAGTTTATTCCTTCGCCGGTCCCGGTGATTTTGGCCATGATTCCCTCGAATACTTCAGTCGTCACCGTCCCGAGTATCTTTGGACCCATTATGGAGAAGAGAGCGCCGGCCGCCGCAAAACAGAGCACTACGATTATCAAAACCTGGTACTTTCTAAGATATTGAACGAGTTTCTTCAGTGTCCCTCGAAGATCTTTGGCCTTCTCTCCTCCTCGCATCATGCCGGGCCCCACTGGACCGCCCTGACGACCTAGATGGCCTCTTCCGTGTTCTCTACTATCCTTGCTCATGCTAGTTCCGCCTCTGAAAGCTGTGATTGTGCAATTTCTCTGTAAATCTGACAGCTTTTCATCAGTTCGTGGTGTTTGCCGATTCCAACAAGGTTGCCCTCGTCAAGAACGAGTATCTGGTCGGCGTTCTTTATCGTTGCAATTCTCTGGCCAACAATTATCATCGTGCTGTCCCCCGTTTCCCTTTTGAGCTTTCTCCTCAGCGCTGCGTCAGTCTTGAAGTCGAGGGCCGAGAAGCTATCATCGAAGAGGAGTATCTTCGGCCTCTTAAGAAGCGCCCTGGCTATGGAGAGCCTCTGCTTCTGCCCTCCAGACACGTTTGTCCCGCCCTGGGAAATTGGCGAGTCAAACCCTTCTTCCTTCGCCCTTATGAATTCGAGGGCCTGGGCGATCTCCGCAGCCCTTTTGATTTCTTCATCAGAGGCATTCTCATTGGCGTATCTGAGGTTCGATTCAATAGTTCCGCTGAAGAGGATGCCCTTCTGGGGGACGTAGCCTATCTTTTCTCTAAGCTCATGTTGATTTACTTCCCGGATGTCAATTCCGTCCACCAGCACTTGACCGCCACAGACATCGTAGAACCTCGGTATCATGTTCAGAAGCGTAGATTTCCCCGAGCCGGTCGAGCCTATGATCGCCGTCGTCTGTCCCGGCAGGGCCGTGAAGCTTATGTCGTTCAGAATGTTTTTCTCGGCACCAGGGAAGCGGTAGCACACGTTCTTGAATTCGACAGTTCCCTTGAAATCACTACCAAATTTCTTCGGTTTTTTTGGGTCTTTTATCTGGGGGTCGACCTCGAGGATCTCGGAGATTCTGGCTGCTGAAACGGAGGCCCTTGGGATCATTATGAACATCATTGTAAACATGAGAAAGGCGAATATGATCAACATGGTGTACTGGATATAGGCCATCATATCTCCGACCTGCATGGTTGAGGCCTCTATCTGGTGCGCGCCCACCCAGACGATGAGGAGCATAGTACCGTTCATCACAAACATCATCGCCGGCATCATCACTACCATCACCCGGTGAACGAAGAGGTCGGTTCTTGTCAAGTCCTTGTTCACTGTGTCGAATCGCTCTTCTTCAAACTCCTGGGTGTTGAAGGCCCTGACGACCATGAGACCGGAAAGATGTTCCCTTGTAACCAGGTTCAGCCTGTCTATAAGCTTTTGTATCTTCTTGAATTTAGGCAGGGCTATGGCGAACACGATTCCAATCAGGCCTAGCATTATGATGACGGCAAGTGCAATAATCCAGGACATGGAAGTACTCTTCTCAAGAGCCCTTACGATTCCTCCGACACCGATGATCGGGGCGTAGAATGCCATCCTAATCAGAAGAACAATCACGAGCTGGATCTGGGTTATATCGTTTGTTGTTCTGGTTATGAGCGAAGCCGTAGAAAACCTGGCAAATTCGGAGTTTGAGAAGTTCTCGACCTTCTCGAAAACGTCTCTTCTCATCCTTCTGGCCGAGGCGGCTGCTATCTTCGAAGCGATGAAGGCAACCATGATTGTGGACAGTGTGCTCAGCAGAGTCACGAGAACCATGACCAAGCCCGTGCTGAGCACGTAGGCGCTCTGGAGCTTAGTAGTGTCCACGCCGAGCTCTTCGTAGATTTCCTTCACGACGAGCGCAGCCGACTGGCTGACGATGTTTTCACCCATGACTTCGACCATGCTGTCGATCTGATTTAGCATTTCGAGCCTCTGAGCCTCGGGCATCAGCCTCATAAGGAGGAATACGTTTGCCCCCTCGGGGATGTTGAAGCCCTCAGGGGGCGCGAAACTACCGTTTGACCCAGTCATTCCGTTCTTGACTCCGGAGTAAGCCATGAGGGCTTTGCCGAAGATCAGACTGAGGGCCTGCCGGTCTTCAATCTGTCCGGGTTTCAGGACATAGACATCTTTGCTCTCCAGCGCAGGATACTTTTTGAGGTTTTCTGCGTAAGTGGCGGAGTCTTTTGTTATGAGATCGTAGTGGCTCAGAGCTTTTTGCTTATCTTCTCCGCTCATGAACAGCGAGACGTTATCAAAAGCCTCTTTGCTAATGGCCTCCGGGACTGCGTCTTCGATACCGCCCTGCTGGATTCCGACATTTACGATATTCGACATGTAGTCTGGAAGGGCCAATTCCGCCATCGCCTGAACGAAGAGCAGAGCCACTGCAACAATGATGAAGACAGTGTAGGGTTTAAGGTACCGAATCAGTTTGAGCATCGGCTTCGTCCCCTCTCTCTGGGTTCTTGCGATTCTTCAAGTATCTTCTCCAGCTTTTCGAGCCCTCGAATGATGGAATCAACGTCTTCTTCTGTCATGGTTGACAATGCTTTTCTCATCTTTTGCGCAAAGGCATTGAGGCCTTTCTTAACTGGTTGGCGGTACTCGTCCGCAAGACTTATCATCACGATTCGTCTATCTTCTTCACTTCTCTTTCTTTGGACGATCTTCTTTTCGACGAGCCTGTCGATTATCCCAGACACCGTGCTATTTGAAAGATCGAGTTCTTTACTTATATCGCTTACCTTCATATCGCCACGTAGGTTCAGCACTCTCATAACAAGGATCTGTGATTGGGTCACGCCCATCTTTTTGAAATCACTTTCGAAATTCTGCTTTACAACCGACATTATCCTCTTGACGAGCGTCAGCATCTCTTGTATTCTAGAGCTTTCCTCCAACAAAACCACCTTCTATGCATATCATTCGAACTTTCGCATACGAATACTTAGACTTCGAATATTTCGCATACGAAATATATTGTACAGTAGAAACACAGATGTGTCTATGACGAAAAAAAGAGAAGTCGTAAACTTTGTGGAACAAGCCAGATTCTTTGCTCCTACAAAGTAATTTCTAGGGTCTGGCAGAAGCGAGATCCGTGCAGAGTCTGGAAAAGCAAGATCCGGTGCAGGAGCACTAAGGGCTGACAGTTGGAGAGTCTTGAACAGGTCGTTTTCAGGGCAGGCTTTACGAGATGACAATTTCAGATGATTGTGCAGTTCTCTTGTAGGGGCGAACGGCCGTTCGCCCGAAAAAGGTCCTGGTTGGAATCTCTGCCTTTTACGCGAAAAAAAGACATACTATAGGAGTCGGTCAGTCCCTATTTTCGCTTACAGCGTTCAGCGCTTCTTTTATCGGGATCCCGTTTTGATCCTCTCGGAGGACGGTGGATTGTTGACGGACAACGTTGTCTTCACAGCGATCAGCTTACTTAACAAGCGCATCTTGTAGTAATCAATGGGAGACTATTTTGAAGCGCAAAATTTTGAGACTGATTGTCTCATTCTTTCTGTATGAGTGACTAAAATTGTTGTGCCTGCCCTGTGGTTAGGAATCATTTTGAAAGGGCGCGAATGTTCTAAGAAATCCCGCAGGCGTAACTATTACAGTTCCTTCGAATTTCTCGACATCAAGCAGGTGATGATCTCCAGATACAATGTATTTTGCGCCTGCCTGAACCGCGCATGAGATGAACTTGGTATCATCCGGGTCTTCGATAGCGATTGCAATATCTTCAGATGAGTCAACTACTATCGAGCTATTCCTCAAGTAAGATACTAACCTGTTTAACTCATCTTCATTGATTCCGGTGATGCGTAACATTTTACCACGCGACAGGACATTAATAAGCTACTGAAGAGTCTCTTCAGAAAAAACTAGATCAAAAGCGCCCTCTCTCCAGAGATCAAGGATTTTTGCAGGAGAACCCTTGCTAGATATGATCGCAGATATTAGAACATTGGTGTCAAGTACGACTCTTTCCATTCCTTTGACTCACTTATCTCTTCTTGACTCCTCTAATGCTTCGCGGATTTCTTCTTCAATTTCTTTTTCAGTCAAAGACTCGGTATTGGTTCTCACTCTCTGAACTAACTGAAAAAAATCTGACTTTGCTCTCTCCTTGTTAATCACTGCAACAGGCGTAAGAACTATTCTTCCTTCTTCCACTTCAACCTGTACATAGTCGCCTTCCTTTAATCCAAGAGAGTCGAATATCTGTTTTGGTATCGTGACCTGTCTACTTCTTCCCGCTTTAACTAATTCCATATAATCACCCTTCATAATATTACTGTATTAGTATTATTATATCATCTGACAGTTGTACAGCGAAAACGTGACCCTAGGAACTAGTTAGCCCCTGCGTTTATCTTTCAATGACTAGCAATGAAAGAGAATAGAAATGCTGAAACAGCTTCAAATGACAAAGCGACGCTGTTCTGATTTTATCGATCGACATTTCCATGCTTTTGCACAGGTAACGCAGTTCAAGTAAGAATCAAGGTTTGTAAGACTTCAAATGATAGAATTGATATGGTGAAGTATATGGCTCTGAAGCTAAGGACCACGTGTTTCTGGGATGTGGATATCATGAAAATGGACAAGGAGAAGGACAAGTTCTTCATTATCTCGAGGATTCTGGAATATGGGACGATGGAGGATGTTGTAAGTCTTCTTTCTGAATATGATTCTGAAGAGATTGCTGAGGTTGTTAAAAGAAGCAGGATAATCGGTCTGGCTACTGCGAATTTCTGGAGTCTCATTCTGAATATTCCTAGATCGGAGATAACTAGATGCTTAGAACCGGAAGACTTTCATCTCAGACGGTAAATCTTCTAGATACTCTTCAAAATAAACTGCCGGATTTTTACCTTGCAGGCGATACAGCTCTGGCTATGTACTATGAACACCGTGTGAGTTTCGATCTGGATTTCTTCTCAGCTGAGTCTTACAGGCCTGAAGTGCTCTCGAGTATTTGAAGCAGTTTGGTGTTTCAGTGGAGAATGTGAGGCTTCAGACAGGTACCCTTGAAGCTGAGATTGAGGGTGTCCGTACAAGCTTTTTTGAATACCATTATGCGTTGGTTGAACCTTTGGACAAGTATAGGTCTCTGGATGTGGCTTCGGTAATCGAAATCGCCGACATGAAGCTTAGCGCTATCGCAGCAAGAGCAGAGAAGAAGGATTATTTCGATCTCGCGGAAATCCTGAAGAGAGAGCCCTCGAAGAAAGTTCTTCAAGCTTTTGTCAAGAAGTATGGTAGAGAAGTTGATCTTTACCATATAATAAGGGCTGTAACTTTTTTCGATGATGTGGAGAACTCGCCCGATCCATTAGGAGCAGCCTTCACCTGGAAAGAAGTGAAAGAATTCCTGGAAGCGAAAAACATAGAGCTATTCGATGTAGCGAAGAGCTTAGTTAGGCTGGATCAAGATTAAACATTTACTTAGCATGAGCTTTGTTTCTCGCATTCAGCGATCATTTCTTTGTTTCAGAACCAGGACCTTGCTCCTAGCTCAATAACGGCAGATCCAAGTACCATTTTGCTAATTGCAGGACGCAAGGTATAAAAAAAGTTTAGCTATTTCTTACATAGGCTCCGATTCGCTCCGTGGAGTCAAATATCTGGGGAAGTGAGGCTCTCTGGCGCGAGGAAGTGATGCAGCTTCGCAGTAAGCCTATCAGGTAAACAGTAAAACGTCCACCGTCCTCCGATAAGAACGAAAAGCCGGATCTTGGGTTTAGAAAGAGCGAGATCCCGTGCAGAGTCATCACGGGATGACAGAAGAGGCGCTCATTGGGGCAGGCTAATCATGGCAGGCTTTACGGGATGACAATTTCAGATGATTGTGCAGTTCTCTTGTAGGGGCGAACGGCCGTTCGCCCGAAAAAGGTCCTGGTTGGAATCTCTGCCTTTTACGCGAAAAAAAGACATACTATAGGAGTCGGTCAGTCTCTATTTTTGCTGTTGTCCTCTCGTGTGCGAAGCGAACATCTCAAATTCGATCTTTCTCGGCTGTTCAAGGTCTTCAGCGTACAGCAGTTCTCTGGGCGAGATCGCGCACAGGAGCACTACGGGATGACAAAGTGAGTTGATTTGGGGCAGGCTTTCCCTTCACGTCATCCTGACAATGCTCCTGGTCAGGATCTCTGCCCCTCGCGAAAAAGGGACGTAAGGAGAATCGTCAGTCCCTGTTTCCGCACTCGTCTCTATACAGCATACCGATTTATCGGATCTACCTTTTATCGAAGTTGCAAGCGCTTCACGTGCTCCGATTGTTACCGGGAACGCAAAACATTTTCCCAAGGATTTGGTGAGAGTGATTAGTCTGCGTCATTATTAAAGACTATTCATAAAAAGATTAGAAGCAGAAAGAGTATTATGAGTCTGTCATAATAACTCCCATTCGGAGTACTATAGTAACGTCAAGTTCTGAATGCGCGGTTTTCGATCCGTCTGTTTCTGAGAAACGCTTAGAGATTCTAGATGCGCAAGCTGGTTTATGAATTCAGTTCGTTGTCGTTTGAGTCACTTTGATTCTTATCCAAGTTGTATCATTACTCTTTCTAGCGAGGTGTCGAGTATGAAACGCGTAACTTTTATGCTCCTTATAGCGATTGCAGTTGTCATTTTGCTCAGCGCGTGTCCATCGGTTGCGAAAACCAGAAGTCTTGTAGGCACATGGAATCTTTCAGTAATCAAAAGTGAATCAGAAACCTTCACGGCGTTCATGCAGATCACCACCCACGAGAAGGGCAATCTCTCCGGCTATCTGGGGAACGACGAGAATTATGGCACAATCTCCGGTACGACTTCGAAGGACAACATCAGCTTTCTCTATTCAAGCTATGAGGGAGGAGAGACGATTCAATTCACAGGAAAATTCGATTCAGTTGGGATGACCGGTACCGCGACTGTTTGTATCAACAGCAGTTACAAGTCGGGACCTCATGACTGGACGGCCCAGAGAACGGAATAGCGAAAAAGAGTCGTTCTTCGAGCCTACGTGTCTAGATTCTTGGTTAGTTAAGGAGCGGAAGAGCCTTCCTTGGTCCTTCCAGGATCATGAACCCGTCCTTCGGAGGAGCGAGAAGTGGAGAGGGCTAGACGGACAACGCGCGAAAAGCGGGACAGACCATAGGAACATTTGGGAGCCTGTCTGCTAACGCAGGCCAGTCAGGCTCCGCTTGGCCAGTCTCGCCTTCGGCGAGGCCAGTTCCGACTTCGTCGGCCATAAAAGCCGGTCCTTAGTTACACAGTCAGCAGTGAACTGGCTTTCACAGCGACCAGCGGGTCTTCGTTCTTAAGCGCACAGCGATTCTTAGAACGATGCTGAAACAAGTTCAGACACGAAGAGCAGGGTATCGAGTGTAGGGTATCGGGTGTCGAGAAGAAAAAACTCACCGTCTAGGTATTTTCACGTGTCAATGCAGAGACAGTCATCCAGGTAGCGCCTTCAGGAGGTCCCACACATTGTCATCCCGAACTTGTTTCGGGATCCCGTTTTGATCCTCTCGAAGGACGGTGGACCGTTGACGGACAACGTTGTCATCACAGCGTTCAGCGTCTCCTGGAAGCGTCCCGTGGTTCTTAGAACGAGATGCTGAAACAAGTTCAGATGACTGAATGCGGCGTTTCGGAAGTGACCTCACATTGTCATCCCGAACTTGTTTCGGGATCTTGGTGTTGATCTTATCCAAGGACGGGTCCATGATCTTGGACGGGCGAAGGACCAAGGACGGCTCTTCACAGCGGTCAGCGTCTTCTAGCCAGCGTCCAGCGGTTCTTAGAACGAGATGCTGAAACAAGTTCAGCATGACTGAATGCGGCGTTTCGGAAGTGACCTCACATTGTCATCCCGAACTTGTTTCGGGATCTTGGTGTTGATCTTATCCAAGGACGGGTCCATGATCTTGGACGGGCGACGAAGGACGGTTTTTTACAGTGTCCAGCGGTTCTTAGAACGGGATGCTGAAACAAGTTCAGACGTGATGTGATGTTGTTAACTGGCGCGAATAATAGTAAGGAGCTTCTCTTTTCAGAATAAGTTCTCGTGCATTCTGTCGTAATCAAATTACTGTTGCCAGATGAAAAGGGTTTATGTCGGACGCTGAGAGTCTAGCTTTGACTGCAGTTTGATCGTGCCGTAACCGGATAGCCACTCGACGGCATCTCTGATTGATTCAGAGACTTTCCTTGGATTGTGGCCCAATACTTTAGAGGCTTTTTCGTGAGAATACTTGTAGTTCCTGGTGAGTGTATGGACCGTATACGGAGTGAAACAGGCCTTCGTTTTTGAGATCATGTAATAGAGTGTACTAAAGGCCGAAAGCAAATAGGCGCTAGTGCTTTTCAAGAAGGTGCCGATTCTCTTTTTGCCTGTTATCTGGTGGAGTATGTCCGTAAGCTCCTGTATCGAGACGCTCTCTCCGCCGATAATGTAGACTTCGCCTGGCTTTGCCTTCGCGGAGGCCTCAATTTCCGATCGGACCACATCACGGACATCGACGAAATCGAAGGATCCGTCGACGCCAACTCTAAGCCTACCGGAGGCGAAGAGCCTTATCATGTTGCCCATCTCTGAAAGCTTGTAATCGAATGGGCCTATGATTCCTGTCGGGCAGAGTACAACGGCGTTCAGGCCTTCTCTGGCGGCCGTCAATACATTCAGCACGGCTTCTGCCTTGGATTTACCGTAGACGCCGCTAGTACGCGCTGGGTTGAATGGGACGTTTTCATCTATCACGCTACCCGGTTCAAGCTCAGTAAAGGCATGTATCGAGCTTGTGTAGATCATCCTTTCGACTTTCTGCTTCTTGCATGCGCGGATTACGTTTTCTGTGCCGCCAACGTTAACGCTCAGAACGCGCTTTTTATCGGTAGGCATAATGGATATGAGCGCTGCCAAATGATAGACCGTGTCAATTCCTTCGCAGGCTTCTATCACAAAGTCTCTGTCTCGAATATCGCCTCGGAGGATCGTTACACCCTCCAGCTCTATCATAGAGGTATCTTCTCCAGGGAGAGCAACGGCCCTTACGCTTTCACCTCTGCTGACAAGCTCTCTGACGAGAACGTTACCAACGTGTCCGGTGGAACCGGTTACCAGTATCATGACTTATCAGGTTTGCCTCCTTCATCGGAACTGACTAGTTCTTCGTCTATAACAATCCGGGTTATTCTTTCAAATCCGTCAGTGATTATCGCAAGGTCTTCGGCACCGACTTTTCTTATAAACGTTGAGATCAGTCTGGAGAAGTTCGTTAAAAAGCTTTCAAAGAAAGCCTTACCGCGTTCAGTAAGTGTAATCATGATGACCCTTCTGTCTTCTTCTGAACGGATACGGGCGAGATAGCCTTTGCTCTCCATATCGTCAACGAGGAAGGTGACATTGCTCTTTGTCATTGAAAATTCCTTTGCAAGTGAGGACATGCTCTGGGGCCCCTTGAGTGCAACGAACAAAAGAATGTAGAGCTCTATTGTCTTCATCTCTTCGGCCTCAACGTTTAAGGAAAAGAACTTCGTGAAGTTCCTTACCAGGTCGAACACCGCTTCCAGTATCTTGTCCGGGCCTAACTCTTTGGTTCTTACAGTCATTCCACACCTCCAACGAGATAATTATAACAGTTTAGCTTCTGAACTATCAACATCTTTTACTGTACATATACATTACTTTCCAAGAAATCGTAGTAAAATTCTGTAAAGGGGGCAATCCACTATGATTAATCGAAGGATCTCTATCTTTATAATAGCCTTGTTTGCCGTCGTTACGGTAGTGATGGGGCTCTTCATTCTTAGAGTTGAAATAAACGTTTCCAGCGAATTTCTTCTTCCAGAGAAGTCTCCCTCTAGAGAAAACATGAGAATGATGGAGGATCTATTCGGGAGTGAAAAGCAGATTATTATTGTAGTTGAGACGGATGGTCTTTTCGAGGAAGAGAACTCACTCAGGATTTACGATTTCCTCCAGAAGCTCTCTACGATAGAGGGAGTAGTCAGTTACAACTCTTATCAAGATGCGGCGAAGGTTAGTTTGATCGGCGGGACGAATGTCGAGCCATATTTTGAGAACGGGGTTGCGAAGGAGAACGCTCGCGAGATACTGCAAAACCCGCTCTATCTCGACAACCTTCTTGACGAGAACGGTGAAGTCGCACTGATTCCTATAAACGTAACTGAGAATGCAGATGTGAAAGCGATCCTGGAAGTTGCCGCTGAATCATTTGAGGGAATGGAGTTCTACGTCAGCGGCGAACCTATTATCGATGAAGAACTTTATGGTTCCATATTATCGCTTCTGGTAGTATATCCCCCCATTCTCTTCGGATTAATCTGCTTCATCTACTTCCTGAGACTCGGAAGTGTACGGGCGGCAATCATTCCTTCGATTCTTTCAATTATCGCGGCTATTTGGACCTACGGCTTCGGCGTGATGATAGGTTTGAATATAAACATTCTGACTTCAACTGCGGGCCTTTTCATAATTATAATCTCATCGTCTTATGGGCTGCACTTCATAGATAGGTACATCACAAACAGGCGATTTCTCGAAAGGAGCGCTGCGCTTAAGCGGACCGTACGCGAGGAACTGATACCAGTTTTTCTCTCGGCGCTTACAACGGCCGTAGGTTTTCTTACATTCTTAGTTAGCAGCTTAGAAGCCTTCCGGCAACTGGGCATAATGGTCTCTCTCGGGATAATGGTGAGTTCGGCGCTCGTACTCATAGCGCTTCCCGCCGTGCTCGTTTTCGTCGATCTGCCTGCGGTAAAAAGAAAGTTAAGGTTTAGAGCTCCAACACGAGAAGTCGCAAAGAACATCGACACAGTGGTGCTCGTAGTAATACTCGTCTTTGCAGTCGTCTCGCCTTTTCTGATTTCGAAAATCGATAGGAACTTTGACCAGTACGATTATTTCAAGAAGAGCTCGTCGATCGTCAAATCTGCCGAAACGATAAGAGAGGAGTTCGGCTGGAACATGCCCTTTTTAGTTATCCTAAATAAGAACGGCCTCTATACGGGTCCCGATGCTTCGGTCTTGTCTAAGCTCATCGCAGAAATAAACGAGCTCGAAGAGGTCACGGGAGTTTCATCTATAATGGATGTTTCAAGCGCTTTCGGCATTCCACTTCCGATACTTCAGATAGCGGCTCGTAACGGCGATCTGCCCGTCGAGCAATATATGGTCGAGAATTCAATACGGCTGCTGGTTAAGACTCCCAATACCGATGCGGTTAACTCTCAGCGTTTAGAAAACGACCTCAAAGAAATACTGGAGGGCTATCCACAGTATTCACCATACGTAGCATCGCCGCTGTTAATCATATCCGGTGTGAACAACGAGATACTTGGCAGTCAGGTCACCACAATTATCTGGGCCTTAGTAGTCATCACTCTGCTGCTTATTGTCGTTTTCAGGTCTTTCAAGCTGGCACTTGTGTCGGTTCTTCCGATAGCCCTGTCGGTATTCTTTAACTTCTCTTATATGTCGATACTGGGCATAAAGCTGGAAATCTCTACAGCAATCGTTGCTGGAGTACTTCTGGGAATGACAATAGATTACGCAATCCATCTGATCAACAGATTCATGGACACCAAAGACATCTACAGGGCGAGAGAGGAAGTCAGACCAGCGATACTCTCAAACACGATAGCTCTGGCTGTGGGATTCGCCTCGCTCCTCTTTGCACCGTTGAGACTCTTCTCTGGGCTCGGACTGCTGCTTGCGATCGGAATGATTACCGGAGCCATAGTAACTCTCACGCTAATACCAAAAATCGTCAGTAAATGGAAGATGTCCACTCATCGATAAAAGAGTGAAATAAAAGCCAGTCTCTTAGTTTGGCAGAGGTCGGTCACCTTTGGTGGCCAGTCTTTGCTTCGCAAAGGCCAGTTCCGCTTTACGGCCGAGAACACTTGTAAGCTCTAGACCTGAAACGGGATAATTCAACTGCTGTCATGAACTCGTTTCAGATCTATTTTGAGCCTGCCCCGACAAACTTTTCTTCCGTCATCCCGTAGTGCTCCTATACGGGATCTTGCACTTAGAGAACGGCATACGCTTAAGAGGAGCCTGACGCTTACAAGACCCGTCCATCGTTACTCGTCCCAAATCACGGACCCGTCCTTGGATAAGATCAAAACCGGATCCCGAAACGAGTTCGGGATGACGCTGAACAGAGGCATTTCAGGGCAAGCTCTGTGCGACGACGACGAGTGGTTATTCCGAAAACCACCCATTCAGTTATACTGAACTTGTTTCAGCATCCCGTTCTAAAAACCGCTGGACGCTTAAGAACCAAAACCCGCTGAACGCTGTGAAGACAACGTTGTCCGTCAACGGTCCTCCACCCTCCGCAAAGAAAAAAACAAAGATCCCGAAACAAGTTCGAGATGACAGAGTGAGGGACTTCCCAAACCCGCTGCACGGATAACTTCATCAGTTGCATTGAAACCCTGAAATGATTGCCAGTTCTCTTCACGAGACCCTATACCCTGTAATCGATACCCTGCTCTTCGTGTCTGAACTTGATTCAGCATCTTGTTCTTTGCTCTCAAACTTTTCAAATTCACGGATTCATCATCGTAGATGCGTTTGAAGAACGGATCCCGAAACGAGTTCGGGATGACAATGTGTGGGACCTCCTGAAGGCGCTACCTGGATGACTGTCTCTGCATTGACACGTGAAAATACCTAAACGGTGAGTTTTTTCTTCTCGACACCCGAGACCCTGTAATCGATACCCTGTTCTTCGCGTCATGAACTTGTTTCAGCATCCAGGTCTTGAATGCCGTTGGGCGCTTGGATGGAGACGCTCTCCGCTGCGAAGAGCCACCCTTCGCTGCCAGCCCAAAATCATGGTGCCGTTCTTCACTTGTTAGAATGAAAGAGTCATGGGATGCAAGATAACTCTGGCCCCTCGAGGATCACAGACCAGATACCGAGCAAATTTGGGTAATGAAGTAAGCGACATCGGAACAGCATCTTGCCGCGTGAGCAAAAAGGTGAAAAACGACTGGATGCGATCAGGCTCTCTTTCCGGATTTTGCGCAAGCGCGATTTGCAGGGACAAAGGCTGGTTGGGGAGTAAGTTAGCTATTGTCTCTTAGCAGTTACAGAGTGCGAAGTGATTTTCCTGCAGGAACTTCAGGATTTGCGTGAGATATGGCGTATTTGATTTCCGAAACTGTGTCGTCGAAGATTCTCAGGAGCTGATCATCATTGAGCGTATTCAGAATTGTATATCGCTTTCTTATTGAACGAGCCAACTTCACCACTTCTGCAAATATGTCTCTGTTAAATAACTCTTCGGGTACACAGGCGAAAAAGCCAAGATCGGAAAGAAATTCAAGAACCTTTTCGTACAGCTCGGTTCCATAGGCCTTAAGGATTACGCATGTGTAGAAGCCAGTCTGGTGACCATGAAGAAAGGCCATGTCGAAAATTACGTCTGCAGCATGAGATAGCATATGCTCGGAACCGCTAGCAGGTCGGGAATTTCCTGCGTACTCCATGGATATTCCACTTGTGATTAATGAGTTGACAAGAGTTTCGACGAAATCCTCGTCGGCGAAATTAGCGTTCTTGAAGTTGAGAAGACTTTTATAGCTCATAACTGACAACGTCTTTGCAAAGTAGTCAATTTGCTCGCCAGTCATATTGGCTGCGAGTTCCCAGTCGAGAATGGCTGTGACATTTGAGATTGCGTCACCCAGGCCAGCATATAGATACTTCTTTGGCGCATTGTAAATGACACCCGTATCTGCGAACAGGGCGAACGGCATTCTTGCTCTGAAGCTGTCGCTTCTACCGTTTTCGAGCTTTAGGGACACAACCGGGGAGCAAATCCCATCGTTTGAGGCAAGAGTGGGAACTAAAATCAATGGAATGTTGAGTATGTGAGCGAAAAACTTGACAGTATCAAGAACCGAGCCTCCTCCTATTCCGACGAGCGCATCGGGGTGTAGATCGTGAACTGAATCAAGTCTGTTCATTAGATGACTGAGATTCGGTCTCTCTTCTACGTAGAAAATGGAATAGTGATTGCGATTTATTACCTTTTGAATATCAGGCATTAGATCGACCAGATTTTCCTGGGTTGCGACACATACATTCTTGAACCTCATCATTTCAAGAAAAGGGACTAGTTCTTCAGTTGCTTTGTTCTTGACTATTATGTATTTGGGAATCTCTATGGATTTCGTCGAATGGTCGATCAATTCATCACCTTTAGTATTGGATAATGAGAAGATCAAATGTGCATGAGCTTCCAGAAAAATTATAACAGTCGGTATAGAAAAACGCGATTTCGATGATTTTTCCTTTTGCTAAAGAAGCTCCTCATAAGTGGAAAAAGGAGGCCTGACCAACGCATTTATGAAGCCTCGACACTCTTAGAAATTCTGCAAGTGCATAAAACTAATTGTATCGGATTTTTATAGAATTTTGCCTTCACCAGCGTATACAATTGAGTGGGCACAATTGTGCCCCTGATGCCCTATCAGATGAAAGGAGAGAGTCCTTTGGATGATTATCCGGAAATAAGACCAATAGCATTAAAGGATCTAGAAGATAAGGCTCTGGAGAGTTTTGATAGGTATCAGACTACGAGCGAAATCAAGCTTAAGGAGCCGGATGGGAGTTTTGTCTATATTCATGATGAGTTCATAGATGATTGGGATTCCGAGAAAAAGGTTGAAGTGGTACAGCGTTTAAGAAGCTGTATGGAATCTGGACGATTCGTTGCTGGTGCCTTTCTCCAGAATTCAATCGTAGGCTTTGCATCTGTGGATAACTCTTTCTTCGGAAGCGAGAATCAGTATTTAGAGATGCCGTTTATGCACGTCTCAAGCGAGATGAGAGGGAAAGGCATTGGCAGAAAACTCTTCGCGTTGTGCTGCGAAAACGCTAAGAAAAGAGGCGCAAAGAAATTGTATATTTCAACACATCCATCAATAGAGAGCCAGGGTTTCTATGAATCTTTGGGATGCCTTCCTGCTGCCGAAATAAACGAGGAGATCTATTCGCGAGAACCCTTCAATATACAGCTTGAATTCACTTTAGAGTGATTAGTTTGTGAGATATTTGAACTCCGCGCAGGTCATTAAAAAGTATCGAGATATAGTTGAGTGCATGGAGCGGCTAATCGACAAAGATTCGACGTCCATTGGAATAGGGATCCTGACCAGGAGCATTGTCAGGATGACGTTTAGGGGTGTCATCCCGCGATTCCCCCATATTGTCATCCCGTAATGCTCCTGTACGGGATCTTGGACTTAAAGATCGACAAACGTTTAAGAGCAGCCTGACGCTTACAAGACCTGTCCGTCGCTGCCGTTCAAGATCATGAAGCCGTCCTTGGATAGAAACGAAACCAAGATCCCGAAACAAGTGCGGGATGACAAAAGAGGCACACATTGGGGCAGGATAATCAGGGCAGGCTTTACGGGATGACGATTTCAGATAATTGTGCAGTTCTCTTGTAGGGGCGAACGGCCGTTCGCCCGAAAAAGGTCCTGGTTGGAATCTCTGCCTTTTACGCGAAAAATGGGACCTTAGGAACATTTGGGAGCCAGTCTGCTAACGCAGGCCAGTCAGGCTCCGCCTGGCCAGTCTCGCCTTCCGCGAGGCCAGTTCCGACTTCGTCGGGCAAACAAAGACCATTGAGAAACAGCGTTGTGGAGAGGTTCGCTGCGCTCACGAGAGAAGAGAGAGAGAGAAGAAACCAGTAAGATTGGTGATGAAACTTACCCCGCCACATTTATCTCTTTGATCTCACTTTGACTAACCAAGAACAGATCCTTTTTCTGCTCCGAAACAAAGAACAATGTTTCTTCTCTAAGACGCTGCTTTCGTCTCGGAGGACGGAGGACCGGTGACTGCGGACCTTTTTTGACTGAATGGAAAACTATATTACCGTAATGTAAATAATGGAGTCTGTCCCTAAAGGAAGGTCAGTATGTTAGAAGATAATCGACGATCCTGTTATTGCCATCCTCAATAACATAGACCGCCTCCTTTATCTTCAGAAGCTTCGCAAAATCTTCTTCCTTGTTCTTTAAAACTAACTTCTTACCCTGGTGCAAAAGATAACAGTAATGCTTCTTTCTTCCCCAATCAATTCCAACTATCTCCATAACTGCACCTCCGTTGCTTGTTTGGCAGTTTGTTGAGTGTTTCGTTTACCGCTGTTTTGGTCCTGAAGCATTCCTGCTCCGGATATTCTACTATCGTTCCTGAACACTCTTGGATGCAAGATGTTCTTGCCCAACTGGGCCTCGCAGGCTATAACCAAGGACTGGACTTATCTTGCATCCCCTGCCTCTCTTATTCTAACAAACAACGGAGGACCGGTGACTGCGGACCTTTTTTGACTGAATGGAAAACTATATTACCGTAATGTAAATAATGGAGTCTGTCCCTAAAGGAAGGTCTGCTGAATATTAATCAAGCTCCTCATTATACGGCAAAAAGAGGGTGCATTTGTATCTAATCCAATTTATTATTCTTACGAATGAATCATTCGTATACATTAGTAGCGCAATTTTCTTGACCCTTGGCTAGACCATTGGTAACAGACTCGATTATTGACATTTAGTAATGCACTTCTTTGTTGAATAGTAAGGCTAGACCATTGGTGACAGACTCGATTATTAACATTTAGTAATGCACTTCTTTGTTTAATAGTAAGAAATGTAAGTTACTGGATCCAAGGATGTCTTCGTCAGAATCGAGGCCGGGAAGACCATCCATGTAATTGAGAATAGCACCGCGAGAAAATGACGCTTGCTGTTGCCAGAGGAGGTGAAGAGTCAATTTAGGTCGAAAAGCTATCGGAATTGCCTAAACGGCAAGTACGGGATGAAAGAAGCGAGAAACAGAAAGAGAAACATATTTTTAGCAGCACAGTCTCTCTAGTGCATTCAACGCCGTAATTGCTATCTTAGCGCCTACATGATTCTCTTCCTAGCGGTGAAGTGTCTAAAACGGTCCTGCAGAGTTCAGCTTTGATTGCAGTCTGATGATCCCATATCCTGATAACCACTCGACAGCGTCCTTCAAAGACTCTGATACTTTTCGCGGACAGTGACCTAGAATTCTTGAAGCCTTCTCATGAGAGTACCTGTAATTTCTGGTGAGCGTGTGAACTGTGTAGGGAGTGAAAGCAGCTTTCGTCTTCGAGATCATATAGTACAGTGTCGACATGGCTGAAAGTACGTAAGCGGTGGTGCTCTTCAGGAAAGCATCTACTTTCTTTCGACCGGTTAATTGGTGAAGTATGTCAATCAGCTCACGGATCGAGATCACTTCGCCGCCGAGAATGTAGACCTCTCCGGCCTTGGCCTTTATTGAGGCTTCTATCTCCGATCTCACTACATCTCGCACATCTACGAAATCGAAAGACCCCTCGATTCCTACTCTCAACTTGCCTGTTGCGAAGAGCCTTATCATGTTTCCCATTTCGGAAAGTTTGTAATCGAAAGGACCGATGATGCCAGTCGGGCAAAGTACGACGGCGTTCAGCCCTTCTCTTGCTGCCGTGAGGACGTTTAGCACAGCTTCCGCCTTGGATTTACCGTAGACACCGCTTGTTCGAGCCGGGTTGAACGAGACGTTCTCATCTATCACGCTTCCCGGTTCTAGCTCCGTAAAGGCGTGGATGGAGCTCGTGTAGATTAGCTTTCCCACATGTTGAACCTTGCAGGCATGGATAACGTTCTCCGTACCGCCTACGTTGACACTCCTCACTTGCTTTTTCATGGTTGGCATTATGGAAATCAATGCTGCCAGATGATAGACGGTCTCTATTCCTTCACAGGCTTTGATCACGAAATCCCTGTCCCTTATATCGCCGCGAAGTATCTCTACTCTATCAAGTTTGAACATAGAGACATCTTCTCCTGGCAGGACAATTGCCCTTATTTTCTCGCCCCTATTAACTAACTCTCTGACTAGGACGTTACCGACGTGACCGCTCGCACCAGTTACAAGAATCATGCCTTATCACCTCAGTTCTTGCCACCGGAGTCGATGAATTTCTCATCGACAACTATGCTAGTAATTCTCTCGAAACCATCGGTGATGATCGCGAGATCTTCGCTTCCAACGTTTCTAATGAACGTTGAGATCAACTTCGAGAAGTTGCGTAAAAAACTCTCGAAAAAGCTCTTGCCGCTATCTGTAAGGGTTATCATGATCACTCTTCTATCTTCTTCTGAACGAATGCGGGCAAGCAATCCCTTACTCTCCATGTCGTCCACAAGAACGGTGATATTACTCTTCGTCATTGAGTATTCCTTTGCCAGCGAGGACATGCTCTGGGGGCCTTTGAGTGCAACATATAACAAGATGTAAAGCTCTATTGCCTTCATCTCTTCGGCTTCTATGCTGAATGAGAAGAACTTGGTGAAGTTCCGGATCAGATCGAATACCGTTTCCAGAATCTTTTCCGGACTGATTTCATTGCCTTCCATAGTCATGTTGCACCTCCCATTTGACTATTATAACAGTTAAAGTATTGAACGATCAACAAATTTTACTGTACATAAACATAACTTTTCCCGAGATAGTAGTAGAATTCTATCAAAGGGGGAGTTCAAAATGATCAACCGTAAGATCTCCATATCTATAATCGCCCTGTTCGCAATCATCACTGTAGTAATGGGGCTCTTTATCTTAAAAATGGAGATCAGCGTCTCCAGCGAATTCCTTCTGCCAGAGAAATCTCCTTCGAGAGAAAACATGAGAATGATGGAGAATCTTTTCGGAAGTGAGAAGCAGATTATCATTGTAGTCAAGACGGACGGTCTTTTCAAGAAAGAGAACTCACTCAAGATCCATAACTTCCTCCAGAAACTCTCCTCGGTCGAGGGAGTAGTTAGTTACAACTCCTATCAGGATGCAGCGAAGGTTAGTCTGATTGGGGGCACTAACGTTGAGCCGTACTTCGTGGAAGGACTTCCTAATGACAATGTCAGCGAGATACTGAATAATCCACTCTATCTGGACAACCTTCTGAACGAGAAAGGCGAAGTTGCACTAATTCCGATAAATGTGACCGATGGTGCAGATGTGAAAAGGATTCTTGAAGTGGCCAACGATTCGCTCGTAGGTATGGAGTTCTACGCCAGCGGTGAGCCAATAGTCGATCAAGAGCTTAACAGCTCCATACTGGCGCTTCTGGTGGTATATCCCCCCATCCTCTTCGGGCTAATCTGTTTCATATACTTTCTGAGGCTTGGAAGCGTCAGGGCGGCCATCATTCCTTCGATTCTTTCAATCATTGCCGCTGTCTGGACTTACGGTTTTAGCGTAATGATCGGTTTGGATATAAACATTCTCACATCTACGGTCGGCCTCTTTATAGTTATAATCTCGTCGTCTTATGGACTCCATTTTGTAGACCGGTACATTACAAACAGAAGATTTCTTGAGAGAAATATTGCGCTGAAACGTACAATACGCGAAGAGCTCATACCGGTATTTCTCTCGGCGCTTACGACGGCGGTCGGTTTTCTGACATTCTTGGTGAGTAGCCTTGAGGCCTTCAGGCAACTGGGTATAATGGTCTCGCTTGGGATCATGATGAGCTCGGCGCTTGTCTTGCTTATGCTTCCCGCTGCTCTCTATTTCATAGATCTCCCGGCAGTGAAGAGAAAGCTCAGGTTCAAAGGGCCAACACGAGAAAGAGCAATTAAGATCGACAAGGCAGTACTT
This sequence comes from Mesotoga sp. H07pep.5.4, assembly GCF_003664935.1. Taxonomy (NCBI): domain Bacteria; kingdom Thermotogati; phylum Thermotogota; class Thermotogae; order Kosmotogales; family Kosmotogaceae; genus Mesotoga; species Mesotoga sp. H07pep.5.4. Next base: position 275,862 of record NZ_JFHM01000007.1, read on the forward strand.
CTAGTGATAATAGTCTTTGCAGTCGTCTCACCCTTTCTCATTTCTAGAATAGAAAGGAACTTCGACCAGTTCGATTATTTCAGAAAGAGCTCCGAGATCGTGAAATCGGCCGAGACTATCAGAGAAGAGTTCGGATGGAACATGCCTTTTTACGTTATCCTTGACAAGAAGAGCATCTACACCGGCGCCGATGCACAAATCATTTCGAACCTAATTTCCGACATAAACCAGCTAGAAGAGGTCAAGGGCGTTTCCTCTATAATGGATGTTTCCAGCGCGTTCAACATACCGCTGCCGATCCTACAGCTAGCGGCGCGCAGCGGAGATCTACCTGTTCAGCAGTACATGGTTGGAAACTCATTACGGCTACTGGTGAAGACACCTAATACCGATGCAGTAAGCTCCCAGCGTCTCGAAGATGATTTGAAGGAAATACTCGAGAAGTATCCCCAGTATTCTCCTTACGTAGCTTCTCCGTTGTTGATAATATCCGGTGTAAACAACGAGATACTCGGTAGTCAGGTCAGTACAATACTGTGGGCCTTAGTAGTCATAACATTGCTCCTGATAATCGTTTTCAGGTCTTTCAAGCTGGCTTTGGTTTCTGTTCTGCCAATTGCCCTGTCTGTATTCTTCAATTTCTCTTACATGGCGATACTGGGTATTAGGCTGGAAATCTCGACGGCAATAGTCGCTGGAATTCTTCTGGGAATGACAATAGATTATGCAATTCATCTGATCAATAGATTCATAGAGACTAAAGACATCTATAAGGCAAGAGAGGAAGTCAGACCAGCGGTACTCTCGAATACCATTGCACTTGCGGCGGGTTTCGCCACGCTTGTCTTTGCGCCCTTGAAACTCTTCTCAGGACTCGGGCTGCTTCTTGCCATAGGAATGGTTACCGGCGCCATAGTCACTCTCACCCTCATTCCAACAATCATCAGCAAATGGAAGATGTCTAAGCATTGATTCTTCTTACTAAGAAAGCGAGATGAGAATCAGTTTGAAGACGGACGGCTGTAGAGACTTTTTTGCAGGTCCGGGGTTCCGGGTTGGATAAGAAACTTTAGAACCAAAACCCTTCACTTTTTTTGCGGAAATGGACGAAGTAATATCACTGTTGCAGAAACTGTAGGCAGAATTAGTCACTTTCTGAGTAGAAATGCTAACATTGACTTGGTTGTTATTTTGTTTTTTTGAGAGCGGGTCTCTGGCAGGAGATCCGTTCTCGTTTTTTTCTGCCCGATCCATGGCGAATCTCCTTCCTTTCTTAAGTGCAGTTCCAAGTTCCAGTTGTTAGTTGCAGGCAAAAGAGCCGACTGCATAATAAACGCTGACCGCTTTACGATGTAGAAAACGAAGGATCGGGTTAGAAGAGCGGGTTAGGAAATACGGGTAACTATGAGCGGGTCATAAGAAGCAGGTTTTGAAGTGGGAGATCCCGTGCAGAACCATCACGGGATGACAATTTCAGATGATTGTGCAGTTCTCTTGTAGGGGCGAACGGCCGTTCGCCCGAAAAAGGTCCTGGTTGGATTCTCTGCCTTTTACGCGAAAAAGGGACATACTATAGGAGTAGGTCAGTCTCTATTTTTACTGTTGTCCTCTCGTGAGCGCAGCGGACTCTCGGATATCCTCTTTCTCAGCTCTTGCAAGCGTTAAGCGATTAGCCATTCTTAACAATCGCATCTTGTATTAATTAATAGGAGACTATTTTGAAGCCAGAATCAAGAATCTCATCGTGTCATTACTTCTGTATGAATGACTAGAATTGTTGTGCCTGCCCTGTGCTTAAGAATCATTTTTAAAGGACGCGAATGTTCTAAGAAATTCCGCTGGCGTAACTATTGAAGTTCTTTCGAATTTCCCGACATCAAGCAGGTGATGATCGCCAGATACAATGTATTTTGCGCCTGCCTGAAGTGCACATGAAATGAACTTGGTATCATCAGGGTCTTCGATAGCGATTGAGATATCTTCAGATGAGTCAACTACTATCGAGCTATTCCTCAAGTAAGATAGTAACCTGTTTAACTCATCTTCATTGATTCCGGTGATGAGTAACAGTTTAGGACGCGAGAGGACATTAATAAGCTCCTTAAGAGTCGCTTCAGAGAAAGCTAGATCAAAAGCACCCTCTCTCCAGAGATCAAGGATTTTTGCAGGAGAACCCTTGCTAGATATGATCGCAGATATTAGAACATTGGTGTCAAGTACGACTCTTTCCATTTCTTTGACTCACTTATCTCTTCTTGACTCCTCTAATGCTTCGCGGATTTCTTCTTCAATTTCCTCTTCAGTCAAAGACTCAGCATTGGTTCTCACTCTCTGAACTAACTGAAAAAAATCTGACTTTGCCCTCTCCTTGTTGATCACTGCAACAGGCGTAAGAACTATTCTTCCTTCTTCCACTTCGACCTGTACATAGTCGCCTTCCTTCAATCCAAGAGAGTCGAATATCTGTTTTGGTATCGTGACCTGTCTACTTCTTCCCGCTTTAACTAATTCCATATAATCCCCTTTCATAATATTACTGTATTAGTATTATTATATCATCTGACAATTCTACAGCGAAAATGTACCCCAGGAACTAATTAACCCCTGTGTTTGTCTTTCAATGACTAGCAATGAAAGAGAATAGAAGTGCTGAAACAGGCTCAAATGACAAAGCGACCTGTTTCTGACTTTAAGCTGAGCGGGTTCTTCGTGTATAACGGTCAAAGGCTATTTATAAGAAGAAAGGTTTGCCGGGCTTCAAATGATAAAATTGATAAGGTGAAGTATATGGCTCTGAAGCTAAGTACTACATGTTTCTGGGATGTGGATGTTAGAGAACTTAACAAGGAGAAAGACAAATTCTTCATTATTTCGAGGGTTTTGGAATACGGGATGATGCGGGATGTTGTGAATCTCCTTTCTGAATATGATTCTGAAGAGATTGCTGAGGTTGTTAAAAGAAGCAGGATAATCGGTCTGGCTACCGCAAACTTCTGGAGTCTCATTCTGAATATTCCTAGATCGGAGATAACAAGATGCTTAGAACAGGCAAACTTTCATCACGGACGGTGAATCTTCTAGATCTTCTTGAGAGTAAACTTCCCGATTTTTATCTTGCAGACGATACAGCTCTGGCGATGTACTATGAACACCGTGTGAGTTTTGATCTGGCTTTCTTTACAGCTGAGTCTTTCAGGCCAGAAGTTCTTCTCTACTATTTGAAGCAATTGGGTGTTTGCATAGAAAATGTGAGGATTCAGATAGGTAACCTTGAAGCTGACATTGACGGTGTCCGTGGAAGTTGTTTTGAATAGCATTATGCCTTAGTTGAACCTTTGGACAAGTATAGGTCACTGGAAGTGGCTTCGGTAATCGATATCTCTGCCATGAAGATTAGTGCTATAGCCGCAAGAGCGGAAAAGAAGGATTACTTCGATCTCGCGGAAATTCTGAAGAGAGAGTCCTCGGAAAAAGTCCTTCAAGCTTTTGTCAAAAAATATGGTGAAGAAGTCGACCTTTACCATATAGTACGGGCTGTAACTTATTTCAATGACGTGGAGAATTCCCCCGATCCTTTAGAAGCAGTCTTGACTTGGAAAGAAGTAAAAGAATTGCTGGAAGGGAAAAACAAAGAGCTATTCGTTGTAGCAAAAAGTTTGCTTAGGCTCGATCAAGATTAGCCATTTACCTAAGCATTAGCTTTGTTTCTTGCATTCAGTAATCAGTTCTTTCTTTCAGAACGAGGGCCTTGTTCTTCGCTCAATAATGGCAGATCCAAGTACCATTTGCCTTGCAGGACGCAATGCCCGCTTCGCGGGGAAAGAGCAGAGTCCAAGAGCGGGTTACGAGGATCGGGTTAAGAAAACCGGGTTATGAGAATCGGGTTTGAAGAACAAGATGCTTAATTGAGTTCAGATGACGGGATGTAACACATTCCTAAGAACCAAAGGCAGTCATCCTGACAATGCTACTGGTCAGGATCACGGTTCTTCGCGAATATCTTCGAGAAGCCTTACTTGTGAATAGACAGGGACGTCAGGAGATCGTCAGTCCCCTATTCGAAATGCTACGGGATGATAATGTCAGACGATTATGCAATTCTTTTGTAGGGGCGAACGGCTGTTCGCTCGAAAGAGGTCTTGGTTGAATCTCTGCCTTTTACGCGAAAAAGGGACATACTATAGGAGTCGGTCAGTCCCCATTTTCGCTCTCGTCCTCTCGTGAGCGCAGCGATCCTCTCAAAATGCTCTTTCTCGGTTTCTTACAGCGTTCAGCGATCAGCGAAAAGCGGTTCTTAGGTGCGAGATCGCGTGCAAAAGCATCACAGGATGACAGAAGAGGCGCTCATTGGGGCAAGCTCTCCCTTTAGTCATCCTGACAATGTTCCTGGTCAGGATCCGTGTCTTTCTCGTAAAATGGGAATTTAAAAGCATTTGGGAGCCAGTCTGCTGACGCAGACCAGTTCCGACTGCGTCGGTCAAGAAAAGACCATTGAGAAAGAGCATTGTGGAGAGGTTCGCTGCGCTCACGAGAGAATTGAGAGAGAAGAAACCAGTAAGATTGGCGATGAAACTTACCCCGTCACATGCATCTCTTTGATCTCACTTTGACTAACCAAGAACAGATCCTTCCTCTGGAACAAAGAGCAATTTTTTCCTCATTGACGGCTGCTCTTCTCGGAGAACGGTGGACCGCTGACGGACAACGTTGTCTTCACAGCGTTCAGCGGACCAATATTTTTAACAGCTGATTCTCTTCTAATGCTTACAGTACCATGTCGATGTAAGCTGCGTGTGACCATAGGAGGGGCGAGGCAATTTCTCCCCATTTCTGGACCCATGGTTCATACATCTTCGAATCGATCAGATGTTCTGGAATCTGCTCGGGTAGACCACCGCTATTGTCGACATTTTTCTCTATCCACTTTCTTATCTCTTCCGAGACTGTATTTGCGCCGTTCAATTTTAAATGACCTGCAAGATAGGCGCTGAGAAGTATCCAGCTTCCGCCGCCGTAATAAGTATCCCTGTTATATCTCTTCAAACCTCCATCACAATATAAGTCGTCGATTATCGCTTTTTCAGTCCTTTTCATAAGTAGCGAGTCGCTGTCGAAGATTCTGAATGGATACGAGGCCCAGATGAGACTCGAATCGAACGAATCCAGCGCCGTTGACTTCTTCAGCCGCCCATCGTATGTCAACTCTTTGAGTATGAAGTCAAGGATTCTCTTCCATTTAGTCTGTCTGTTGATTACTCCTTCTATCGACTTCAGCCCCGCAACTATAGAGATTAGTGTCGAGGTGTGTATCATTGTCGGGAATTCTTCCCAGACATCGTAACAGGGAATCTCCCATACACCCTCAAGGTACTTTGCACAAAGATCGCAGATTTCGAGGTCGCTTTCATCTAGAAGCTGTGGGTTCTCGGCAACTATCCAGAGGAACGTACCGTAACCGTCGCTCTGCGCATTCGTCCAGTCGTCTTCGCTGACAAAGCCATCAAGAGTGTATCTCGTCGGCAGCAGAATGCTTAAATCAGAACGGGGACCAAAAGCGGCCTCTTCAAGTGAATGTCGGTATCTCTTGAGAACATTCAAACCCCATCGGATGAACTTCTCTGCGCTCTCCTTCTTTCCGGCCTTCTGCATGGCATGAGCGGTGAACGATCCATCTCTGAACCAGCAGTAGCCGTACTGCGAGAAGTTTGGCGATGCAACGTAGCTTCCCGCTTTACTCTGGTTTTCTTCAATGATTTTTATCGATCTCTCTAGTAAGTCCATCTACTGTATATCTCTCCATTCTATTTTGATTATTCCCTGTTCTTTGCCGATTATCCTCGCCATCCGCGTTGCTTTGCCACTTCTTTTGAGCTCGTCGACATCCTTCGGCCATTCATTTCCGACGTGAAGCTGTCCCTTCTCTTCCTGAGACCAGTTTGTGCCGAAGAGACTTTCGTCAGAAGGAATACTCAAGGGTATTATCGATCCCTTTCTGAGGTAAACTTCGTTTCTCTTACCGTGAATACTGACAGTACCTGAGTATGTCTCTCCACTCCAGAGATTCACCCATTCACCCTCAGGAAGAATTAGTTTTCTTACTTTCATTTCTTCATCCACTGCCGGTGAAACGACTATTTCTCGACCAAACATGTAAGAGAGCTCTTCAGGATCGTTTTCCTTCTCTATGAGGAAGAGCGGCAATGTCAGGGGTCTGCCAGTCTGAGCCGCACGAATCGATTCTCCATAAATGTAAGGGGAGAGAGTCATTCTCAAAGATGCGAATCTTCTGTAGTAATCTATGATATTTTTGTCGTTGTAGGCTCTTGAGATATTCCACGGTGTTCTCTCGGAGGAGGGCACTGGATCTCCCGAGTCTTCCGAGTGGAGCTGGAATATTGGTGTGAAGACCGCCAGTTCAATAGATCTTTTGTAGAGCTCAGCAGAGGGAATTTCTCCGCTGAATCCCGCGATGTCCCATCCCCAGAAGGGATTTCCGGAAATGGAAACGTTGAGACCAGCAGTTATGTTGTCTCTCAGAGCCTCCCAGGTTGAATCCTCATCGCCGACCCAGAAGAGGGAGTAGGCGGGACTCCTGGTATAGCCGGCGCGACTGAAGAGCGCTCCGTCTTCGTTCAAGATACTTGCACTAGCCTGGAAGTATTTCTCTGGATAAGCGTTTCTGGTCATTGCCGCGCTGCCGGCAGCCGTGAAAGTCTCTCTTCCCCAGAGGTGTTCTCCGCCGTCGGTCTTGAACCCATCGACTCCCAGTTCTTTGATCAGATACTCCCTCTTGGAGGCCCACCATTTTGCAGCTTCATCATTGTAGAAATCGACTACTACGTTTTCCTCGTGCCAGCGTGCAGGGGGGATTTTGTAATCGGAACCATCATCCTTCTTCACAAAGTAGCCCTTCGAGCTCCCGTAGCGGATATCTATAGCGGGCTGAGGATTGGAGTCGTCAAAGCATTTCATAACTGGAATCTGCCAAAGTAGAAGTTTTATTCCTTTCTCGTGAAGCTTTCTGATCATTTCTGCCGGGTCTGGCCAGGGTTCGCGAAATCTGAAATTGGCCAGTTTGAAGTTCCGCTCACCTGGGAGTGGTTCATATTGTGCTCCATTAAATATGTAGAAGGTCTGCTCATCTGCCCACGCCTCAATAACCAGAGCCGTTGCCGGGAGGTTGTTTTTCACAGTCTCATCCAAGACTCCCATGACCTTTTTCTGACTGTTCCACTGGTTGGCCGAGAGCCAGGGCCCAAGAGCCCACAGAGGAGGGGTACAAGGTTTCGAAATGCTATAGATTTCCTCAATTGCTTTCAGTGGAGTTTCTTTCTTCCACAAATGAATCCTGGTATCTTCAATTGGGAAGCCTCTTGTGTAAACCCGCAGAGTAATCTCTGATCTGTCAAGCTTGACGGAAGTCATATAGCCCGTGTCCACGAAGAGGGCCTTTCCGTTGCTTGAGAAGATAAATGGAACAGGGGCGTATCCCCTGTCTTTCTGAACTTTGTACTGATCGTATACGTGGATGAACCTCTCCTGACCGTCGGGTATCGTGATTGCATCGAAATGTTCTCCAAGTCCATAGAACTGCTCGTTTTCATCCCTTTCGAGGGTTATTCTCAGATCAAACAGTTCCGTTCCGTCCGTCAGTATACTTGCTTCTTTGACTGATTCACATCCGGTTCGATTATCTCTGCTCACAGTTAGGGTTTCATTTTCTAGTGAAAGAAAATCACGCGCATCTATCCATTTGCATACAGTGTATTCATACCACTTTGAAATTACGTAGGTTGAAGGTCCGCGACCTGCAATGAACCTGTACTTAACCTTTGTTCCCGCACTCTCGGACTCTATATCTACTTCCCAGTGGGCTTTGCCTCCATGATTGAGCTGGTACTGAGCGCGTCTCTTATAAGTCCTGTCACCTGCTTGAACTTCGATCCATGCTCTCTGACCGACAGTCATCGGGTCTGTCACGAATCTTACTTTCACACAATCTCCCTCGAGAGGTTCACGCGGACTTCTTTCGTAACCCTGAACGATATAGTAAGGATCATCTATTCCAAACGGTGTATGAATAATCTCCATTATCTGCTCCTTTCATCTTCGAACAGTAAAGAGCTCGCTTTCGATCACTCTGTATATGCAGCCAAGCGTCCAGGCCTTCTCACCAATTCTGTCGATGTCAAACACCACATTGTCAGCCAAACTGGAAAACGCGTTTCTTCTTGCGTTATCTATCGAACTCTCGAGGAAGAATTCTGAAAACTCTAGTGCTTCCCCGCCTATGAGCAGGTAATCAGGCGCGAAAATATTGATAAGGTTTTTCAGGGCTGTCCCAATGTCCTCGCTGTATTCTTGGAAAACTCCTATAGTCGTCTCTCTATCGATTTCAACTGCTCTTTTCAGGTAATGTATCTCCGAAGTTTCCGTCGCCTTTACGGAGCTGTACAGCTCTTTTAGTTCTGAGGAGGCCGTTCTTGAAAAGACCTTACGCGCAAGAACTTCGAAGGAAGCTTGAGCTTCCAGGCAGCCCGTGCTACCACATGTGCATCTGTTGCCGTTCTGCGAGATTGTCATGTGGCCGAACTCTCCGCTTCCCGCGCCGGTGAGGTGGAGCTTCCCGTCGATTGCTACCGCGCCGCCTATCCCTACTCCCAGAGTTATGAAGACGCAGTTCTTGTGGTTATTCACATCGCCCTTCCAGAATTGGGCGAGAGCAAAGGAATCTACGTCGTTCATCACAAAGGTCTTCTTTCCGGATCGTTCCGAGATCAATTCCGCTATTGGTACTTCTTTCCAGTTCAGAAGGAAGGAATTCTTCACAACGCCTTTCAGGGAATCCACTATGCCCGAGACGGCGATGCCTATCCCCAGAAGGCTTTCGCCTATTACTTTACTCCATTCCTTAAGAACGGTTTCCGTTGCTGAGACAACCTCTTCTGGAGACTGATTGTCAAGGAGCCTTCGCTCACTTACAAGAACCGTACCGAAGAGGTCAGTCAATGAGTAGTCAAGATAACCCACGCCTATCTTCAGTCCTAGCACACAGAGCTTCTTCGGTTGGATGCTTAGTAGAATGGGCTTTCTTCCCCCTGTCGAGTCTGCGACCCCGGTTTCCTCCACAAGCCCGCTTTCGATTAGCTCTCCCACTACCTTCGTAACCGTTGCAGGACTCAGGCCGGTAAGCTTTGCCAGGCTCGCCCTGTCTATTCCTTCATTTGAATAGATTCCTCTCAGAAGCAGTTTTTCGTTTATCTCTTTCATTATCTCTTTACTGGCTTTGGTTGCCACGACAAACCTCCAGGGAAGGGGCCGGGAACGAATCCCGGCCCGATCTTTAGATCAGTCTAGCTTTATGGATCTCTCCAGTTCTGCCTGGGCATCATTGAGCGCCTGTTCCGGAGTCTTTTCTCCGTATCTAGCCGCTTCTAGATGTCTGTTCACTATGTCTGCCATCTCGTTGAACTGCTCAATAACCGGGGGCGTTACGAGATAGTCCAGAGACTTGAATACAACTTCTTTGCTCTCTGGAGGCGTGGTCTGCTTGTAGAGCTCAATTATCTCGGGGTATGTTACCGGTGGTAGCTCCCAGCCCGCTTCGATTCTGATCTTGGCGACATCTATGTCTCCTGATAGAAAGCTGATCCATCTAAAGGCCGCGTCAACCTTCTTTGAGTCCTTGCTAATTGCAAGACCGTTTGCGAAGAAATGTGTCGCCTTGCTTGTGTTGCCCGGCTCAACGGCGATGTCCCAGTTGAAGTCGCAGCTATCTTTGAATGTCGAGAAGGCCCAGGTTCCGGTCACTATCATTCCAATCCTCTCCACTTCAAAGAGATCCCAGTCTCCCATGCCTGCCATCTGCGCATCGTTCGGCATGACGTTCGACTCGAGGATCCTATCAACCATGTACTGAAGAGTTTCGATGTTCTGAGGACTATTCAGTGTGAAGGCCGTCTTGTCTTCGTTGAGAATGCTGCCACCGTTCTGCTGGACCATCTTGTAGAATTCCCAGAACTGTACTGGCTGGTAAATCCCAAAGGTCATCGCATCCAGAGCCCTGATCTTCTTGGCCGCTTCCAGTTCATCGGCCCATGTCCAGTCTTCTCTCGGATGTTCGGCGCCTGCCCTGTCGAAGAGGTCTTTGTTGTAGATCAGCACTACGTTGGAAAAACTGAACGGCAAGCCATACTGTACACCATTGTCTGAAAAGGCGTAAAGCGCTCTTTCATTCAACACGCTGGTATCGAAACCAGAGGTGGCAAGAAGATCGTTCAGGTCTAGTAGAACATCCTTTTTCGCATAGGTATAGAAGTTCTCGTAGTTCAGCTCAAAAGCGTCAGGGGCATTGCCGCCGGCTACGACGGTCATCAGTTTGGTGAAGTAATCGCCAAAACCTACGGTTTCGATTTCTACCTTGATATCCGGGTTCTGTTCCTCGAAGATCTCTTTCATCTCTTCAAGATACTTCGCGTTTGCATCTGCTGAAGAGAAGTTCATGAACTTGATAGTCGTTACACCGAGTAGAGAGGTTGTCAGTACCATTGAGGCAACCACTAGAACTACCAGAAACCTTTTCATTGAATCACACTCCTTTTAGCCTTTTATACCACCTACACTGAGCCCCTGTTCGAAGTATCTCTGAGCGAATGTGTAGATTAGCAGTATTGGAATCATAGATATTAGAGCCCCGGCCATAAGCATGTTGTAGTCGCTCTGGTGCTGGCCATTTAGCAGACTGAGACCGACCGGCAGGGTCATCTTGTTCTTGTCCGTTAGAACTATAAGCGGCCATAGGTAATCGTTCCAGGCTCCCATGAACGTGATAACGGTAAGTGTCGCAACGGCGGGCTTGGACAAAGGCAGTATCATTCGAAAGAAGATCCTGAAATGCGATGCACCGTCCAGTACGGCCGCTTCAACGAAATCATCCGGTATCGTTCTCATGTACTGCCTGATCATGAATGTTCCAAACGCGTTGAAGAGAGATGGGAGCATGATGCCCACGTAACTGTTAAGTAGCGAGAGATGCTTCAGAGTGAGGTAGTTGGGAATCATCGTGATATTGGCAGGAATCATCATAGTTGCGATGTAGATACCAAACAAGACTTCCCTGCCTCTGAATTTGATCTTTGAAAAGACGTAGGCAGCCATGCACGCAGACATTACCGTAACGAACGTGATCAGTGTCGATATGAATATGCTGTTGAAAATCGCACGTCCAAAAGGGAAGACGTCGAAGATCTTGACGAACCCGTCGAAGCTTATTTTTTCCGGAAACCATTGAATAGGTAGTACTGTTAGCGCCTTGGCTTCCTTCAGAGACGTGGAGACCATCCAGAAGAAGGGAAGCAGAATGAAAAAGGAAAACGCCAGCATCACAAGGTAATAGACGGTCCGTCTAGAAAGCTTCTTAAGATTCATAGTGCACCCACTTTCTTTGCATCTTCCACTGAACAAGGGTTACGACCAGAATGAAACAGAACAAGACCCAGGACAGAGCCGTTGCATAGCCCATCTTGTAGTAAGTGAAGGCGTAGTTGTAGATCCTCTCCATCATCACCTGCGTAGACCCATGAGGGCCTCCTTTAGTCATGACCATGACCTGGGGGAAGAGCTGAAAAGAGTTAATTATGGCCATTATGAGTACGAAGAACATAGTTGGAGAGATGAGAGGGATAGTTATGTGTCTGAACTTCTGCCATCTCCTAGCCCCGTCTATAGAGGCCACTTCATAATAGGTTGGGTTGATTCCTTGCAGACCGGCCAGAAAGATCAGGCCAAAGAAGCCCATGTCCTTCCAGACGCTTGCCAGTACAATTCCCGGCATTGCCCAGACCTTGTCGTACAGCCATGACGGACCCTGCAAACCGACTACTCCCAGAATCGAATTTATTGGACCGTAGTAAGGGCTGAGAAGCCATCGCCAGAGCATTGCAGCAGCGACCCAGGAGCTAAGAACGGGAATATAGAATATTGTCCGAAACACTCCTGTGAACCTAGTTTTGATGTTGAGAAGCATTGACAGGGACAGTGAAGCGATAATCATGAGGGGTATATACAGAACTATGTAATAAAGAGTGTTGATGAGCACTCTCCAGAACTCTTCGCTCCCAAATATCTTCTTGTAGTTTTCAAATCCCAAAAAATTGGCTTTGCTCAGAACATCCCAGTCTGTAAGGCTGAGAATGAAAGAGTAAACAATGGGGAAGACTTGAAAGAAGATGAACCCACAGATACTGGGCAAGAGAAACACAAGAATTACCAATCTCTTTCTTGTCTTTTTATTCATTCAGTCCGATCCTCCCAAACAACCACTTTTCTCGATTTCTGATCTCAATAAAACATCCCTTGTCGAATGAAACTTCTAAAAAAGCGAAACTCTTCAAAAGATACTTTATTCACTGACGAAACTAAGTTCATTATACTTTCTTCCTTCGCTCAGGCAATTACCCATGATGATGAATGAGCGACTTCTCTGAATGAATAGAACCGTTTATGTATCTCAAGCTTCTTATCTCTATGAAATTCGATAATATCCATTACAGGATCAAATAGTGAGATCGAAAATTCTGAAGAGCTTAAGATGCGGAGCAACCATCCGAGTGCTGAAGATCAAAATCCAATGAATTAATAAGAAGTGTTCCCTCGAAAAAGAGATTCGTAAGATCTCTGAAGGAGGCTTCCTCCCAATATGAGCATATTAACTAGAACTCAATTCAGTGATCTCCAATTGTTAGAAAAGCTTTCCTATACATGGACAAACTCTGCTTAACAGTGAAGTTTGTTTTATCAGGGTTGGGATAGATCAATTAATCCAGCGATTAGTTTTTTTTTCACATTTCTTCATCTCTTTGCATAACGCTGGAAAACGTACGATGTATTAATTTATATTGTTTTACTACACTTGCTAGAGGTGGTATATGAATAGAGAGACAGTAAAAGTGACCCTCCTGGCCGAGGCACTGGAGATGAGCAGGAATTCCTATATTGAATATCGTACTCTCGAAGGGCTTGAGTCATTCTTTGACGGAAACAAAGTAATAGAGTTTGCAAAGGGACTTAAGGATGGATTCTCTCTTGAAATACCCCTGGAAGTGATAATGAGCAACGGATTCTTCAGGGGTTATCTTGCCGGTCTTATGCTTTCGGACAAGACTACTTCACATGTTGTCAAGGAAAAGATAGCCAAGATCCTTCTCGAAGATCTTCTTCGCACGCTGAATGAGGCAGAGGAAACTTCACCCAGTCAAGAAGAGAGTTTTCAGTCAGAAAGAGACTTGAAGAAGAGATTCTATTCCTTATTCGAAGAGAAGGAGCGCGAGGAATCTAGAGGACTTGTAAGAGAGAATTTCTCACTTTTCAGACATTTCATGAATAGTAAGCATTTTATTCCTATTTACCTTTGGGGTAATGAATTGACGACTTTCATTTGCGAAAGCTTAGATTCGGAGCAGTTCGAGGGCTCCTTAAAGGAAGACTTGAGAAAGATTGTTCCTTTTGTGCTTGCATCATACTCGATGCCCGATACTATGGGTTCGTCAGTAGGACTTCGATTACCGTCGGTTGAGAGTTATTTGAGCTCGCAGTTCCCGATTCTGGCTTTGATAAGGAATCGAAAACTGAATCTTGATCAGGTGACTGAGTTCATCAAGAGCCTGTCTCACATTATGTTTGGGGATATCTTGTTGGCGCCGGTTAGCATGGCAGCAGGTGGAAAGACGGAAGAGAAAGCAAGGGCAAAACTGATTATCAACAAGATGTTCGCTTCGATGAGTGATTCTGAACTCGGTATTATGTTGAATTCCTCCAGCTACGAGTCGAGAGACGGTTTTCTTTACGAAGTTGTCGTGTGCAATGATTTCAGCAAAGTTTTCGATAGACTGAAGAATGTTTTGAAGGGGATAGAAAAGAAGGCTTCCCTATTTTCCAATATGGCTATTGCGAGCGCCCTCCTGGACAAGGATGAGGCAACTGATTGGGTGGTAGAGTATGTCGCATATCTGAAGACGCTGGAGCCGACAATCGCAGTTGTACGATCGGGACTCTTGTTATGCATGAAATACGACTTTGAAGACGAGGAGCTCTTCAGCGAGAAGTTTTCTGAGATAACAGATGAGAAACCAGATCCGCCTTTGATCCGATCTCTTCTTCGGGATTCATTCGGTGATCTTGATGTGATCTATGAAAATATGGCAGACGAGTATTCTCATAGAACGGCGATTGACGGTGTAATTTCGAACTTGAAATCGATTAAGGAACCTAATTTCATTTCGTTCGAGAAGACCGGCAGTCTTGAGTATTCACGAGTGCCGATGTATACGCTGATAAACTCAGCGATAAGTCAGAACGATATCGATTATGCATTCGATACCTTGGCAGCTTACTGCAAGAAGTACCGGTTCAACTTCGAGTTCATAAATACACTTCTCTTCCTTTCCACAAGAGAAACTGACGAACTGAAGAAGCTCCTTCACGTTGAGGGCGAGCTCGCTTTGAAAGTCCTTCACGATATCGTTGAAAAGGATAGATGGGCATCACTTATAGAGAACGAAGAGAGTCCATCCAACACAGAACTCCTGCAAGTCATCGAACATTATGTGGATAGCTTGATCGACCGGAAGGATTACAGGGAAGCATTGAGGGTTATCGAAGAAGTCTTTCCCCTTGTCGGCCCGGATGATTACGGCTACCTCTTGGCGAGCAAACTACTTGTGTGCTGGAGACTAAATATGTTCGATGAATTGGCCAAAACAATGGAGTCTAATAACCACAGTGGCCATCCGAAGGCTCTTGCAGTATTGGCGCTGAAGAACTATGCCTACAGGGAGCTAGACAAAGCGGAACAGATTCTTCTGAAAATTCTTCGCCAATGCCCTGACTTCATCAAGTATCTGCTGGAGGAAGAAGAAAACGATAAGAAGGCCTTCGAGAAAGCAGAAAGAGGCAACCTCAGGAGTCAGAAAAGAGTCGATTCGCTGACTCTTGCAGAAGAGTTCAGAGGGGATTGGCTTAACCTGAGGGGCGGAAAGGAATGGCTGAAGAGAGTTCAGAAGGTTTTTGAAGAAGTGAGGGACGGCAGTAATCTGCCGAAGAACCTTGACTCTTCAAGCTGGTAATGAATTAAAATACTCGAGTTCCCGAAAGTGCCATCCAAAAAGAAGGAAGCGATGAGAAAATCTCATTGCACGCCTGGCCGTACGCAGTGCGACTTGCCACCGAAGGCGACTGGCTTGTCATTATTGTTAAGTTAACGCAATTCAAATAATGGAGTCCGCAAAAGAGGCATCATGGATTGTTGTAGATCTTTTCTCCCGGCTTGAGCGAATGGACGAGCCAGACGTTTCCGCCTACCACGCAGTTATCTCCGACAACGGTGTTCCCGCCAAGCACAGTCGCTCCCGCGTATATCACGACATGGTTACCGATGTCTGGATGACGTTTGATTCCCTTTATCGGATTTCCATTCTCGTCGAGTTCGAAGCTTTTCGCGCCAAGCGTTACGCCCTGATATATCTTTACATGGTGTCCTATGGTGCAGGTTTCTCCTATTACGACACCGGTGCCGTGGTCAATAAAGAAGTAATTCCCGATTGCTGCACCCGGGTGAATATCTATTCCGGTCTTTTGATGAGCATACTCCGTCATTATCCTGGGGATCAGCGGAACGTCCAGTTTGTAAAGAATGTGTGCGAGCCTGTAAGTGCTTATCGCTTCGTAGGCGGGATAAGCGATCATGATTTCTTCCACCGATTTGGCGGCGGGGTCTCCTTCGTATGCGGCCCGCACGTCTGTGACTAGAGTCAAGGCAACGGAGGGTAGTTCAGCCAAAAACTCCTTCACAACTTGACTTGCTCCTTCTTCTCCCAATTCAGGTCGTATTTCCATAATCATTTCCCTTAGTGTATTCAAACCCTCCAACAGTAGTTCTTCCCCGTCAACGGGTCGGGTATGTGAAAGCTGCGGGCAGAAGGTTTTTCGAATAAGATGAATGAGCTCTACCGTCTTTAGCTTTATATGTCCAAGTGAGTAAGACTTTGATGAACAATGAGTCTTGGCGATTTGTTCGTATGCTCTTGCTACTTTTTGTGAAATCTCGTCTTTGTAATTATCATTCATAAGCATTATCTCCTAAAAAACTCAGTTGATTTCTTTCAGTATAGACGAGAAATCATGAGATTGCTCAACGAGTTTTGATCAATCAATGTCATTCTGAAACCTCGGTAGTCGATCGCGCCGAGGAGCGTCGACTTCAAAGGATACCAAAGTTGGCCTAACATAAGGTCACGATATTTGTGGTTACCCGAGCGCACATGGGGTATAAAATATGAGTCGAGAAGCGAAGAATTATTCATGGAGGATGAGGTTATATGAGAAGATTGCTCACGGTATGTTTCCTGGCACTGTCAATTGGATTGTTCGCAAGATTTGAGATTGGGCTACCGGTTTTTTCCATGCCCCAAAGCGATTCTAAGAACGGAATTGTTGAAGTCTTGACGGATTTATCTGAAGAGAATATGAATCTCGAGATAACTGTAGTCTTTACCGATGAGGATTACCCGTGTCCAGTTATCAATTTCCTTTATGATATCTATCGCTATTTCAAATATGGCCGTATTGAGGATATTGAGAGTTTCTACATCAGGTTCGATTCGGATGGGAAGATAATTGCTCTAGATTTCCCGGGTGTTTTTGCAGCTGATCACGCCTTTCATGACACGAAGAATCTACATGGGTCTGCGGTCCTGATGCCTGATGTAATAACATTTGTGGATGGAAGGCCCTTGATCTTCAT
This sequence comes from Mesotoga sp. H07pep.5.4, assembly GCF_003664935.1. Classification (NCBI taxonomy): domain Bacteria; kingdom Thermotogati; phylum Thermotogota; class Thermotogae; order Kosmotogales; family Kosmotogaceae; genus Mesotoga; species Mesotoga sp. H07pep.5.4. The sequence continues at coordinate 292,660 of NZ_JFHM01000007.1, forward strand.
CAATACTTGGAATCACATGTTCGGAGTAATCCCGTCCTTTGACAGAGCTAACGAGACTTTGCTGTCAGACTATCCCGTCACCGAAGGGACCAGGTCCGACGCGGAACATAAGTACTCCTGGCACCATTAGTGGTCTCGTTCAGGTTGAAGGGTTTTGCTCTCTTAGCTGAGTGAATTACCGTTGCTTTCATTGCTCTTGAAATGTTTCAAGAACAGCTGGACGATCGAAGTGCATTCTAGATTTTTTCTTGTGTCGACACAGCTTTGCGAACAAGGATATGCAAGCAGCGTCCAAGGGACCGCACGATTATAATCCGTTAAGTCAGCTTGAATGGCAGTTTCTTGATCTGAATTTCTGTTTGTAGAATAGTAATCGCTGAAGTCAAACTGTCAGAAGAATTGCAAGCTGGATTTTGCTTCCCTAGCGCTTAGAGTAATCATTCAGCTGCTTTTAAGTCACAATACCTCTCTAAGTCGCTGTCATTGCCATAAAGGAAAGGGAATAAGAAACCTGTGATGTCCGAACACTGATTGGTCGCAGAGAGTCAAATGGTTTGGAAGAGGTTCTTTTCCGGTTCACTGTACATTTCACACTCCCCACTTAACTTCGTTTTGATGCCCAACTAGATTTATAATCATTCATTCGGAAGAAAAACTAAAGGGTTATTGAATAATTAGAAAGTTTAGTTCACCCGATGGAGATGAAGAACTTGCAAAAGGCTACCTCTGCGGAAAAAAGAAACGAACTCGATGAACTACGCAATCTAGTCGGAAGTTATTCCCAGAGCGCGGATGATAATCATGTGCATCTCAACCTAAGGGGACCGGATCTTACGGGCGATGATGCGGAAAGAGCAATAGATGTGCTTGAAGAGAAAACCAAATATCTGCCTTTGAAGGGTAATTTAACTGTGATGGTCGACTGTGATTGCGGTGATCTGCACGATTTCTCGATAAAGATAAAAGACTCCATAAGAAAGCAGCTGATTCCTTTGCTTTACTATGTCGATCTTGATCTGAGGAGGCTTTCCAGAGTTAGCGTTGTCCTGATGATATTCGGTGTTCTAGCTATGGGGACGGCTTCACTGCTCTCCGAGCTTTCTTTCAACGCCTATGCGCTTCACGAAATACTCGTCATTGCGAGCTGGGTCTTCATATGGGCATCCGTCGAGACTTTCTTCTTCGACAGGAGAAGGCTGAAAAACAAAAAACACCGTCTTCAACGCATCTACTTTGCAGACTATGTGATTACTGATTGCCAAAGAGAAAATGACTATCACTAATACGCTGTAAAGCATTTCTAAATAAATGGGGGGAATTAAGATGGCAAAGAAAATGCCGGTTGTGTACTGGGAAATCAATGCAGTAGATGGGGAGTCGCTTTCCGAGTTCTATGAGGAAGTCTTTGAATGGGAAACAGAAGTTAGCGACACGGGATTTCATTCTTTCAAGAGCGGAGATCCCAAAGGCATAAACGGCGGAATATTCACCGGAAAAGGTGTACTTCCGACTCATAGGGCACTGTATATTGAAGTTGAAGACATGAACGAGATTATAAAGCGGGTTCAAGACCACGGCCAGGAGATACTTCAAGGCCCTTTCAAATCTGGTAACACCATTCTTGCCTTTTTCACCGATCCCGAAGGGCACATGATCGGATTGATTCAAAGAGAGTGATGCTCTCTGGAGCGAAGCTCCCTCTTGGTTACGCTCAACGTCTTGACAACACGAGATAAGAGCCAGAGAGAGAATAACGGTTCTTCCGCGCTACCATCGCAAGTTCTTCCTAAAGAGCGAAGATAATAGTTCCGGTGCTTCGCACCTAAGATTCTCGTTCCGACAGTTAGTCTCCAGGTTTTTGGTAAAAAAAGCTGTATGAGATCAGACGTAAAAACTCTGAAGAGCGTGGAAATCTTCTCTTCTATCCTCCTTCCTGGCACCTCTGACCATAATTGTGCCTCTTCAAATCTCTAAGCAATCTCTAAGCGGCTTTTAAGCGGGCTCCAAGAAACGGACCGTAGACTGAGAATGTACCAAAAATCATATGGAGGTGTAAGAGATGAAAAAGATAGTGTTGATTACGATAACGGTTCTTCTGATCGGTGGAATGACATTGGCAGTAGGTTACGGAACGAAGGCAATGCAGAGAGTTCAGGATCCTACAACCTGTGAGAACTTTGTGGATGCAGACGGTGACGGAATAAATGACAACTGTCCGAATGACGGTGTAAGAGAACTTAAGAATGCCCAGGACGGAACAGGCTACAGGCACGGAGCTTCTGGCGAAAAGGGACCGGGACTCGGCAGAGGATTCGGAAAAGCAGCACAGCTGTAAAATTAAACCCCTAGTAATTCAAGTCAAGGGCCCGAAAGGGTCCTTGTTCTTATAATGATGAAATCAGAATAACAGCCTTCCAAACCCACAGACTCCTCGTTTCTTCTGCTCTGTCACCCCGAAACGAGTTCGGGATGACACAGCGAGGGACTTCCAAAAGCCGCTGTCGGGATAATTTCCTCAGTTGCATTGAAACCTGAATTGATTGTCGCTCTCATCACGAGACCCAGTATCCTGTACTCGATACCCTGCCCTTCGCGTCATCTGAACTTGATTCAGCATCCCGTTCTAAGACCCGCTCTGCGCTTAAGTACGAAGACTCGCTAATCGCTGTGAGCGAAAATAGGGACTGACGGGCTCCTATGGTCGCATTTTTCGCGGAAAACCGAGATCCTGGCTAGAATCACGTCGGATGACGTTAAGCGAGAGCCTGCCCTGATTAGCCTGCCCCAAAGTGCTCGTGTTTGGGGTCACTGTTCAGGGGTCTTGCACGGGATTTGTTTCTTCTTGTTGCCTTGCTTTTCAAGCGATTAGCGTCTTCAAGCAAGCGGCCAGCGGCTCTTCCGCCTGACGCAGTCAGAACTGGCCTCGCCAAAAACGAGACTGGCCAGGCGTAGCCTGACTGGCCTGCGTTAGCAGACTTACAGTGAGGATCTTTCCCCGCGAAGCGGGCCTTGCGTCCTGGCATGATTTTTGCCAGCCCTGCGTCCCGGGATGTACTTCCCGGCCTTGCGTCCGCCGACGATCTTCGGCGCCTTGCGTCTTACAGTTCTTGTCGGAGAACGGGTAACCGATAACGGATAACCGTTTCTTATTCAAGTTGAAACTTGGTACTTGCAGCTTCTAGAAAATTACCGAGCTCTTCGGCTCAACTTCAACCAGTTCTACGATTTGGCCTTCCTTTACCACTATTCTTCTGTACGCAAGTGTGCCGTCAGTTTCCACTGCCCTCTTCGTCGTAACGGCAAGTGTATTAAGTGAATAGTCTATCGCATCGCTATGTCTATGACCAAAAAGAGCCAGGACGACACTGCTAGTGCTGAAAAGTTCTAGCATCTCTCTTCGCAGGGCAGTTTCTTCGAAGAAGATCCATCGATCATCGTAGAAGTTGTGATGGGCGAAAAGAAGGATCTTACCAGAGCCAATTCTGGCCAGTTCTTCGGCTATCCATTTCATCTGTTCTTCAGACACTACGCCGCTCACAAATCCATAATCTGAATCGGCCGTATTTAGACCCATGAAGTGCCAGGAACCCCATTGAAAGCTGTAGTAACAAGGACCAAATACCTCTTCCCACAGTTCGATCCCGCTAGTCTTCCCGGATCTTTGAGTATCGTGATTCCCTGGCACAGCAAATACGGGAAAGTCACAGTATTCAAGAACCTTCTTCTTTATGAATTCCCAGTCAGTTGTATATGCAAGGGCAGAGCTAGAAAGATCGCCTGTTATTAGCATCAGATCGGGGCTTTCTTCACGAATCTCACTAAGAAGTCTTTCAAACAAGAGCATATTCTCGGGTTTACCCGGCAGATCGAGATGGAGGTCAGTAATCTGAATGACTGTGAAGGAGTCATCCGTGTGTCCGATTCGAACCGAGTGTTCTTCCAGCTGATGGTAGAGACGACCGTTGTTCTCTGCGAAAACCTCCAGCGAATAAAGGCCTTCGGGAATGCGATCCGGGATAATGTAGGTGTTTTCACCGATTTGTGACAACTCATATGCGCTTCCGGCTCTGCTAAGCAGTCTTGCTCTCTTTTGTGAATAGCTTTCTTCTGTTAGTATTTCAAGGATGCGATTGTCACTTAGATAGGGGAAAGCAAATCTCGGAGAGACAATGAATTGGTATTCCTCAACTGAACTCTCAGATGGAGGCTTTTCTTCAGATGATGCACTCGCCTTAACTATATTCCATCCAAGATTTGTCTTCATTGTGAAACCCAGAGTGTTTTCATCCAACCAGAACGGACTTGTTGATGAGAAGAGATCCCTCGTTGCAGGAGAAATCGAATAGTCGAATAGATCCATAATGAACACTTCTACTTCCCCTCTGTAATCGGCAACAAATGCAAGCTTTGTGCCATGAGGCGACCAAAAGGGAGAAAACTCATTGAAAGAACTGCTTAGAATCCCAGTCTTCTTGCCGGTTTTCATGTTCAGGGTCACTATGTCCCAACTATTCCCGCTCCAGTACTGGAAAGCGACATCGTTGCCTGTCGGTGACAACGTAGGTGACCTCGCATTCTCAGCGACAAGTGTCCTCTCACCGGACGTCAAATCCTGTTTCACAACAAACCATTTGCCTTCTCTTCTTTCGGAGTAAAGCAAGAAGTCTTTCTTGGGAGAAATTACGGGTTCAATTTGGTCATATGATTCCGATGTCAGAGTCTTTATCTCTTTTGTTGACGTGTCATACGAAAATATATCCCAGTCACTGTCTTGATCATCAGGCAGAATTCTTCCTGCAAAGACCAGAATATTGTCTTTGAGATTTGGATATTCGGCTTCCCCGGGGAATGGTATCTTTGTTGAGACATTCCCCTGAACTAGTTCATAAATTGCGGGAGAAAAGTCCTTGGATCTTGTTCCCTTTTCCTTGTAAAGACTGGCAAAGACTTCTTTTCCATTTGACGTTCCAGCAATGCTCGAAGAAAAGAAATCATTGTCGGACGATAGCAGCCAAGTGATGGTTTCCACGTTCTCAGGAAGTACGAGATCTCTCGACTCTTCTTTCTTTGTGGTTTCAGGTTCTTCCTCTGTCGGAGTGAGTAGGTCCTTTCTTGCAATTGTAGTTAAGAACAAGATCCTGTTTTCTGTGTGCTCTCGAATGTCTTCGTTAATGGTGGGTCTGACATAGAACTCCCCTTCATTATCCTGGATCAGGACTCCCTGTACTGCAACGAAGCTTCCATCGCCTAGAGCAGATATGTCTATGCCGGCATAGTCATAGAACTTCACTTTCATTCCAGCAGATACGTTGTCAAAATCACGGTCTGAAGGTCCAGTTAGCCAGAAACCCCTGGAAATTGTTTCGTTGTCGTAAGCGCTTATCTTCCCGAAAATCATCACCAACGAACCTTCAAGGTTTATGAGCTGGCTCTTTGCAGAATCTGTAAAGATGATCACAGGATCGGGCAATGTCTCTCCTTTTCTGATTATCTCAATGTCATCGGGAGAGGCCGGTCTTATGACAAGGCTGTTTACATCTGTTGTATATCCAACCGTGGAGAGAGTACCTTTCACCCGTACAAGATCGTCTTTCTCTACGAGCGGCTCCTTGAAACCTTGAGCATAGATGAGAATGCCTGCGCTCTTGTCTGTTAGGGCGAAGTAATTCGCCGAGTCGTGCCAGAGGCCTGAGCTTACAACCGCTATTCCTTCAACCTCAACGATGTTGTTTAGAAGCAAGTACCTGCCTTCGGATCTCTGTCGAATATCATTGATAGTCATGGCTATTGGGTCTACGAGTTCGACCACTGGTTCTTTCTCAGCTACCGGTTCCTGAGGAGATGACAATGTGAAGATGTCGTAGCTTCCTGCTCCATCGGGTCTGTTCAATGCCGAGAAGTACATTATCTGTCCGTCGGTCCAAAGACTTCTTTCGTCGAGAAATGTGTTGATATGTTCTCCGGTGTGCTCGATACTCCTGGTGTAAGGATCCCAGCGATAAATGTCATATCCTCCAATAGAGTCATCCCTTGCCGAATCAAACCATATGGAGCCATCAGGATCAACGAATACCGACCATTCATCGCCGCCGGTGTTAAGGAAGCTGAGATTCTCTGGTGACGACCATTTCCCGTCGACTGATTCAGATCTCCAGATATCTCTTCCTCCGATAGGTTCCTTTCCGTCAAAAGTGCCTTCCGAAGTGAAATATACTACGGTCTCTTCCGAATTCACCCAGATATCCCACTCTTTTACGTCCGTGCTGAGTTCAGTTATTAGAGTACCTTCTGTCCAGCCACCCTTCTCTTCATCGAACACCGATCTGAAGAAATCATAGTCAGTATCGGCCGAGTATCTACCAAAATACATAACCAACACTCCATCATTTTCTATCACACAGGGATTGATCTCGTACTCAGACGTGTTGATTTCTCCTGGAAGCCATTGTGGTTCGGCCCATTCTCCGTTTTCAAGTGTTGTGTAGTAAATATCGTAGTTTGTCCCGGCGAAGTAGAGAATGCCGTCGTGAAGCCACGGCATCCTCTCTATTCCACTCGAGCAAAATGGCAGCATCTCCACTTCTATCTGACCGAAAGTCATGATACTCACGAGCGCAATTGCCAAAATGATCAATATTCTTTTCGCTTTCATAGTTTCCACCACCTTTAATTGTCTTTCAAAACAGCGAGCTGCTAATGATTCAGTTGAACCGGACGACCTACCTTTCCGCTTTCATATGCTGCAAGAGCAACTCTTAGGGCTTCAAGCCCATCTTCTCCTGAGGTCAAAGGTTTTCTTTCCTCGATTACAGAATCAGCGAATTCCTTAATTAGTGCCCTGTCGAAACTGTCTCCATAATTCTCCCAGAAGACTCCTCTCTTGTTTGAGAAGACTTTCAGCTTCGCATCAAAGGCGTTTATCCTCAGCGTACCCTCTGTGCCGACAACATTGAGAGTTACATCTCCCCAGTAAGGATAGGCTTCAGGTCTTGACCAGCTGCAATCGAGACTCATGAAGGAATCGTCGGAAAGACTTAGCAGGAGAAGGCCACAATCTTCAACTGGGATGTCGTAAATGAGTCTTCCATATTCGGCCGATACCTCGACAATCTCAACATCTAGAAGCCACCGGATAATATCCACGACGTGAACTGTGTGATCCATAACCGCCCCTCCGCCGGAAAGCTTCTCATCTGCGAACCATCCGCCTGGCATTCTTCCATGATTTGTCGCCGAAACCGAGAGAATTCTACCAAGCTTGCCCGTCTCAATTTCCTTTCTTGCTTGCTGAATAGAAGGAGCGTATCTTACGGGAAAGGCCATCTGAAAAACAACGTTGTTTTCTCTGGCCGTTTGCAGCATCGATCTCGCGTCTTCTTCGGTTGTGGCGATGGGTTTTTCGCACAGAACGTGTCTGCCTTTGTTCATGGCAAGTTCCGCATATTTCTTATGGAATGAGTTCTCGGAAGTAACTACTACCCCATCGGAGTTTTCGATTAGCTCTAGAGGATCTTCAAAAGCTCTTGTTCCGAATAGTTCTGAGGCCTTTTTTGATTTGTCTGCATCACGATCGAATACTCCTGTGACGATCATATTTGAGAAAGATTGAATTTGTCTTATGTAACTGTATCCATGCGTGTGTGCGATTCCAAGAAATCCTATCCTGAACACCTATACCACCTCCAGAAGCTTCACAGGTCTTCCGCTTTCTGCAGATCTGTTGGCTGCAAGGGAGATTTTTAGCGCCTCGATGGCCTCAGTACCATCGACTGGGACCTTTCTTTCTTCTCTCACCGCTTCTATGAACTTCTGTATATGTAATCCATAAGGATCATTGGCTGCGGGGGTGCTCTTTGAGAAAGACGGGTAATCGTTGGAGGCTGTCTGGACTCTCATAGTGAAATCCTCATCGCTATCGTAGGTTATCATTCCATCTCTACCAACGAATTCGAAAGAAGTTGCGAATTTTGAAGGTGCGTTATCCGGTTCTGCCCAGCTGCCCTCAACGTGAGCCAGCGAACCGTTCGCGAATTTAAGAATTGCTAAGGCATGGTCTCTGTTTCTGCCTGGATGGGAAGGAGTGTTTTTCACGCTTCTTGCGGTTATGGACTCTACTTCACCCAGGACCGTTCTCAAAAAGTCGAAGTCGTGAATGGAAAGATCAAGAAGAACTCCGCCGCTTCTACCGAGTTCGTCGAACCAGTTGTTCCAGCCGTGCTTTGGAAAGACTCCTCCGCGATAAAGCCTTGCCATTACTACCTTTCCGATTGTGCCCTCTTCAATAAGGCTCTTCGCCCTAGAGTAAGAGTCAAAGAATCTCACTACATGATCCACACCCAGCGAAACACCGTTTTGCCTGCAAACCTCAACCATTTCCAGAGCGTCTTCTAGAGTGCGGGCTATTGGTTTCTCGCAGAAGATGTGCTTCTTGCTTCTTGCAGCTTCTACCACAAGGTCTCTGTGAGTATCCGTGGGTGTACAGATGCTGACTATCTCTATTTCTTCATCGTTAAGTATCTCAGCTACTGTAGATGTTCTTGAAGAGGCGAGTCTTGCACATTCAAGTGTCTGTTCTCTTGAGAGACTCGCTACGGCTTTCACATTGACGTTCTCCAGACCGGTGTATGCAATAGAATGGACTCTACCCATCATTCCACAACCGATAATACCTACGTTTGTCATACTGGTTCCTCCTGAAATACTCTATGTTTTCGATCTAATCGTCTCGATGTCGAGAAAATCACTTTCCTTCAGATCGAGTTCCTGGATGACTCTCTTCAGATAACTTCTCTTCGACACTTGCTCAGGCATGTGGGAATCGGTTCCGTAAGAGAAAGCAACTCCGAAGCGTTTCATAATATCCAGAACTTCCAATCGTGGTGTTTTTGATGGCTCGTGTATTTCAAGTGCAATATCGTTTACCTCTAGATCCTTTGCCAATCGCGAGTACCAGTCAAGCGTGAAGTACTCTTCAATGATCTGCCGCTCGATCTCTCTTTTTTTGTCGAATCCCGGATCGCGATCAAGAAAAGGTAGAATCGGCAGATAGCCCTCGACGTGTCCCAGAATCTGAAAGCCTCCTCTTCGCGCATTATCAGAAATAATGCTCTTGTAAGCTTCCCAGTATTCTTCACTGCTTGCTCCCTGTAGAGGAACTCTATGAAGGCTCGCAATGACGTACTCAATTTCACTCATCATATGGGGTAACAGTATGCCGTTCTTTCCGAGTCCGGTCTCCACGCCGAGATGAGCGGAGATGCCGAGTCTTAGGGCCTTCGCTTTGAAAGCCCCGAAGGCCTCTAGATAGTCTTTTGTGAATTCTATGCTGCATGGATGGTTTAGCTCAAAGTGATCGGTCACACCACAGACATTCACATTTCCTTCCAAAGCTTCAAGAAGCTGGGGGAAGTTCATCTCTCCATCTGAATAGCTTGTGTGCAGATGATAATCAAGTTTTGTCAGAATCAATTTTCAAACCTCATTTCTTCAGTGATATTCCATCGAAATCGACAGATGATTGTATGTCCAGTAAATCTAGAGTTGTTGGTGCAATATCGACTAGGGTGCCCCTCTCAACACAGTTCTTTATCTTGTGAATATCTCTGAACATGAACACGGAGGGCTCCTCGTGATATGTTCCGTGATATCCAAAAAAGGAGCCGGGCCTTCTAGACTTCAATGAGTTTGAATAGCCTTTTTTCAAGCAAAAAGCTATGTCGGCGTATTCTGGGTTATGCAGCTTCTTCATTTCTTCTTTTGTATAGATTCTGTCAACTACACTGGTTTTCTTCAAAGCGTCCACGAGCAGAGCTGTCCTGTCTATTGCTTTTTCTGTCAGAGTGTAGACATTTACGGTGGGGTATTTTAGGATCAGAACGTCTGTCTCTTTTGAAACACTCTTTCCCTCCTTACCCAATTCTGCCTTGAGACCGATGCTTGTGATGACTTCACCCAGGTCAAACTCAGTGGGAGTGTCAGCCAATGACATTGAATGATCAGAAGTGATGACGATGGCAAACTCTCCAATCGTTTCTTCCAGAAAATTGACTACTAGCTTCAGTTCGTTGTCTATCTCTTCTAGTTCTCTTATCGTCTTAGCGTGCAGTGGTCCGTATTTGTGCCCTGCACTGTCTAGAGACTGATAAAGACAAAAGATGGCGTCATGCTTCTTCTCCTTCAACTCTCTTCTCAGTGCCTTGCGGATGTCACCGCTTCTATTTCCGTCAACCTGAACGTGCTTTACTCCATTTCTTCCCTGAAGCATGAAATGCTGTATGGAGAGAATACTATAGTTGTTCTCGTACAGACAATCTGTCACTGGCGGTCTTCTGAGATCCCGGAGTCTGCCCTCAACTTTCATCTCCTCTCTGTTCAAGATAGTGTTAGAGAATATGCCGTGCTTCTCGGGATAAACGCCCGTCAATATGGTGCTCATCATGGGTGTTGTCAGCGTGGGAAAACACGATCTCATGTCCTTAACCGTTGAACCGGTCTCGGCAACACTATCCAGGAAAGGAGTCCTGGCCCTCTTCAACACCTCCGGACCGAGTGAGTCGATAGTAACGAAAAGAAGAGGTATATTCTTCATTTCAGGACGAGCCTCGAAACGACGGGCAGATGATCTGACGCGTACGAATCGACGGTAAATGCGTCGATGATATCGAAATAGTGATTCACGAAGATATAATCAATCTGCTTGCCCGGTCTATCTGCCGGGATTGTGTGAAGGCTCTTGTCGAGCTCATGGTTCACCGATCTAAAGTGATCGAAAAACTCAGGAACACCATACTGGAGATCATACCATTCGGCGTTGAGATCTCCGGCGATAATTGCCGGAATCTCTTCGTACTCAAGATACACCTCAAGGATCTTCCTGAGCTCTGTCTGGACTTCCATGATTCCACCAAGACCGAGATGCGTCCCCATAACCAGGATATCCCGGCCGTTAACCTCAGTGACGATTGCGGCACATCCTCTATCCACGGCAAGCATCCATTCAGGTCTCGGAAGCACGAACCCAAATTCGGCCTTTATCGGGAATTTGCTGAGAACAGCGTTCCCGTAGTTGCTCTTGCCCTCTGCCAGACTGAAGAAGTAACTCATGTTGAGCTCTTCCGCAACAATCTCTGCCTGTCTCAGGCCTGCACTCCTTGGGTTTTCCTGATCTACTTCATTGAGGATGAGAATATCCGGATCCACACCCCTTATTGTCTCGAGAACTCTTGAGAAATCTAAGACATCATCGATTCCCAATCCATGCCTTATGTTGTATGTCATTACAGTCAAAGATGTTCCCATCAGCGTTCCTCCAAGTAATATCAGAAACAAAGAGAAAAACACTACTCTACGCATATAATCACATCCAATAGTGCGCAGATCTTTCGAGGAATTTCCTCTAAATGGTAGAATCCTGAGAAGGCCTGCGATCCTTTCCCATAGGCGATTATGGGTACATAGGCGGCTGTGTGGCCGTTACTGGACCAGCTCAAAGAAAAGTCTCCATCTGGTTTGCCATAAGGTACCGCGACCGCTCCGGTCTCGTGATCAGAAAGCACGATCAATAGATCCCTGTCCAGAGACAACCGGGTAAGCAGATAAGATAGCACGTCTCTGAAAGCACTCACTTCTGCCAGCACGGCCTCTGAATCGTTAACATGAGAAGCATCGTCTATTCTGCCGGCTTCAATTACCAGAAACTTGCTTCTCTCTTCAGTCATGAACACTTCGAAAGCTCTATCGACCATTTCGAGGAGAGTGGGTTCACCGGGAAGCAATTCGTTCTCAAAGCTCTTGTCTCCCATAGTTACAAATGCAACGGTCCCCTTCAGCTCTTCAAATTCCGGAGATCCGATCTCTTTGAAATTCAGTCCGAGGACCCTGTAGCCGCTAGCAATCAGTTCGTGTATTCTGCTTCTTGGAGTCGGCTTCTGAGTGAAGGGATTGATCCCCAGCTGCTCAAGACCACCGGCATAGAACAAGTCGAGAGGACTTTCCATGAGAAAGTCCGTGATTACTTCCGTTTCCCTCCTTTGGGCGTGAGCGTAAAGGGCTGCCGGAGTCGCGTCGTAGTAACGTGTGTTCGTTATCAGGCCGAGCCACCAACCCTGTTCCTTCAGGATATCTGCAAGAGTATTCACTTCTTCACCTAATGCATTCACTCCAAGATATCCAGTAATTGTTTTCACACCAGAAAAGATAGCGGTTGCGGCTGCCGCGGAATCGGTGACGAGATTATCTAAAGCCTCGTTTCTACCGATACTGACTACCGGACTGTGGCTTCCCATAGCTTCCCCCGTTACGAGTTCGGATATATATAGATGGTTGAAACCCATCCCGTCGCAGATCAAGATCACGATATTCTCAGGTCCACTGCCTTCCATTGAAAGAAAGACGGAAGATAAGAATAGGACAAAGAAAAAAGATGTCAAGAGCTTCTTCATATTATCACCCCTTACTAGCCCTTCAAACCGGTCATCGTAATGCCCTCGATGAATTGCTTCTGCAACAAGAGATACAACACCACTATCGGTATAACGGCCATTGCGGCTGCCGTAATCTGAAGATGCATCAAATCGCCGTAACGCTGGGTAAAATACTGCACTCCGAGCTGGACCGTCCTGTGCTCGTCATTGTTAACAACCAGAAGAGGCCACAGGAAAGCGTTCCAGGTCCCCATGAAGGAAAAGATCGCAAGAGCAGAGAGCGGCGCCCTTATGTTTGGAATCACAATGATTCTGAAGATCTGGAATTCGGAACACCCGTCTATCCTGGCAGCATCTATCAAGTCGTCGGGGATAGTGACAATGAATTGCCTCATCAGAAAGATTCCGAATATGCTTACCGAACCCGTGACGATCAGAGCCAAGTAGGTGTCTACAAGGCCCAGATTGTAGATCATGATATACAGCGGGATTATGGTGACAGGAAAAGGAATCATCATAGCGCCGAGCAGAGTCTTGAAAATGACATTTCTTCCTCTGAATTTGTATTTTGCAAAGGCGAAACCGGCAAGACTGGATGTGAGCAATGTGAGAGTGACAGCCACGGTAGTTATGAGTATACTGTTCAAATAATACCTCAAAAAGGGAACTGAACTGAATACCTCAACGTAATTCTTCAGCGAGAACTTGTCGGGCAGGAATTTAGGGGGAAATCTCATAAGCTCACTCTGGTCTTTGAATGTAGACAAGATCATCCATACAAAGGGCATGATCATAATTATGGAAAATGCTATCAACAGCGTGTATGAAATAGAATAGACAATGATGTTTGTCTTCCTCTTAGATCTCAAGGTCACTCCTCCTTGAAAATCTTTGTGACCCTCATCTGAATAAGAGTAATCACCAAGATTATTGCAAACAGAACGATCGACATTGAACTCGCGTACCCCATCTGCAATTTATTGAAACCAGTCTGCCAGATGTAGAAGACGGCCGTTTTCGTATCGGCGTTTCCTCCCGTCATCATGTATATCTCTGTGAAAACCTGAATCGCGCCGATCGTCGAAGTTATGAACACAAAAACCAGTGAAGGCTTCATTAGCGGGATTATGATGTTCTTGACCTTTTGCCAGCGCGTTGCTCCGTCGATGTCCGAGGCTTCCAGAATAATTCTTGGTATGTTGTTCAACCCGGCCAGAAAGATTATTATGCTGTATCCAACGGATCTCCAAACTGAAACGAGAACCACGGACCAGATGGCAATTTCCGGGTTACCCAACCAGTTAATCGGCTCAGCTCCAAATAGGCTAATTAGATAATTCGCAAGTCCGTAATACGGATGATATATCCAGGTCCAAATAACGCTTATAGCAACGACAGAAGTCACAGCCGGAAGGAAATATATCACCCTGAATACGCTCTTGAATTTCGGGATAGAGTATATGAGGAGGGCAAAGAAAAAGGAAATCACGATTTTCGTCGGTATAACGCCAAGAGCGTATTTGAAACTTATCCAGAGTGATCTCAGAAAATACTCGTCGGTAAGGGCTTTCCTGAAATTTGCAAGCCCCACAAATGGCTTGTTCGGCACGAGGATATTCCACCTGTGAAACGAGATAAAGAAAGCAAACATTGCCGGGAAGAAAGTGAGAAAGAAGACTCCAAATATTGATGGCAGAATGAAGAGATATGGAGACCTCTTCTTGTCCGGAATCAGTCTCACGACGGCGACGAGAACCGCAGCGCTGCCGATCAAAGAAATCCACCATCCGTAACCGGCAGCGCCCAGAAAATCTAGAAAGAACTTAGATCTAAGAACCTCCTGCCATTCGTTTTTCATGAAAATGACAGTGATGTTCAGTACTAACAAAGAAACAGCTGTTCCCAGTAGAAATGAGATCTTTCTAATCGCAAAGAACAACACAAAAAGGCAGACCAAAACAATATAGACGAACAAGAGATTCACTGTTCCCCAAAAAGAGAAGTCAAAAACCTCGAGCTGAACTTCTCCCGATGCGTAGGGCAGGAAGAAAGAGATAATTATCAGGAACAGGCCTGCAACTATTAAGATTTTACTCAACACATTCTTGGATAGATCGAACATTGAAAGACCTCCGCATTGGGCTTGGCGCCAGCCCTGGTTCAGGATCAGAATATTCCAAAAGTCTCTTCCAGATACTGGTTGATTTCGTCTAAGGCCTTCTTGAGCGCTTCTTCAGGATCTGCGCCTTTGTTGATTACGTTGTTGTACGCCGTCTCCCTGAGAAGAGCGGCCGGATTTCCCCAGCCCGCAGAGAACGTTGGAACAGCATAATTCAGTGAATCCAGAATCGGGCCCAACAAAGGATCATCCGAAAACTCGGGATCATTGATCACACTATAATAAGAAGGAAGTTCTCCTGTGTCCTTGAACCACAGTTTCTGGGCTTCGGGCGAGCTAATAAACGCTAGCCATTCCGAAGCAATTTCGGGGGTTCTGCAATCGCTCATGAGAACGAGGGCCCAGCTGGTCAAAACCGAGCTTCGATTTCCTGTCTCGGGGTGTGCCGGAGGGAGTGCAGTTCTAAATACAAGATCAGGATGCCCGCCGACCTGGAAAGAACCGACCATTGCTCCATGTCCGAATACCATCGCTTCCTTTATCTGCCTGAATCCCGTCCACCTCGAGCCGAATTCCGGTACATATACTTTATGTTCCAGTACTGCATCTGTCAGGAATTTCAGGCCCTCGAGCTGAGCATCTTCATAAACGACTTTCATTTCTTCATCGCTTACCAAGAACGTTGCACCCGCCTGTCTCATGAAACTCTCAATAACGGGTTCATAACCTTCGATTCCCAGTCCGGACTGAATCATTTTGTTCCCTTCCCAAATTGTCAGCTTCTTCGCGTACTCCAGGAGTTCGGTCCAGGTTTGAGGCGGGCTGTCGGGATCGAGACCTGCCTGTTCGAAAAGATATGGATTGTAGAATAGAACAATTGTCTGAACATCAGTTGGAAAGCCGTACAGCTGACCGCCGATGATTAGCTTATCAATGGCTGCATCTATGCATTTCTCTCTCATCTCTTCGGCTGTTGCAACACTGGCGGTTATTGGTTGTACCAATCCATAACCGAAGAACTCCTCCATTGCCGTGGCCGGAATCTGGGCGACATCTGGCCCACTTCCTGCAGCCAGAGCGGCCAGTAGCTTAGTCTTATACTCCGAATACGGTATTGTCTGAACCTTGATTTCTACATCTGGGTTTTCTTTCATGAATTCAGAAGCCATTTCCATGATGATCATTGCTCTGCTTGGCGAATGGTGCATCCAGTGAACGATAGTCGTTTTCGCAATTACAGAAGTGATCAAGAGCAATGAGGCAATAAAAAGTATAAGAACTCCCTTTCTCATAAAACACACCTCCTAAAAGACTTCCAGTATTCTCCCTATTGAAACCGCAAGGGGTGTTCTAAGGAGCTTCTGTTCAGTAACCTTAAGAATCATCATCTTGAGCTCAGTATGGCCCAAGGACATATCAAAAACTCTCTTTCTAAGGTAATCAACTGCTTTGTCTGAGAAGAAAGGATTGCGGCTGTTGAGCACTATAGTTTCCAGCCCCAGCAAGTCAACAACATTTGCAACAGCTGCTGCGAGTTTATCCAGTAGTTGCTGAAAAGCTCTCACATAATCTTCTGTGTCGTTTCTTGAGTACAGTTCATTCAGGAACTTCAGAAAGGAAGGATCGTTCAATTTCAAACTGCTGTTCGGAACCAATCCGGAAAACGTGTCGTGCAGGTTTTTGGGATCGAAAAAGGCAGCCACACAGCCCCTTTTGCCGCACCAGCATTCAGGACCGGAAGGATCAACCTGAATGTGACCAAATTCTCCGGCACCTCCATGCGGCCCTCTGAAAATCCTTCCATCAAGCACTAGAGAAGCTCCAAACTCTCTATCTATGTACAAAGCATCTCTTAAGGGAATAGAGCCGAGAAGCATTTCTGAAACTAGCAAAGCGTTAGCGTCATTCTCTATTTCGATTGTTGTGTCCCATTCGTCGCCGAGCCTTTTAAGATTGACCGTTTCACTCTGCGTATAGAAGCTCTTAACAACAGTCCCTGTCGATTCGTCAACTATTCCCGGTGTCACAATGCTGAAAACAAGGACTGAGGAGATATTTTCGTCAAAACCATTCCGTATGATCTTCGGAATTTCGTACAGCTTATCCAGAACGTCACTTCTCGAGTGATTCAGAGATCGTACATGCTTGACTCTGCCTGACAAGTCGCCCAGAACTACATTCATCGTCTTCGAATGTATGTGAACTCCGCCGACAAGCAGCTCTCCGTTGTTCACATTGAGTACCGAATACGGTCTGCCTTTGTGAGCAGAGGGCACCGGCGTGCTGTCAAGAACAAAACCCTTTTCGATAAGCTGTTGAGAGAGTCTGGAAACAGTGGCTTTGCTCAGATTCGTGGCCTTGGCTATAGATTTTCTTGACAACCCATTTTTATTTCGCCAGAGCTCGAAGAAGACTTCCTTTTCTGCCTTGGATAAACAACGCAAAGCCATCACCTCTCGAAATCTGAATGAGAGCCCGCCCACCATCCAGGACAATGAACGGGCTCAACAAAGAAGAGAAAGTCTCTATTCTAGTTCAGCCATGAAAATGTCGTAACCACCCACACCATTAGGTCTGTCAACAGTGGAGAATACGATAATTTTGCCATCTGTCCACATACTTCTTTCATCGTAGAAAGAGTTAATCATCATCTCGGGATGACCGATTTCTCCTGTGGAGGGGTCATAGAAATAGATATCGTAACCCCCTATGGAATCATCTCTGGATGAATCAAACCAGATCTTTCCATCAGGGTCGACGAAGACAGACCATTCATTGCCACTCGAGTTCACTTCATCTACTTTTGTAGGGGTCGACCACTTGCCGTTTTCCTTCTCGGAAACCCAGATATCTCTCACACCTGTTGGTTCTAGTCCACCAAAGGCACCCTTTGTAGTGACGTAGGCCTTTGTTTCATCGCCGTTTACCCAAATTTTCCAGTCTTGAATCTCTGTGCTCAGTTCTAAGATAACTTCGGGTTCTCCCCATTCGCCCTTACCTTCATCGAAAACCGATCTGAAGAAGTCGTAATCCCTATCTGAACCGGTATATCTACCAAAATACATCACCAGTTCGCCGATGTTGTTTCTCAAAACACATGGGCTGATCTCGTTCTCTGAGGAGTTCACAGCTCCCTTCACCGGTTCAGGTTCACCACAGTTTCCATCATTCCAGGTTGCCTGATAGATGTTGTAGCTCTGGGTAACAAAATAGATAGTGTCTTCAAAGACCCACGGCATTCTGTCTACACCAGAAGTGTTAATCGACAGCGGCTCTGCTTCGATCAAAGCAAAAGCCGATGTGAAAAGCATCAAGACAGCTAGCAAAACTAACATAGTTCTTGCCATTGAAAGCACCTCCCTAAAATTCATATTATTCAGTCGAAAATCTGCGGGCTTCATCAGAAAAGTGAGTAGAAATATTTTGTTTCACTATGAAACTAGTACAACTCCACTATATATAAGAAAAGAAGAAAAACCAAACCTATGGCAAACGAATAAGCCGTAGAGAATAAACCGGAAGTCTAAATATCCATGAATAAGCGACTATTTTGCAGTAAAGAAACGACTATATTTTGTTCCATTATGAAACTTAATACCGCTGATTGTTCAGAAGGGTGCATTTTGGCTTAATGTAAGAAGAACTGATGAGCTCCTTTCACACGTAAAAGATCGCCTGCACTCTTTGAACAGCCTAGAAAGTGCAAATCGAGATGTTCGTTGCGCTCACGAGAAGACGAGAGCGAAAATAGGGACTGACGGGGTCCTGGCGTCTGTCCCATTTTCCGCGTAAGAGGCAGAGATTCCAACAAGGACCTTTTTCGGGCGAACGGCCGTTCGCCCCTACAAGAGAACTGCACAATCATCTGAAATTGTCATCACGTAGAGGCTGACTTGCTTAACGCCTTTTCTGTCATCCCGTAGAGCCTGCCCCAAAATGCTCCTGTTTGGGGACTCTGCACGGGATCTCTCACCTAAGAACCGCTTTTCGCTGATCGCTGTGAAGACAGCGTTGTCCGTCAACGGTCCACCGTTCTCCGAGAAGAGCATATTTACCCCGCAAGGATATTGGAGATAAATAGAAGAACAGATAGGATAGAAGAGTAGAGAGGGGGTAAGTATGAAAGGGAAGAAGCAGAGGAGTTTTAGTTCTGAGTTTAAGATTGAAGTAGTTAAAGAATACCTAGAGACAGACAGGAGTTACAGAGAGTTAGGAAGGAAATATGGTCTTAGTTCTTCATCTATATGTAATTGGGTAAAGG